>JAAWPV010000001.1 GCA_022800215.1 Oscillospiraceae bacterium | reverse complement strand
AAGTGGCCCTGCGCTCGGCCTCGCTCCGGTCCAAGCGCCCTCGCTGCCCGTCTCTCCGCGCTTCTCACTGTCACGCTGCGAGACAGGACAGGTCGCCTCGGGATATAGCTTCTCCGACTGCGCAAAATCTGCTCTGGGCTTTGCCCATCGCATATTTCGCTCCGCTCCGGCGCTATCCCCTCGGCTGTCCTGTTCTCCGCGCTTCTCTTAATACGCCACGCCCCAATAGACCATGTGCTTGGCGGGTTTGCCGCAGATGGCGCAGGTGTCGGAAAGGTGCTCCTGCTCCAGAGGGATACAGCGGGAGGAAACCCCCGCCTCCTCCTTCATGCGAAGCTCGCAGGCCAGCTCGCCGCACCACATGGTCTTGGCAAAGCCGCCCCGCGCCTGCATCTTCTCCTTCACTTCCTCCAGGGAAGCGCAGGGGTAGGTGTTCTCCTCCAGGTTCTTGAGGGCCTTGGCGTAGAGGCCGTCGTGAATGTCGTCCAGCAGCTTCTTCACGGTATCTTCGATGCCGTCCAGGGAGGCAAAGATCTTCTCCCCGGTGTCCCGGCGGACCAGGACGCACTGGTTCTTTTCCATATCCTTGGGCCCCAGCTCCAGACGAATGGGCACGCCCTTCATCTCGTACTCGGCAAACTTCCAGCCCGGGGACTGGTCGCTGTCGTCCATCTTCACCCGGAGCCCGGCGGCCTTCAGCCGCTCCATGACGGCGGTGTTGGCCTCAATGACCCCCTCCTTGTGCTGGGCCACCGGGATGACGATGACCTGGGTGGGGGCCACCCGGGGGGGCAGCACCAGGCCGTTGTTGTCGCCGTGGACCATGATGATGCCGGCGATCATCCGGGTGGACACGCCCCAGGAGGTCTGGTAGGGGTTGTGAAGCTGGTTGTCCTTGCCGGTGAAGGTGATGTTGAAGGCCTTGGCAAAGCCGTCCCCGAAGTAGTGGGAGGTGCCACCCTGAAGGGCCTTGCGGTCGTGCATCATGCACTCCACGGTGTAGGTGGCCTCGGCCCCGGAGAACTTCTCCTTGTCCGTTTTGCGGCCCTTCACCACGGGGATGGCCAGCACGTCCTTATAGAAGTCGGCGTAGATGTTGAACATCTGCTCGGTCTCGGCGATGGCCTCCTCGGCGGTGGCGTGCATGGTGTGGCCCTCCTGCCAGAGGAACTCCCGGTGGCGGAGGAAGGGCCGGGAGGTCTTCTCCCAGCGCAGGACCGAGGTCCACTGGTTATAGAGCTTGGGCAGGTCCCGGTGGGAGTGGATGATGTTGGCGTAATGCTCGCAGAAGAGGGTCTCAGAGGTGGGGCGGATGCAGTAGCGCTCCTCCAGCTTGTCCATACCGCCCATAGTCACCCAGGCGCATTCGGGGGCGAATCCCTCCACGTGGTCCTTCTCCTTCTGCAAAAGGCTCTCGGGAATGAGCATGGGAAGATACACGTTCTCATGGCCCGTCTTCTTGAACTCATCGTCCAAAATACGCTGAATGTTCTCCCAAATGGCGTAGCCGTAGGGGCGGTAAATGAACATACCCTTGATGCTGGAGTAGTCGATGAGCTCCGCTTTTTTGCAAACGTCGGTATACCATTGGGTGAAGTCCACATCCATATCGGTGATCTGCTCCACCTGCTTTTTATTGTCCTGTGCCATAATAGCTTCCTTCCTTTTCAATGTAGTGTGGTCAGTCGATCCCCCGAACGGTCAAGGTCGAGGTCGCGGATGGGCAGGGATGACCCGGCCCGTACCGTATTTTCTCTGTTTCAAGGCTCTCTGCCCCCTTTTTGGAAGGATTTGCACCCTATTGTACGTCAAGGGGCGGGGAAAGTCAACCCCGCGCGATGAATTCCATGAGCCTGGGGCCTTCCCCGTAGCCCATGTGGTAGAGCCGCTCCACCGCCGCCTTGTCTCTGGTGAGGGTGGACATGCCGCCGATATCCGAAGGGGCGATGAGCAGAGCCTTGCCCGCCTGCTCCAACTCCTTCACCGCCGCCACATCCCGGTTGTAGCGGACGCTCCGCCGGAGGAGGGCGCCATAGGCGTTGGGCCAGCGGCCCATGGCCTTCTCCATCATCTCCCGGTGGTCCAGAAGGGGCCGCAGGTAGTCCGCCGGGCGGGTGAGGAGCACCACGATCCGGTCACAGCCCTCGGCCAGGGCCCGCTTGTAAGGCACTGGGTCGGCCACCCCGCCGTCAAAGCCCAACCTCCCCATCACCGGGTAGGGCCGGCAGGCCCCGGGGACACAGCAGGAGGCTTTGATGACGTCGAAATTGCCGTCTTCCATCAGGGCCTTGTCGTAATAGACCGGGTCTCCCGTGGCGGCGTCGGTAACTACCACCTCGTACCGGGCGGGGTCGGCGTTGAAGGCGGTCAGGTCCACCGGGTCCTCCCCGCCGGGGCCGGAGAGGGTGGTATAGATATAATCCAGGTCAATATAGGAGCCGGTGCGGGCCATATGGTGCATGGACATATACTCCTTCCGGAAGGCGTAGTCCAGATAGAACCGCAGGTTCCGGCCCCGCTGCTTTGCCAGGTAAGTGACCATGTTGGCGCTGCCCGCCGACACTCCGATGAGATAGTCGAAAGGCTGGAGGCCCTGGTCATTGAGATAGTCGTAAAGGCCGGCGGTGAAGGACCCCCGCATACCGCCGCCCACGTCGATGATGCCTAACATTTGTATCGTTTCGCCTCGTTTTCAAAATGGAACACAAGGGGGCCCGAAGGCCCCCTTGGTGATAAATTGCCGTTTTGCTCGGGGTACTCCCGGGGCTGTCGAGCTGCGCAAGGGTCTGGTCGCTCGGTCGCTTTCCCTACGACTCGGGCTGGTCTCCGGGGCCGTTGGCCCCATCGCTCGCCCTCGCTCCGGTCCAAGCTCCCTCACAGCCCCTTGCCTCCGCTCTTCGTTACTCCGCGGAAATCATGTAATAATAGACGGGCTGGCCGCCGGAGAGGAGGGTGATCTCCGCCTTGGGGCAGGCCTCAGAAAAGATTTTCAGGGTCTTTTCCGCGTCGGACTCCTTCACGTCCTCGCCGTAGTAGATGTTGATGAACTCGGCGTTCTGGAAGGTATCCTCCTTTGCCAGCTTCTTGAGGAGCTTATCCTGGTTCTTCTGGGTGTCGAAAAGCTGGCCGTTGAGAAGGGCCATGTGGTCCCCGTGCTTGATCTTGAAGCCGCCGAAATCACTGTCCCGGGCGGCGTAGGTCACCTCGGCGGTGGAGACGGCGGACATGGCCTCGGTCATGGCGGCCACATTGGTCTCCACATCGGCGTCGGGATCCATGACCAGCAGGGTGGAAATTCCCTGGGGAATGGTCTTGCTGGGGACCACCACCACCTGCTTGCCCTCGGCAAGGCCCACGCACTGCTCAGCGGCCATGATGATGTTCTTGTTGTTGGGCAGCACCAGCACGATCTCGGCGGGGGTGGCGTTGATCTGCCGGAGGATGTCCTCGGTGGCGGGGTTCATGGTCTGCCCGCCGGAAATGACGTTGTCCACCCCCAAGTCCTTGAAAACGGCGGCCAGACCCTCGCCGGCGCAGACAGCCACCACGCCGTACTTCTTCTCGGGGGCGGCAATAATGGGTTCCTGCGCCTCGCCGGCTTCCAGCTCGGCCTCGATGGCGTCCAGGTCGTCGGTGGACTGAACGTGCTTGCCCGCCGCCAGATCCTCGGCCTGGGTGCGCATATTCTCGATCTTGGCAAGCTCCAGGGTGCCGTACTTCTGACCTTCGGTCAATGCGGCGCCCGGGGTGTCGGTATGGACGTGGACCTTGAACTCCTCGTCGCTTTCCCCGATGACAAGGCTGTCGCCGATGGAGTTCAAATAGGCCCGGTATGGCTCCAGATTCACGTTGGGGTCGTCCTTGCGGACGATAAACACGGTATCATAGGTAAAGGTGATGTCCTCATCCCCCAGGGAGGCAAAATCGGCCCCCGTCTTTTTGGGTTCGGGAGCATTGGCCCCCTCAGGCATGGGCAGGCCCCGCATCTCGTCCAGCATCCCCTGCAAAATCACCAGAAAGCCCTTGCCTCCCGAGTCCACCACCCCGGCCTTCTTAAGAACAGGGTTCTGCTCGGTGGTGTGCTCCAGGGCCACCATGCCCTCGGCAATGGCCTTTTCCAGCACAAACTCGGCGGCGGGATCCTCCCGGGCGGCCGCGGCGGCCGCCGCGGCGGAGAGCCGGGAAACCGTCAAAATGGTGCCCTCGGCGGGCTTCATCACCGCCTTGTAGGCGGCGGCCACGCCGAAGTCCAACGCGATGGCCAGGTCCCGGCCGTCAATGGTATCCTTCTCCCGCACGGCCTTGGAAAAGCCCCGGAAGAGAAGGGACAGGATGACTCCGGAGTTGCCCCGGGCCCCCCGGAGGAGGGCGTTGGCGGTGGCGTTGGCGGCGTCGCCCACCTTGGCGTAGGGCTTTTTGCCCATCTCCTCACTGGCGGCGGACATGGTCATGGACATATTGGTGCCCGTGTCGCCGTCAGGGACCGGGAAGACGTTCAGCTCGTTGATCTGCTGCTTTTGGGCGCTGATACAGGCCGAGCCGTGGACGATCATGCGGGCAAACAATGCCCCGTCGATAGTCGTAATCATGGCGTTCCTCCCTTTCAGCCGATGACCATGGAGTCGATGAAGACGTCCACGCTCTTGACTGCCACACCGGTGGTCCGGCTGACGTCGTATTTGACCCGCTCCATAATGGCCCGGGAAATGGCCATCAGGTTCACACCATTGTCCACAATGATGTGGAGCTCCAGAGAGATGGTGCCGTCCCCGTTGTAAGTCACCTTCACGCCCTTGGCCATGGATTCCCGGCGCAGGAGATGGACCAGTCCGTCGGTGGCCGAGCGGATGGCCATACCCTTCACCCCATAGCAGTTGGTGGCGGCGGCTCCGGTAATGTTGGTAAAGACGTCGCTGCTGACCGTGATGACGCCCTTTTCGGTTTGCACTTTCATAAAACCCTTCCTTTCCAGAAGCAGTTTCTTCCATGTTCTCATAATACTGTTTCCTGAGCTTGGGCCCAGTATAACTATTATATCGTGTTCTATTCTATCTTATTTTTCTCAAAATTACAAGGGAAAAAGTAGCGGAAAACGATTGTAATTTCCTCCGAAATCGTGTACACTAAATATAACACTGAAAAAGGAGGCGACGGGAACATGAAAATTGCCCGTTTTGTGCTGAAGATCGTAGGAGCTTGTCTGGCCGTGGCGGCTGCCGCCTGCTGCATTATCGCATACTGGGACAAGATCACCGAGGGGTTTTACTATATCGGTGAAAAGCTGGGCTGCAAGCGCTGCCGCCCCTCCGAGTACGACGATTACGCCGACTGGGACGATTAAGCACACCGGAAGGGCCGCCAAAAGGGCGGCCCTTCCTTTTATCCAGACAGAGAGGAATGAGATGGATGGCATTTAAGGTACGGGCTTTTACTGAGTCGGACGCCAAAGAGGTGGCCGGCTGGAAGTATGAGCCGCCCTATGACATTTATGACTTTGGGGGCTGGAAAAAGGCTCTGGCCGAAGGCTCGGGCCTCACCCGGCCCGAGCTGCGGGAGCGGGAATTTTACGCGTTGGAAGAGGATGGTCACTTTGCCGGCTTCTTCCGGTTTATGCCCAAAGAGGACCACATTATGCTGGCCGTGGGCCTGCGCCCCGGCCTCTGCGGCAGGGGCCGGGGCGGGGAGCTACTGGCTTTGGCCCGGGAAACATGGGCCGGGCGTTATCCCGGCTGGCCCCTGCGGCTGGAGGTGCGCACCTTCAATCAGCGGGCCAGAAAAAGCTACGAGAAGGCAGGGTTCCGCATCCTGGAGGAATACGAACGGACCACCCCCTCAGGGAAGGGAGACTTCTTCCTCATGGAGCTTGGGTAAACCACCCCACATACATCTTGCCCGGAGACGGCGCTGCCGTCTCCGGGCATTTGTTATCTTTCGTCCAGCCACTGGCAGGCCGCCGTGGCTGCCACCGAGCCGTCGGCGGCGGCGGTGGTGAGCTGGCGGAGCTCCTTGCTCCGGCAGTCCCCGGCCACAAAGACGCCCGGTGTTTTGGTGCGGCAGTCCTCCCCGGCGGCAAAGTAGCCGCCCCCGTCCAATTCCGCCAACTGGGCGAAGGGACCGTTGTCCGGTATCTGGCCCACCTCGATGAAGAGACCCTCCACCGGGATGGTTTTACTCCCCCCGCTTTTGTCCGTCAGGGTGATAGCGTTGAGGGTGTTCTCCCCTTCCAGAGCGGTGACGTTACTGTCCATGACAAAGGTGATGTTGGCCTTGGTCTTTGCCGCCTCCACATAAGCCGCCTGGGCCCGGAAGGTGTCCCGGCGGTGGATGAGGGCGACGGACTTCGCCACCCCCGAAAGGAACAGGGCGGACTGTAATGCGCTGTCCCCGCCCCCCGCCACGGCAGTGTCCTTATCCTTGAAAAAGGCCCCATCGCAGACGGCGCAGTAGCTGACCCCCCGGCCCACAAGCTCCTCCTCCCGGGGAAGGCCAAGGGTCCGGTGTTTGGCTCCGGTGGCCAAAATGAGGGCTTTGCCCTCAAACTCCTTTTTCCCGGCGGTGAGCCGGAAGCCGCCGGGGATCTGCTCCGCCCCAGTGACCTGGGCGAACTTGGTCTCCGCCCCCAGGTCCTTGGCCTGCTTCAGGAGGGCGTCCGAGTAATCCAGACCGCTGACAGCCGGGATGCCGGGGTAATTTTCCACCAGATGGGAGGCGGTGATCTGCCCCCCGAATCCGGTGCTCTCCAGCACCAGCACCGTCCGGCCCGCCCGGCGGGCGTAGA
Organism: Oscillospiraceae bacterium; assembly: GCA_022800215.1. Classification (GTDB taxonomy): domain Bacteria; phylum Bacillota; class Clostridia; order Oscillospirales; family Oscillospiraceae; genus Vermiculatibacterium. Next base: position 125,683 of record JAAWPV010000001.1, on the reverse strand, counting down.
TGGCGGCGGTAAGCCCAGCGGTGCCGCCGCCCACAACTAAAATGTCATACATGGTGTTTGCCTCCTTCGTTGAGGGCCTTGGCCCTTCCCATATCCTTATTTTTCTCCCCCGGGCCGTATGCCTCCATAGCTTGCCCGGTTGGGGCCGTTTCCATTTCCTCATCCGTCACAAATTCCGTCATCACATGGCGATAGCGCTTGGGCAGGTGGGTGGACTGACATTTGGGATTGAAGCGCCCCTCGATGGAGATGGTCCTAAAGTACCTTCTCCACAGGTCCCGGAAGGCCTTTTCCTCCTCCCCCGCCCCGCCCATGGAGAATTCCTCCATAGGCAAAATGGCCCAGTTGTAGTTTACATAAAAAATCGCTTCCCGGTGGGTGCGGTCATAAAGGATGAACTGCTCCCCGGAAAAACGGTCCGCAAAATGGGGGGCCAGCAGCGGCAGCACCCGGTTCTTGGGCTCGATCTCCCCCACCAGCACGCCGTCCAGCTCGGAAAAGCGGACAAAGCCCTTGAGATGGTCCCACTCGGTCCACATTTTGGTGAGAGCCAGGTTCACCCGGGCCATCACCGGGTCACTGAGGTCCTTCCGCACCCTGTCCCCCTCGGCAAGGCCCCGGCGGATGAGGGTATAAAGGTCCAGCTCCCGGTTGGGCAGGCAGGTGAGGAAGCCCCGGGCGATAAGCTTCTGAAACGCCGGGGACACCCGCTTCAGCCGGGCGTAGACCCGCTTGGCCTTCCCTTCATCGGCATCCACCTCCCGCTCTTCCCAGAGGGTCAGGCTGTCCCCAGACAGCAGAAAGGCCGCCGGCGGCTCATGGTTTACATAACTTTCATAAACACAGGTGAGAAAACCGGCAAAGGTGCCGTCGTAGCGGTAGGCTACCTGCTGCAAGTGTATCACCTCCTGGCTGAAAAATCAACGAATTTGATATTATGTCAACCAGCGTTCTGGTCGAACAGGGATAGCTGCTGCCAGCTCTCCCCGGGCAGGCCCGCCTGTTCCAGCCCGGTGAGGTGGCGGTAGACGCTCTCCCGGCTGCACCGGAGACCGGGGAGCATATGGCCCGAGCAGGTGATGAAATACTGGGCCCGCTTGAGGACGATGCCCAGCCGCTTCAGCCCCTCAAAGGTGAGGGGGCCCCGCTGGCGGGCGATGACGATGCGCTGGGCCCCCCGGACCCCGATACCGGGGACCCGCAAAATGGCCTCGTAGTCCGCCCGGTTCATCTCCACGGGGAAGAACTCCGGGTGGCGGAGGGCCCAGTCGCTTTTGGGGTCCAGGGCGGCGTCGAAGTTGGGGTGGTCCTCGTCCAAAATCTCCCGGGCGGTGAAGCCGTAAAACCGCAGGAGCCAGTCCGCCTGATAGAGCCGGTGTTCCCGGAGGAGGGGCGGCTTGAAGCCTGCCGGAGCGGGCAGCAGCTTGTTGTCCGATACGGGCATATAGGCGGAATAGAAAACCCGCTTCAGGTGGTACTTTTGATAAAGGCCTTCGGTGAGGTGCAGGATATGGTGGTCCGTCTCCGGGGTGGCTCCCACGATCATCTGGGTGGACTGGCCCGCCGGGGCGAATTTAGGGGCGTGGCGGTAGAGCTTCAGCTCCTGCTTGGACTGCTCCGAACGGTCCCGGATCTGGGCCATGGGCTTCAAAATAGCCGCTTTGGTCTTGTCGGGGGCCAGCAGGTTCAAAGACTGCTCGGAGGGAAGCTCGATGTTGACGCTCAACCGGTCGGCCAGCAGGCCCAGCTCATGGGTGAGGCCCGGGTCGGCCCCGGGGATGGCCTTGGCGTGGATGTAGCCGTGGAAGTGGTACTCGATGCGGAGGAGCCGCAGGGCCTCGATCATCCGCTCGGTGGTGAAATTGGGATCCTTCAGCACCGCCGAGGAGAGGAAAAGGCCCTCGATGTAGTTCCGGCGGTAAAACTGGATGGTCAGCTCGCACAGCTCCCGGGGGGTGAAGGCCGCCCGGGGCACGTCGTTGGACTTACGGTTCACGCAGTAGGCACAGTCGTAGCAGCAGTGGTTGGTCATCAAAATTTTCAGGAGAGAGACGCAGCGCCCGTCGGCGGTGAAGGTATGGCAGCAGCCCGAGCTGCCGGCGTTGCCGATGGTGCCCGCCTTGCCGCCCCGGGTGACCCCGCTGGAGGTGCAGGCGGCGTCATATTTGGCGGCGTCGGCCAAAATGGTCAGCTTGTCCATGACCTCCACGGTTCTCCCTCCTTTCCTGTTTGCTCCCTTCCATTATAGAACATTTGTTTTATTTTGTCAAGGGAGACTTTATGAAAAATGATACATACAGAAAGCCTCCATAGAGATACCTTTCCCCGATATTTCGGGGGGCTATTCTTGATGCCAAGAATAGCCCCCCGAACCCCCCAAGAATCACCAGAGAGAGGGCGTTTCGATTCGCCCTCTCTCTGGACTCTCTCCCCCAACGACCAAAGAAGGGCAACTGCGGTTGCCCCTCTTTGGAAACTCCCCAAAGCTGTCCTACTGGTAGGCAATGCGGCCTGCGACCTGCACTCCGTAGCAGGTCTTCGGGCACGGTGCCTGCCCCCCGCCGCAAGGAGACACCGCCGCTATGAGCGGAGCACATCTTCTCTTTTTAACTGAATAGAAACAGCTCCACCGGACACGCTTGTATCTATCTGATACAAATATATCTATCCACTCATTCCGTGCAAAGAAGAAATCAAGTATACTGCAAGGGAAGATATGCAACAGATATGGAGATATCAAATGGATATAAAGCTGATTGGTCAACGGATCCAAATGGCCAGAAAGCAAAAAGGAATGACGGTAGAGCAAATGGCGGAAGAGCTGGGTTTTGCCACAGAGTCCGTTTCGCATATTGAAGGTGGTTCCAGTCGGCCCAGTTTGCGGACCTTTTTGCGCATTGCGGATATTCTGGATGTTTCTCTGGATTTCTTAGCCAGACGAACGCTCCTACCTCAGGAAACGCTTATTACAGAGCTATCTGCCGAAAACGAATTAACTCCAGCTCAGGAGAAATTGCTTCTGGAGTTAGCGGAAACGTTGCTTCCCATTGTAAAGAAAGCAGAAAAATAAATGGCACTTACCGTAACTCGACGGTAAGTGCCATTTTTTCTGACATCCGACGGACTTCGACGGTATCCGGCAGACAAAGGCGCTATAAGGGAGGGGCTTGCCCCTCCCTTTTACATTTCAAAGGCCTTTCGGAGGTCCCCCACCGCCCGGTTGGCCTGTTCCTGGGGAAGGCCGGCGAAGCCCAGCACCAGCGTGCCGGGGAAAGGCTTTTCCCGGAGACAGTATTCGCTGAGGCCACGGACCCGGTAGCCCGCCTGGGCCGCCCGCGTCACAAGGTCTGCCTCCTCCCTTCCCGGAAGGGTGAACAGAAGATGAAGCCCCGCATCGGCCCCCCGGACCTGGCCCCAGCCCTCCAGGGCGGACACCAGAGCGTCCCGGCGCTTGCGGTAGAGGTTGCCCACCCGGCGGAGGTGGCGGCTGTATGCCCCGGAGGTCAAAAACCGCCGCAGTGTCTCCTGCTCGAAGCGGGAGACGGTGGCGCTCTGGTGGCCGAACCTTGCCCGGTAGACCTCTAGCAGGCCGGGGGGCAAAATGAGATAGGCCATGCGGATGGAGGGGGCGATGGTCCGGGAGAAGGTGCCCATATAGATGACCCGTCCGCCCCGGTCCATGCCCTGCATGGCGGGGATGGGCCGGGTGGCGTAGCGGAACTCGGAGTCATAGTCGTCCTCAATGAGATAACGGCCCGGCTTTTCATAGGCCCAGCGCAAAAGCTCGCTCCGCCGCCCTACGGGGGTGGTAACGCCCAAGGGAAACTGGTGGGAGGGGGTCACATAGGCCACGCCGGCCCCGGACTGACTCAGCGCCTCCACCGACATCCCCCGGCTGTCCACCGGGATGGGCTCGTAGGGCCAGTTCAGGTTGTCCAGCAGGCGCTGAACGGAGGCATAGCCCGGGTCCTCCAGGCCAAAGACCGTGCCGGGCAGAAGCTGGAGGAGCACCCACATAAGGCCCTCCAGACCGGGACCAAGGACCACCTGCTCAGGGGTGCAGCTCACCCCCCGGTACTGGTGGAGAAAGCCCGCCAAAGCGCCCCGGAGGGCCCAGTCGCCCTGGCCCTCCCCCCGCTGGAGAAGGTCGGGATTTTGGTAGACCGCCTCCCGGCTCAATCTGGCCCACAGGGTATAGGGGAACACGGAGGTGTCCACCGCCGAGGTGGAAAAGCACTCGTTGAGGGTTTGGCGCACCTCGGGAGCGGGGGGCACCGGCGGCACTTCGGGGGAAAGCACCGTCAGCGAGGGGGCCACCCGGTAGCCGCTGCGGGGGGCGGATTCCAGATAGCCCTCCGCCGTCAGAAGGCCGTAAGAGCGCTCCACGGTGGTGAGGCTCAGGCCCAAATGCTCCGCCAGCCGCCGCTTGGAGGGCAGCTTCTCCCCGGCGGGGAGGGCCCCGGAGCGGATCTGGGCCACGATATAGCGGTAGAGCTGGTCGTAGAGGGGGCTTTGGTCGTGAAAGCTGGGGGTCAGTTCGGTCATGGAAGCGCCTCCTTTGGCCCTTTTGTTTGGCTCCATTTTGGGAAATATCAAAGGGTCAGTTTTTGTTATTCTATCAAAAGGAAAAGAGACCGTCAAGGGCGGGGGTTGACGGCGATGATATAATCAACGTATGAGATTTTGAAACTCTGTTTTGACATTGAGGGAAAAGATATGCGTTTATTTGATACCCATGCCCATTATTACACGGAGCAGTTTGACGAGGACCGGGAGGCGGTTTTGACCGGTCTGCCCGGGAAAGGGGTGGAGCTGGTGGTCTGCCCGGGGTGCGACCTGGAAAGCGCTCGGCAGAGCCTGGTTTTGGCGGAGCGGTTCCCCTTCCTTTATTTTGCCGCCGGGCTTCACCCGGAGAATTTAGGGGGGGCCGCCCTTGCCGATCTGGAAGCGGTCAAAAAGCTCTGCGCCCACCCCAAATGCGTGGCGGTGGGGGAGATCGGGCTTGACTACTACTGGCTGAAAACGCCCGAGGAGCGCTCCAACAGCCGGGACTTCTTTGACGCCCAGCTCTCCCTTGCCGAGGAACTGGACCTGCCCGCCATCGTCCATGACCGGGACGCCCACAAGGACACCCTGGACATCGTGCGGGCCCACCCCAAGGCCCGGGGAGTGTTTCACTGCTGCGCCCTCTCCGCCGAGGACGCCAAGGTGGCGGTGGACAAGCTGGGCTGGATGGTATCGTTCACGGGGAACGTGACCTTCAAAAACGCCCGGCGGGCTTTGGAGGTCATTGCCGCGGTGCCCCTGGACCACATCATGATCGAGACCGACTCCCCCTACATGGCCCCCGAGCCCTTCCGGGGCAAGCGGTGCGATTCGGGCTACGTCTACCGGGTGGCTGAGACCATCGCCCAAATCAAGGGGCTTTCTACCGAGGAGGTGGCCGAGGCCACCTTCCAGAACGGGTTGCGCTTCTTCCACATTCCCGACCCCGCAAAGGAGGAAAACAAATGAATCTTCTGCTTCACATCTGCTGCGCCCCCTGTTCGGTGGCCTGCATCAAGGAGCTCCGGGGGGAGGGCATCGAGCCCACCGGCTTCTGGTACAACCCCAACATCCACCCCTTCACCGAGTACCGGGCCCGGCGGAACTGCCTGCGGGAGTATGCCAAGAGCATTGACCTCAAGCTCATCGAGGAGGACGTATACGGCCTCAGGGACTTTGTGAAGGCGGTGGCGGCGGACATTGAGAACCGCTGCGGCTACTGCTACGCGGTGCGACTGGCAAAGACCGCCCAATACGCCGCAGACCACGGCTTTGACGCTTTTTGCACCACGTTGACGGTGTCCCCTTACCAGAATACCCCCCTCATCTTTGAGACCGGGGAGCGGCTGGCAGAGCAGTTCGGGGTGAAGTTCGCCCCCTATGACTTCTCCCCCCACTACCGGGAGGGGCAGACGGAGGCCCGGGAGCTGGGGCTCTATATGCAAAAGTACTGCGGGTGCGTGTTCAGCGAGGAAGACAGATACTGCAAGAAAAAGAAGAAAGTGGAGAGCTGATGCTCTCCGCTTTCTTTTTGGTTTGTCTATATCGGTGGACAGATGAGAACACCAGCAATCGGGTTTACGATCACAAAACGTTGGAAGAACTGAAAACGGCTATGGAACTGATTGCAAAATAAGTTGCTTCGGGGCGGCTTTTGTGCTATGCTGTCTTTGGTGCTACCGATAAACGGCAAGCGGTTAGTTCCCTCTGCTTTGTCAGGGGGCACTTCTTGGCCCCCTGATCTTATGAAAGAGGGGCTGTCAAATGGTTACATATTCCGATCTCATTCAGACGGGTATTTTGATCGTTGGCATTATTGCCCTGTTCCTTCAGGCCAATAAAAAGAAGTAACCGCATTAGCTCTCCCGGCCTGCGGTTACTTCTTGTAACAGTATAAGGGGGCTAACCGTTTGCCGGTAGCACCCTGTTCCTACATTCAGTATAGTTCAATTTGGCTGAAATGTCAACCCGATTTTGTCCTCAGGGGTTGCCCAGCCAGGCGTGGCGGGCAAGGTCCGCCTTCCCCTCCGGGGTGAAAGTCACGCCCTCGGCCTCCAAAAGGGCGCGCTGCTCCGTCTCCCCGCCGGGGCAGAGGCGACCGGTGCGGTCCACCACCCGGTGCCAGGGCACGTCGCCGGGGCAGACATGCATGGCGTAGCCCACCACCCGGCTCATCCGGGGGTTGCCTGCCAGGCGGGCCAGCTGGCCGTAGGTGGCCACGGTTCCATAAGGGATCTGCCGGGCCAAGGCGTAAATGTGGTCAAAGGTGTTCATCCGCCCAGCCTCCGGCGCACTGCCTCGAACCAGTCGGGCAAGGGACACTCCACCGTCATGGGCTCCCCGGTGCGGGGATGGGTGAAGGTGAGCTTCTTGGCGTGGAGGCACTGGCCGGCAAGGCCGGGCACCGGCTTTTTGGCGCCATAGACCGTATCCCCCAAAAGAGGATGGCCCACAGAGGCCAGATGGACCCTTATTTGGTGGGTGCGGCCCGTCTCCAAAAGGCATTTCAGATAGGTATAACCGCTGTACCGCTCCAATACTTCCCAATGGGTCACCGCCCGCTTGCCTTTCGTCCGGTCCACGGCCATTTTCTTCCGGTCCACCGGGTGGCGGGCCATGGGGGCGTCCACGGTGCCGCTGTCCTCCCGGAAGCCGCCAACCGCCACGGCGTGGTACTCCCGGTAAAGAGAGTGGTCCTCCAACTGGGCCGCCAGGGACAGGTGGGCGGCGTCGTTCTTGGCGGCGATGAGAAGGCCCGAGGTGTCCCGGTCAATGCGGTGGACGATGCCGGGGCGTAGGAGGCCGTTGATTCCAGAAAGGCTATTTCCGCAGTGATATAACAAAGCGTTTACCAGCGTGCCGTCGGGGTGGCCCGCCGCCGGATGGACCACCAGGCCCACGGGCTTGTTGACGACGATGACATCCTCGTCCTCGTAGACGATATCCAGCGGGATATTTTGGGGGACGGCCTCGATGGGCTCAGGGTCGGGGAGGTCCAGGGTGTAGGTTTCCCCCGGGACGGTCCTGCGGTTTTTCTTCACCGGCTCCCCGCCGCAGAGGACGGCCCCCTCCTCCAGCAGCTTCTGGAGGGCGGACCGGGTAAGGTCCAGCTCCCGGGCCAGAAAGGAATCCACCCGCTCCCCCGCCAACCGGGCGGTACACTCAAGGCGCGTCATGGGGCGGCTCCTTGTCCTTGTCCCAGAGGAAGAGAGCGTAAAACACCATGAGGAACCCCCCCACCACCACGCAGATGTCCGCCACGTTGAAAACGGCGAAGTTTATAAAGGTGGTCTCAAACATATCGGTGACATAGCCCAGAAGGGCCCGGTCAATGAGGTTGCCCACCGCTCCCGCCAGGATAAGGGAGAGGGACAGCCTGCCCCATTTCCCGGGGAAAAAGTTTTTCCACATCAGGTAGGCGACGCCTGCGGAGCAGACGAGAGACACAAGGGTCAGAAGCCACGTCATGCCCGAAAAGCTGGAGAAGGCGGCCCCGGTGTTCTGGGTGTAGGTCAGGTCCATCAGGTAGGGGATGAAGGGGATGGACTGGCCCAGGGGGATGGCGGAGCGGACCCAAATCTTTACGATTTGGTCAATAACTACCAGTACTATTGAGAGAATATAATACAACATAGAATCACTTCCCTATCGACAACCTTTGAAATAACAGCGATAGCCCGCTTAGCATACTCGCGCCAAAGAACAGACACCAAAGGAGGCCCAACAGCATACCCCAAACCATGTTGGAGCGAATCTGCTTCCAATGCTCTTCCACATAAAAATCTTTCGGTTTCCGGGGATCATAGCAAACCGTTACCTTTTGCAGCCATTGAAAGGTGTCCCGCTTGTACCGGTAATTTATCACTTGGTTAAAATGTTGTTCCCCCACATCATAGGTAATGGTGACCTCCTGACCGCCATGCTTCCCAGAGAACCACTCTTCCAACGCTACGGTGCCCTGTGTTCGTTGCGTACAGCACTTTTTCAGCTGTTTCCATATTATGGCTTTTTGGATATGCTTCCGAAACTCCCACAGGCCAGACACAAAGAAGATGCCGCTGAATATCCAGCAGGCTTCATCCCATAGGGGATCTCTCATGGCGGTTCATCTCCTAAATCAAGTTCCTGTCAAATTACTGGGGCCGTTCTTCTTTGTAGTTTGTTCCGAAGGTCCCTCTGGGGACACCGCTTTCCTAATACTTTTCTGGGGGACCTCTTTTGAGACCAAGCTTTTCCGGAGTCCCTCCGGGGGCACCGCTTTCTTAATGCTTTTCCGGGGGACCTCTTTTGAGGCCAAAAGAGGCCACCCCAGACCCCCCGAAAAGCCCCAGGGGGAGAGAGTTTCGACTCTCTCTCCCCCTGGACCCCCACTCTCAACGACCAAAGGGCAGGGTCTGCGGACCCTTCCCTTTGGAAACCCATCCGGGGATCAAGGGCCCTTATCCCTGGGGTGTTTCCAAAGAGGGGCGACCGCAGTCGGCCCCTCTTTGGTCGTTTCCGAAAGGGGGTGGTCCCGGAGGGGGGAAGATCGAAATCCCCCCTCCGGGCGCTTTCGGGGGTGTGGGGGCGCTTTGGCGGCAAAGCGCCCCCATAAAACTATTTTTAAGAATCGGTACGACCCATGAGGTAGTCCAAAGATACATCAAAGAAGTCCGCAAGGGTAATGAGCTTCTTGATAGACGGCTCAACTGTACCCTGTTCATAAAATTGATAGGAACGCAGTTTCATTCCCAGCACTTCCGCCGTCTGTTTCTGGGTCTTCTTTTTCTCCATACGGACCTTTCGCAACTGAACACGAAATTCTACCATATTTTTTCACTCCTGTCTATTGACAAACGTTAATAATCAGCGTATAATAATTACGTTGATTATTAACATACTTGTGGAGGTTTATATGGGCGACATTTTAGACTATCTGGAGGAGATCACCCAACCGGATTCCCTGGGACCGGAGTACCACGACCTGCTGGAAAAGACGGGGCCCTTGAACGACAGGCTCACCGAGCTTACCTCCATCGAGTTCATGAACGAACACTTCAACGCCACCGCCGCCGTGATAACCTTTGAGCGCCGGGAGTGCTTTTCCCGGGGCTTCCGGCTGGGCGTTCAGCTCATCCTGGCCGCCCTTCAGGACAGCTTCTGAGCCTTGCAGAGGGCAGCAAACTCCCCGTCCTTGGCAAGAAGCTCCTCCCAGGTACCCAGTTCCTTCACCCGGCTGCCGTCGATGACGGCGATGCGGTTTGCCGAGCGAACGGTGGAAAGCCGGTGGGCGATGATGAGGGTGGTGCGGCCCTTGGCCAGCTCGTCAAAGGCGGACTGGATGTGCTGCTCGGTGACGGTGTCCAGGGCGGAGGTGGCCTCGTCCAGAATGAGCACCGGAGGGTCCTTCAGAAAGACCCGGGCGATGGAGACCCGCTGCTTCTGGCCGCCGGAGAGCATCACGCCCCGCTCGCCCACATAGGTCTGGAAGCCGTCGGGCATGGCCATCACGTCGTCGTAAAGCTCGGCCCGCTTGGCGGCGGCGTAGACCTCCTCCTCCGTGGCGCCGGGCTTGCCGTAGGCGATGTTATCGAAGATGGTGCCGGCAAAGAGAAACACGTCCTGCTGAACGATGCCGATGTTCCGGCGGAGGGAGTGAAGCTGCACCTGCCGCACGTCCGTGCCGTCCAGAGAGATGGCCCCCTCCGCCACGTCGTAGAACCGGGGGATGAGCTGGCAGAGAGTGGTCTTGCCGCCGCCGGAGGGGCCTACCACCGCCAGGGTCTCCCCGGCGGGGATATGAAGGCTGACATCCTCCAGCACGTTGGGGCTGTCGGAGCCGTAAGTAAAGGTCACATGGTCAATGTGGATGTCGCCCTTCACCCCGCTCACCGCCACGGCGCCGGGAGCGTCGGCAATGTCGGGGTCGGTGCGCATGAGCTCCACAAACCGGGTGAAGCCCGCCATGCCGGACATGAACTGCTCCACAAAGGCGGAGAGCTTGCGGATGGGGGAAATAAACGTGGTGATATAGAGGGAGAAGGTGGTGAGGTCAGCGTAGTCCATCTTGCCCTGCATGATGAAGTAGCCGCCCACGGCGATGACCACCACCGACATGGCCCCCACACAGAGCTCCATGCCCGCCTGGTAGACTCCCATGGCCTTGTGGCGGTCCCGCTGGGCATAGCGGAACTGGTCGTTGGAATCCGTAAACTTCCGCTTCTCCTCCGACTCGTTGGCGAAAGCCTGGGCGGTGCGGATGCCCGAGATGGCCGACTCCACCTCCCCGTTGATGACGGCGGTCTTGGCCTTCACCTGCACCGAGACCCGGCGCATCCGCTTGTGCTGGATGGTGGTGAACACCGCAAAGATGGGCACGATGGCAAAGACGGCCAGGGCCAGCTCCCAGCGGATGGTACACATGACGCAGAAGGCGCCGATGAGGGTGACGCAGGAGATAAAAAGGTCCTCGGGGCCGTGGTGGGAAAGCTCGCCGATCTCGAAAAGGTCGGTGGTGATGCGGCTCATGAGCTGGCCGGTGCGGTTTTGGTCAAAGAAGGAGAACGACAGGGTCTGCATATGGTCGAAGAGGTCCCGGCGCATATCGGCCTCCACATTGACCCCCATGAGGTGGCCCCAGTAGGTGACAATGAAGTAAAGGCCGCTTTTCAGGCAGTAGGCCAGAAACATGACGGCCATGATGGCAAAGAAGGTGCCGAAAAGCCCTTGGGGCAGAAGGATCTTCATGGAAAGCCGGGAGATGTAGGGGAAAACCAGGTCCACCACGCAGATGAGCAGGGCGCAGACCATATCCAGAAGGAACAGGCCCAGGTGGGGCTTATAGTAGGAGGCGAAAATGGCAAGATGGCTTTTGTGCTTCATTTGTTCGGGGGTCATGCCTTGCCCTCCTCCCCGGCCTGACGCTCCAGATACTCGTCATAGCTCATGGGCATGTCGATGAGCTTGCCCTCGGGAGTGAAATCAAAGATTCGGTTGGCCACCGTCTGGACCAGCTGGTGGTCGTGGCAGGAGAAGAGGACGTTGCACTTGACCGCCTCCAGGCCGTTGTTGACGGCGGCGATGGATTCCAGGTCCAGGTGGTTGGTGGGCTGGTCCAGAAGGAGCACGTTGGCCCCGGAGAGCATCATGCGGGAGAGCATACACCGGACCTTCTCGCCGCCGGAAAGGACCTTCACGGGCTTATACACATCGTCCCCGGAGAAGAGCATCCGGCCCAGGAAGCCCCGCAAATAGGCCTCGTGGGGATCGGAGGAGAACTGGCGGAGCCACTCCACCAGGTTGTCGCCGCAGTCCTCAAAATACTTTGTGTTGTCCCGGGGGAAGTAGGAGAAGGTGGCGGTCTGGCCCCACTTCACCGTGCCCTCATCGGGTTCCCACTCGCCGGTCAAAATCTTGAAGAGGGCGGTGTGGGCGTTTTCGTTGTCCCCCACGAAGGCGATCTTGTCCCCGTGGTTTACGATGAAGCTCACCTTGTCCAGCACCTTCACCCCGTCCACCGTCTTGGAAACGTCGGTGACAAAGAGGATGTCCTTGCCCACCTCCCGGTCTGGGGAGAACTGGACCCAGGGGTAGCGGCGGGAGGAGGCGGGGATCTCCTCTAAGGTGATCTTGTCCAGCAGCTTCCGCCGGGCGGTGGCCTGCTTACTCTTGGACTTGTTGGCGGAGAAGCGGGAGATGAACTCTTTGAGCTCCTGGGCCTTCTCCTCGTTCTTCTTGTTCTGGGCCTTCTGGAGGTTCTGCATAAGCTGGGAAGCGTCGTACCAGAAGTCGTAGTTGCCCACGTACATCTTCACCTTGTTGTAGTCGATGTCCACGATGTGGGTACAGATGGTGTTGAGGAAATGCCGGTCGTGGCTCACCACGATGACGGTGCCCTCGAAATCCAGCAGAAAGTCCTCCAGCCAGTTCACCGCGTTGATGTCCAGGTTGTTGGTGGGCTCGTCCATCATGAGGATGTCGGGGCTTCCGAAGAGAGCCTGGGCCAGCAGGACCTTCACCTTCAAGCGGGGGTCCAGGCCGGCCATCTGGGTGCCGTGGTAGGCGGTGCCTACGCCAAGGCCCTGGAGGATGCGGGAGGCATCGGACTCGGACTCATAGCCCCCAAGCTCGGCGTACTCGGCCTGGAGGTCGGCGGCACGGATGCCGTCTTCATCGGTGAAGTCCTCCTTCTCGTAGAGGGCGTTCATCTCCTTGCCGATGTCGTAGAGGTGCTGGTTGCCCATGAGTACGGTGTCCATCACCGAGTAAGCGTCATACTGGTTCTGGTCCTGCTTGAGGACCGACATGCGGGTATTGGGAAGGACGGACACCTCGCCGGAGGTGGAGTCCAGCTCCCCGGAGAGGATCTTCAGGAAGGTGGATTTGCCGGCGCCGTTGGCCCCGATGATGCCGTAGCAGTTGCCCTTCACAAACTGAAGGTCCACATGGGAAAAGAGAGGGGTGCCGGAATAGTTGAGGGAAAGGTCGGAAACGGTGATCATAGCAAACTCCTTATATGGTAAATATTTCAGCCTTTCTATTGTATCATAGCTTGGCAAGTCACGCAATGGGGTTCTGCCGGGCATTTGTGTTTTGCTCTTGTTTTTCCCTCCCAATTCCATATAATATAAGTAAAATGACCCCGTCGGGAAGGAGGATGGATATGAGAAAGAAAGGCGGCCACTTTTGGCTGGATGCGGTGGCCTGCTTCCTTATCCCGGCCTATACGCTGCTTTTCGCGGGGAGCCGAGGGTGGTTCGGCACCAACTTTTCAGTCATCGCCGTCATGGGGGCGGACCACTACCGGGGATTTATCTACTGGGGCCTTCTGGTGGGCGGATATCTGGCCGTTATGCTGGTACGGCTGGCAGGACGGCTTTCCTGTCCTCCGGCCCGGCCGGGGGTGCTGGTGCTGACCACCCTGGCAGTGCTCAATCTGGGGTACGCCCTGGTCATTCCCTATCTCCCCGCCTACTTCCCCCAATACGCCGCCCTCCATGTGCTGCTGGCGGCCCTGGCCTGCGTGCTTTTGATGACGGCATTGCTGGTGGTCCTGCTGACGCTCCGCCGCCAGGACAGGGACCGGTGGAGGGGGCCGCTCCGGCTCTGGCTGGGCATCGTGGCCGGCTCCGTCCTGCTGTTCCTCATTCCCCAAATAGTGTCCACGGCCCTGGAGGTGTTTTTTGCCATCTCCGTCACCCTGCTGGTGCGAAAGGTCTGGCTGCTGATGGAGTGACCGGGGCTTGTCCCTAAGAGGCCGGTATGGTACAATAAACCAAAGGGGGTGGGAATGTGGAAAGTCTGTTTCGCTGTCCGGTATGCGGCGGTATTTTGGAGCGGACGGACAAGCAGTATGTCTGCCTAAACGGCCATAGCTTCGATATCGCAAAGGAAGGTTATGTAAACCTTCTTCCCGCCAACTTCCAACATTCCAAAACGCCGGGGGACGACAAAGAAATGATCTCCGCCCGGACCCGGTTCTTGGAGGGGGGCTGGTATGGCCCCCTTAGAATAGAATTATGTAAACTTATCAAGGAGTTGGCTCCCCCCTCCCCCGTCCTGCTGGATGCGGGCTGCGGGGAGGGCTGGTACACCCAGGCTATGGCCGGGACGGTGGCCGCTCTGGGCGGCCGGACGGCGGGGATAGACCTCTCCAAGCCGGCGGTGAAAAAGGCGGCCAAACGCTGCCCCGGAGCGGAGCTGGCGGTGGGCACCCTCTACCATCTGCCCATGGGAGACGGAACGGCGGATGTGCTGGTCAACTGCTTCTCCCCCTTGGCGGCGGAGGAGTTTGGCCGGGTCTTGGGACCGGGAGGACTGTTCCTCTATGTGGTCCCCGGCCCCCGGCACCTTTGGGAGCTGAAGGAGGTCCTCTACGACACCCCCTATGAGAACGAGGAGAAACGGGAGGAATACCCCGGCTTCCGCTACCGGGACATCGTCCCGGTGGAAACTACCTTCACTTTGCCCGCAAAGCAGGACATTCAGGACCTTTTCTCCATGACCCCCTACTACTGGAAGACGCCCAAGGCCGGGGCGGAACGGCTGGCCCGGCTGGACCGGCTGACGGTGACGGGGCAGTTCAGGGTACACATTTTGGAACGCGCAGAGAGATAAGGAGGCGTTGATATGATCAGTAAGCTCATGGGCCGCATCCTGGCAGTGATCCCAGTGGTGCTGTTTCAACTGTGGTGGTGGCTTTTTCTGCTGCAATGGATAGCGCCCTACGCCTCCATCATCAACGCCCTCCTTTCCGCCGCCAGTTTTTTCTTCGTCCTTTATATTATCACCAAGCAGGACGAGGGGACCTATAAGATCTTATGGCTGCTGGTGCTGCTCATCGCCCCCATCCCCGGCGCCCTGCTGTACCTCCTCTTCGGCAATAAGCGGACCACCATGCCCCTCAAGAAGCGGCTGCGCAAGGCGGAAAAGGGGCTGCCCGAGGCGGGCTGGGGGGATATGGAGCTGGCCCGGCTGGCCCAGACGGAGCCCCGGCTGAGCCAGACCCTCCGCTGGATCTCCCAGACCACCGGCTTCCCCTTGCAGGAGGTCGGGGAGGCGGAATACTACCCCGTGGGGGAAAAGCTCTTCGGAGCCATGATGGAGGAGCTGGAAAAGGCGGAGAAGTTTATCTTCGCCGAATATTTCATCATCGCCCGGGGGGAAATGTGGGACGCCATGGTGGAGGTGATGGCCCGGAAGGTGAAAGAGGGGGTGGACGTGCGGGTCATGTACGACGACCTGGGCAGCATTTCCACCTTCTCCAAGCAGAATGCCCGGGAGCTCCGGGCCCTCGGCATCCAGTGCATCGCCGTCAACCGGATGCGGGCCATCCGGGGGGTGCTCAACTACCGGGACCACCGGAAAATGCTCATCATCGACGGCAGAGTCGTCTTCAGCGGCGGGGTGAATATCTCCGATGAATACATCAACCTGGTGGAAAAATTCGGCCACTGGAAAGACGTGGGCTTCCGGCTCACCGGGCCGGGGGTGGACAGCTACACCCGGATGTACGCTCTTTTCTGGAGTGCCTTTGACCGCAAGGCCATCCCGGCATCGCTGCCGGAGACCCCCGCCCAGCCGGGAGGCGGCGAGGGGTATGTGCTGAGCTACTATGACTCCCCCCTTACCGAGCAGGCGGTGAGCAACGAGCTGTATATCGAGCTCCTCTCCCAGGCCAAGGACTACATCTGGTTTTTTACTCCCTACCTGATGCCGGGGGACGCTTTGATGGACGCCTTTATCCGGGCCGCCCGGCGGGGGGTGGACGTGCGGATCATCATGCCGGGCATCCCGGATAAAAAGATGATCTTCCGCATGTCCCACAGCTTCTACCCCGTGCTTTTGGAGGGAGGCGTAAAAATCTACGAGTACACCCCCGGCTTTGTCCACGCCAAGGGCTGCGTTATGGACGACAAGGTCTGCACCGTGGGAACGGTGAATCTGGATTACCGGAGCCTGTTCCTCCACTTTGAAAACAACGCCGTCTTCTACGGCGGCCCTGTCTGGCAGGACGTGAAGGCTGATTTCCTGGACAGTCAGACAAAAAGCCGGGAAATGGTACTGGGCGGAAACGTGAAGATGGGCTTCTGGCACTGGATGCTGGACGGGATATTGAGAATTTTCGCGCCGCTGTGTTAAAGATTTTGTGAAAGGACCGGGTAAAACATCATAAAGAGATCGAAAACAAGGCAGACCGCAACGGTCTGCCTTGTTTTTCTATTTGTAGGGAGCTTTTATGAAGGAAAGCCTGTTGAAAAGCTGTTTCTTTTCAGCGGGTGCCAGACTTCCTTACAAAAAATTACCCAAGTATTTTCAATCTTCCTGCATCCACTCGGGGGGAAATGAAATCTGGCCGCCCTGCTGGCTGCACTCCTGCTCCAATAACGATTTGATCAAACCCAATTCGTGCTCTGTGATCAGCATTCTATTCTCCATGCGGACCCACATGGGAACGGGGGCAATCATCGGCACAACGATATGGTGAACATAACGATAACCGAGGTAAAAGGAAATACGCAGAACACCGGCAAATCTTTCGTTCCAGGTTGCATCCATAGCCGCCAGGAAAGACTGTTCATTATCCTTTACCTGCTTCTTTAACGCTTCCTGGGCCCGATTGATCTTATTCCGCCACATGAAAAATCGATATTTTTTCATGTTGGGCATGGTAAAGAGTTCTTTTCCCACCAGGTCATTAAAGGACTTCTCGGGACGATTCTCTAAGAATAAATCTTGAAATCCGGCATAAAGGCCCCGAGGAAATCCAAACTCCAGAGCAAATTGGGCGGCAGAGCGATAAAACTGCTTTAGTTCGGCAAATTTACCCGCCTGTTTCTTGGTCAGCCGGGCGGAAAATGCCCGCTCCTCTGCTTCATATTCCTCCCCGTTCAGGACAACAAAGAGAGGGACAATCTCCTGCCAATACTCATTCAAGATTTTGTCCAAGAGCTCATCTGTAAACATTCGAGCTTCCATTTCTTCAAGGTCTTTTTGAATGTCCATTGATTTTCTCCTTCCTTGATTCAAAAGATAATTTTGTTTAATTTGCCACAATTTTGTAGCAAATCAGGCGTGGGCAGGCCACAAAATAGTAGCATTGCAGGGATGGGAGGAATGCTGCTATGTATTTTCGGAGATTAGAAGATTTAAGGAGCGATGCGGACAAAACCCAGGAAGAGATTGCAGAAGTTCTTGACTGTAAAAGGGAAGTATACAGGCGCTATGAGAAAGGGATCTATGAAATTCCCGCCTGGGCCGCAATCAAGCTGGCACAATATTATCACACCAGTACCGATTACATTTTCGGCTTAACGGATGTTCGGATACCCTATGCTTTCCGGAAAAAGAATGACAATATTTTGCTATAACATATTTTATTCGGTTAAATGACTTGTGTCAATAGCGTTATGCTATTTTTACAAGGTTTATGAATTGCAGCACACCCGGTACAATAAAAGCGTCGGGGTGAGGTATTTGAAACAGGAATATAAAAGTCAATATGAGAAATTCGGCTTGAATGTCGTTTATTATAGAAAGAAGAACAGATTGACCCAGTTGCAGTTGGCGGAGCTGGTAGATGTAGACAGAAGCCATATCAGCGCCATTGAGCTGGGTAATGTAGGTGTGTCTTTTGACGTTCTTTTCAAAATGTGCGAGGTATTCCAAATCAAGCCCAAAGAATTGTTTGATTTTCGTGACTGATGTAAGAAAAGAATTCCCTTCCCCATTCGGGAAGGGAATTCTTTTTTATTGGGTTTACTCCTTCTCCCGGTTCTTTCTGTACCAGTCCAGCCTGTCATCGTACTTCCGGCCGGAGAGGCGGAAGTAAAGCTCAAAGCCCGCCGTGCAGAACGCAAAGATGACGAGGAAAATGACCCCGAAAGTGATCCAGGCTCCCGGGTTTTCCGTGGGGAACCAGTGGAAGGTGACGGCAAAGCCGGTGAGGAGTGCCCCGAAGGGCAGAGCGAAAACCACCAACCGCCAGCCGTAGGACAGCTTTTTGATGATAAGGTTGGAGAAGGCGGCGATCTGCATGGCGGCCGCCGCCATACTCACCAGCAGCAGGGAAAGAAGGATGGAGAGGGGGGCGGTCTCCTGCTTATAAAGGAACTGGAAAAACAGGTAAAAGCACATGGCTCCGGTGTAAATGAGGGCGGTGCGCTCCTTGAGGGCGGTTCCCACCTGAAAAAATTTTTTCATATCCGGCACTCCTTTCAAAGGCCCAGTTTCTTTTTAATTGCGGGGACATACTGGCGGTTTGCCACCACCACCTCCCCGTTGGACATGGTGAGCAGCAGCCGCCCCCCGAAATCGGGGCGAAGGGACTTCACTTGATCAAAATTTACAATGGCCGATTTGCTCACCCGGAGAAACTCCCGGGGAGCCAGCTGCTCCTCCAGCTCATAAAGCCGCAGGCGGCTTTCATAGACCCCGTCGGCGGTATAGAGAAAAGTGCCCCGGTCCACCGTGTCGATATAGAGGACCCGGTCTTCCTCCAAAATGCAGGTCTGGCCCTCCTTCTCCCCCACCAGCCGGGCGTCACTGAGCCGCAGCAGCTCCAAAAGCCGGGAGATCTGGGGATCCAGCCGCCGGCACCGGACGACCACCTCGGTCTCTTCCAGCTCCGGGTGCTCCTCCACAGTCACTTTCATGGGCTTCACACTCCTTTTGGTTCGGACTTCTTTGCCATGGCAACCATAGCATACAGGAACTTTTCCTTCTTGACAAGGGGTGGGCGTGCAAGATGCGAAATGGGAGTACTGACCTGCAAAAAGCACCCCTCACGGCGCAGGCCGCAAGGGATGCTTTTTCTTCTTTTTCGGTCCGATTCGGAACGGTCTCAGCCACCCAGGTAGGCTTTTTTCACGCTCTCGTCGCTGAGAAGCTCTTTGCCCGAACCGCTGGTGACGATCTTGCCCGTCTCCAGCACATAGCCCCGGTCGGCCACGCTGAGGGCCATCCGGGCGTTCTGCTCCACCAGAAGGATGGTGGTGCCGTTTTTGTGGAGGGAGCGGATGATATCGAAGATCTGGTCCACCAGAATGGGGGCAAGGCCCATGGAAGGCTCATCCAGCATCATGAGCCGGGGGCTGGACATCAACGCCCGTCCCATGGCCAGCATCTGCTGCTCGCCGCCGGAGAGGGTACCGGCGATCTGCTTCCGCCGCTCCTTCAGCCGGGGGAACTGGTCGTAGACTTTCTCCAGCCCGGGGTCCACCTCGGCATTGGGCCGGGTGTAGGCCCCCATCTCCAGGTTCTCCTCCACCGTCATCTGGAGGAAGACAGCCCGGCCCTCGGGGACCTGAGCCAGCCCCTTGCCCACCAGCTTGTGAGGGGCCGTGCCGGCGATGTTCTCCCCCTGGAAGGTGATGGAGCCGGTGCGGGAGTGAAGAAGGCCCGAGATGGTTTTCAGGGTGGTGGATTTGCCGGCGCCGTTGGCGCCGATGAGCGTGACGATCTCCCCCTCGTTCACCTCGAAGGAGATCCCCTTGATGGCGTGGATGGCGCCGTAATAGACATTGATGTCGTGGACTTCCAGCATGGCCATGTCACTCACCCTCCTTCTGCTTGCCCAAATAGGCCTCGATGACGGCGGGGTTCGCCTGAATCTCGTCCGGGGTGCCTTTGGCGATGATCTGGCCGAAGTTGAGCACCGCGATGCCCTCGCAGATGCCCATGACCAGGCTCATGTCATGCTCGATGAGGAGAATGGCGATCTGGAAGGTGTCCCGGATCTTCACGATGTTCTCCATAAGCTCGGCGGTCTCGGAGGGGTTCATGCCCGCCGCCGGCTCATCCAGAAGGAGCAGGGAGGGATTGGTGGCCAACGCCCGGACGATCTCCAGCCGCCGCTGGGCGCCGTAGGGCAGGCTGCCCGCCTGATGGTCGGCCAGGTCCTGCATATCGAAGATGGAGAGAAGCTCCATGACCCGCTCGTGGGCCACCTTCTCCTCCTTCCAGTAGCCGGGCAGGCGGAAAATGCCCTGCCACATGCCGTACCCTATTTGGTTGTGAAGGCCGATCTTCACGTTGTCCTCCACCGTCAAGTTACTGAACAGGCGGATGTTCTGGAAGGTGCGGGCGATGCCCGCCCGGTTCACCTGGACGGTGTTCATGGAGTGGGTGTCGATGCCGTCCAGCAGGATGGTCCCCCGGGTGGGCTGGTAGACCTTGGTGAGGAGGTTGAACACAGTGGTCTTGCCCGCGCCGTTGGGGCCGATGAGGCCGGTGATCTCGGTGCGGCCGATGGCCATATTGAAGTCGCTGACGGCGGTGAGGCCGCCGAAGTCGATGCCCAGATGGCTGCACTCTAAGATGGGGGTCTTGTCCGCGTCCCGCTCGGGGATGATGTTGGTGGTGGGGACGGGGACCAGCTTGGTCCTGGGCCGTTCCAGCTTACTCATTTGCCCCGCCTCCTTTCCCTTCCCGGACAGCCTTTTGGCTTCCCAGCTTCTCCTTCAGACCCTCGATCAGGCTCCGGAGGGTTGGGTTATTGGTACACAGCATCACCAGAATGAGAACAACGGCATAAATGAGCATCCGGTACTCGGCGATGTCAAAGGACCGGAGCAGCTCGGGCAGGACATAGAGAAGGGCCGCCGAGATGAGGGAGCCCCGGATGGAGCCCAGACCGCCCAGCACCACAAAAACCAGTACCAGAATGGAGGTATTGAAGTCGAACTTGGAGGCCACGGTGGAGGAGTAGTTAAGGCCGAAGAGGGCGCCGGCGGCTCCCGCCAGGGCGGCGGAGGTGACAAAGGCCATCAGCTTATACTTAATGACGTTGACCCCCACGCTCTCAGCGGCGATGCGGTTATCCCGGAGGGCCAGGATGGCCCGGCCGGAGCGGGAGTTCACCAGGTTCTGGACCACCATCAGGGTGATGAGAATCAGCAGGAACCCGGCGGTGAAGGAGGCCAGCTTGGTGACCCCCACCGCCCCCATGGGGCCCTTGATGATGGTGGTGCCTCCCTCTGCAAGGCGGAGGGCCTCATTGCTGAGGGCGATGTGGAGGCCCTTGCCGTCCACACCCACATAGAGCACGGTGATGATGTTTTTGATGATCTGGCCGAAGGCCAAAGTGACGATGGCCAAATAGTCTCCCCGGAGCCGGAGCACCGGCACCCCCACGATGACGCCGCCCAGGGCGCCCACCAGGGCGCCCACCACCATGGCCAGGGCCAGGCGCAGCGGAACGGAGGGGATGGCGCCTTGCAGCGCAACGGCGGTAACGATGCCGCTGAAGGCCCCGAGGCTCATAAAGCCGGCATGGCCCAGGCTCAGTTCGCCCAGGATGCCCACCGTCAAGTTCAGGGACACCGCCATGACCATATAGCAGCAGGCGGGGACCAGAAGGCTTTGGAGGGAGTTGGACAGCTTTCCGGCTCCCACCAGGAGCCGAAGGACAAAGAAGGCAGCGATGACAAGGCCGTAATTGATAAACCCGTTCCGGGCGCTTTTACTCATTTTCTTTTTCATAGCCGCCTCACACTTTCTCGGGCACGTACTTGCCCAACAGGCCGGATGGCTTCACCAACAGCACCACGATCAGCACCGCGAACACCACAGCGTCGGAAAGGTCGGTGGAGATATAAGCCTTGACAAAGGTCTCGATGACCCCCAGCAGGATGCCGCCCAAAAAGGCTCCCGGGATGGAGCCGATGCCGCCGAAGACGGCGGCGGTAAAGGCCCGGATGCCGGGCAGAGACCCCGTGGTGGGGGAAAGCACAGGATAGGCCGAGCACATCAGCACCCCCGCCAAAGCCGCCAGGGCCGAGCCGATGGCAAAGGTCATGGAGATGGTGGAATCCACGTTGATGCCCATGAGCTGGGCGGCGGCCTTGTTCTCCGAACAGGCCCGCATGGCCTTACCCATCTTTGTTTTGCCCGTGAAGAGGGTGAGGCCCGCCATGACGACGACACAGCAGGCCACCGACAAGATGGCCACATAGGAGATGCTGAGCTGGCCGGGAACCAGCCAGAGCCGGGCCTCCGGGTCGGTGCTGACGATGGGGGTAAAGGTCTTGGTGGCAGCGCCCCAGAAGATCTGGGCGCTGTTCTGGAGCAGGTAGCTGACGCCGATGGCGGTGATGAGCACTGCCAGGGAGGGGGCGGAGCGGAGGGGCTTGTAGGCCAGCCGCTCGATTACCATGCCCAGCACGGTGCACACCAGCACCGCCAGCAGCACCCCCACCACAGGGGGCAGGCCGGAATTGCCCATGGCCAGGAAGCACACGTAGGCCCCCACCATGATAACGTCGCCGTGGGCAAAGTTCAGCATCTTGGCAATGCCGTAGACCATGGTGTAGCCCAAGGCGATGATGGCGTAGATGCTGCCCAGGCTGACGCCGGTGATCACATTGTTCAGAAATGACATACCTTCACCTCTTTTATTCTCTCAAAACACATCTTATATAAATAGGACACGGCCATGGCAGGGGGATCGCCCCTGCCATGGCCGAAGGAAGAGCCGCCGGACGGGGCTGACCTCTTCCCAATCTATTTCGTTTTAGGCATCCACGTAGACGCCGTTCTCCACCTTGAAGATCAGAGGGGACTTGGAGATCTCGCCGGTGGAAAGCCAGGTCATGTCCTTGCCGGTGAGGCCGTCCACTGCGAAGGTTCCGCTGCCAAAGACCTGGGACAAAGCATCGCAGAGCTGCGCGCTGTCCATATCGGCAATGCCGTCGATCTGCTGGCAGGCCTCATAGATGGCGTACATGCAGTCGTAGCCGTCGGCGGCAAACTGGTTGGGCAGAATGCCGTGGGCCTCCTGGAACTTGGAGACGAAGTTCACGGTGCGCTCATCCTCGGCTCCGGCGCTGAAGGGGGTCATAAGGAGCAGGCCCTCGGCCAGGGACTTGTCAAAGCCCTCCATGTCCAGGATGCCGTCCATGCCGTCGCCGCCGATGAACAGGGGGGCGTAATCCATCTGCTTGGCCTGGTTCAGGATCAGGGAGGCGGGGGTGTAGTAGATGGGCAGGAACACCACGTCAGCCCCGGCATCCTTGCAGGCGGTGAGCTGGACGGTGTAGTCGGCAGTCTCGTCATCAGGGTAGGTCTGGGTGGTCACTACGTCCATATTCAGCTCCTTGGCCTTGGCCAGGAAGGCCTCGGCAATGCCGGTGGAGTAGGCGTCACCGTTGTTGTAGATGACGGCATACTTGGTGCCCAGGCCCTTGTCCTTCAGGTACTCCGCGCCGGCGGTGCCCAGATAGGGGTCGGTGAAGCACATCTGGAACACATTGTCCTTGCCCGCCACCACCTCAGGGGAGGAAGCGGAAGGGGTGAGCTGGAAGTACCGGTCGGCGTTGGTCTCAGAGGCCACGGTGATGCAGGGGGTGGTGGTTGTGGTGCCGTAGATGACCAGAGGAGCGTCCTTGGCCCAGTCCTTCAGGTTGTTGTATGCGGAGACGGCGGTGTCGGCGGAGCCGGTGTCGTCCTCGTACTTGAAGTCAAACCGGATGGGGCCGCCCAGGGCGTTGATCTCTTCCACGGCGATTTCGGCGCCCCACTGGGTTGCGGTGCCGTACTGGGCCACGTCGCCGGTGATGGGGCCGATGCCGCCGATCTTAATGGTGACAGCGCCGTCATTGCCCTGGGAGACAGGCGTGGAAGTTCCGGGGGTGGGAGTGGGATCGGCCTTTCCGCCGCAGCCGCTGAGCAGGCCTAGGGTCATGGCAGAAGCCATTGCAAGAGCAATTACACGTTTTTTCATTTCAGTCAGCCTCCTTTTAGGTTGTTGACATTATAAGAGCCTTCCTCTAAATTGTCAACCACCTAAATACTACAATATCGCCAATTCAGAATCCACATTTTTGTACATTATGACGAATCTCCTTAGATCACCAGGCCGCCGTTGGGGGCAATGACCTGACCGGTGAGGAAGTCCGCCGCCGGGGAGCAGAGGAAGGAAACGCACTCCGCCACGTCCTCCGCTGTGCCCAGACGGCCCAAAGGCGTCTCCTCCGCCAGGTCCTGAAGCGCCTCTGTCCCAAGGGACCGAACCATGTCGGTGTCGATGACGCCGGGGGCGATGCAGTTCACCGTGATGCCCGAAGGGGCCACCTCCTTGGCAAGGGCCTTGGTGAGGCCGATGACCCCCGCCTTGGCAGCGGAATAGGCCGCTTCGCAGGAGCCGCCCACCTGGCCCCACATGGAGGAGACGGTGATGATCTTCCCTGATTTCTGCCGGAGCATCTGGGGCAGAGCCGCCCGGCAGCAGTAGAAAGTTCCGTCCAGCCCGGTACCCATGACCCGGCGGTAGTCTTCGTCGGTCATATCCTGGGTGAGTCCCTGCCAGGCCGCCCCGGCATTGCACACCAAAACGTCAAGTTGACAAAATTTTTCTAACACAGTGTCAACCAGGCGGCAAACCACCGCCGGGTCGGAAACATCGGCCTGGAGGGCGATGCCGTCCAGCTCCGCCGCCAGGGCCTCCGCCCTGTCCTTGGAATGGATATAGTCGATGACCACGGTACAGCCGTCGGCATGAAGCTTCCGGGCTACGGCAGCGCCAATGCCCCGGCTCCCACCGGTGATGAGAGCAACTCTCACAAAAATACCTCCTTTGAGGGGTTTTCTGCCAGTATAGCAGATTGGGGAAAAAAGTGCAAACGCCGGCGTGGAATTTCGCTTCGGCTCTTGTATTTTCCATTTTCTGCGATATAATATTAAATTAGTGGGAAATAACCATCCGTATACAAAGGAGTTATATTATGTTAGAAATCAGCCATCTGCGTTACGACGTAACGGCGGAGGACGGGAATGAGCTGGGCATCCTCCGGGATGTCTCCCTCACTGTGGAACCGGGGAAGCTGGTGGTCATCACCGGCCCCAACGGCGGCGGCAAGACCTCCCTGGCCCGGACCATCATGGGCCTCAACCAGCCCACCGGGGGCACCATCCTCTGGAACGGGCAGGACATTACCAACCTTTCCATCACAGAGCGGGCCAAGCTGGGCGTCAGCTACGGCTTCCAGCAGCCCCCCCGGTTCAAGGGCATGAAGGTGAAGGACCTTCTGGCCCTGGCCGCCGGCAAGGCCGACCTGACCCCCGGGGAGGGCTGCCAATACCTGACCCAGGTGGGGCTGTGCGCCGACGACTACATTGACCGGGAGGTGGACGCCTCCCTGTCCGGGGGTGAAGTGAAGCGGATCGAGATCGCCACCATTCTGGCCCGAAAGGCGGGACTTATGATCTTTGACGAGCCCGAGGCGGGCATCGACCTATGGTCCTTCGCCAAGCTCACCGAGACCTTTGAGAACATCCACAAGAAAGGGGATTCCACCCTGCTCATCATCTCCCATCAGGAGCGGATTATCAATCTGGCCGACGAGATCGTGGTGGTGGAGCAGGGCAAGGTGGCCATGCAGGGGCCCAAGGACGAGATCTTTCCCCAGATCATGGCCCGGACTCTGCCGGGCTGCGGCTATATGAGAGAAGGTGACCGCTGATGGACAAGACGGAACTGAAGATCTTAAAGGCCATCGCTGATTTGGAAAAGACCCCTCAGGGGGCCTACAACTTCCGGGTCAACGGGCAGTTGGACGGCCGGAACACCACCGCCAACATTGACATTGCCTCCAAGGAGGACAAGCCGGGCATCGACATCACTGTGAAGCCGGGCACTAAGGGGGAGAGCATTCACATCCCCGTGGTCCTCACCCAGTCGGGACTTACCGACCTTGTGTACAACGATTTTTATATCGGCGAGGGTGCCGACGTGGACATTGTGGCGGGCTGCGGCATCCACAACGCAGGCTGCGAAACCAGCCAGCACGACGGCATCCATGTCTTCCACATCGGCAAGAACGCCAAGGTCCGGTATGTGGAGCGGCACTACGGCGAGGGGGACGGCACCGGAGAGAGGATCCTGAATCCCCGGACCGAGGTCTATCTGGAGGAAGGGGCCTCCATCACCATGGAGATGACCCAAATCAAGGGGGTGGACTCCACCGTCCGGGACACGGTGGTGGAGGTGGAAGCCGGAGGCGAGTGCGTCATCAATGAGAAGCTGATGACCGACGGCAAACAGGTGGCCGAGAGCAATATGGAAATCATTTTGAAGGGCCCGGGCGCCACCGGACGGGTCATCTCCCGGTCGGTGGGCCGGGGGGAATCGGTGCAGGTGTTCCGGCCCTGCATGACGGGCAAGTCGGACTGCTTCGGCCATGTGCAGTGCGATTCCATCCTGATGGATAAGGCGAAAATCAAGTCCATTCCCGCCATTGACGCCCAGGACGTAGACGCCCAGCTCATCCATGAGGCGGCCATCGGGCGCATCGCCGGGGACCAGATCCTGAAGCTGCTGACTTTGGGCCTTACCGAGGAGGAAGCGGAGGAAAAGATCTTGGAGGGGTTTTTGAACTGAAGGGCGGAGAAGCGGACAACGAGGGCGCTTGGACTGGAGCGAGGGCGAGTGCAAGGCCGCAGAGCGGCCTAAGACCAGCCTGAGTCGGAGGGAAAGCAACCGAACGTCCTGGTCGCTTCGCAGCCTGACAGCCCCACAAAACCTCCCTCTATAATATGGATAAAACGCCCCCTCGGGTGGGACGTTTCCGTACAGCCAACAAAAAAATATTTTTAAGTTTATTTTTTCACGATACCATAAAAGGGACTCTCCGGAAATCGGAGAGTCCCTTTTTCACTGTACTGCAAGGGTTCGCTTATTTGCTCAGCTCGGCCAGCACCTGGGGAAGCTCCGGGAAGCTGTGGACGGCGGGCACGCCCTCCACCTTGCCAAAGCCGTAGGCGGCGTGGACGAAGGGAACCCCGGCCTCCCGGGCGGACTGGCAGTCCAAGAGGGTATCCCCCACGTAGACCGGGTTCTTGAGCCCCTCCCGCCGGCACACCAGAGCGATGTTCTCGCTCTTGGGTTTCCCCGTGTTGCCGGCGCACTCCAGGCCGGCAAAGTATTTGCCCAGGCCGGTGCCCGCAAAAAAGGCCTCGATGTAGCCGCTCTGGCAGTTGCTCACCACGAAAAGAGGACACTGGGCGGAGAGGGTCTTCAGGGTCTCCTCCACCCCGGGGAAGACGTAAGCCCCGTTTTTCGCCAGGTACTCGTTCTCCACCTGGCAGCAGCGGTCCATGACCTCCAGCTGCCGGGGGCGCTCCAGCATGGGAAAGAGAATGGCGGCAATATCGGGCAGGGTCTTGCCCATACCCGCCCGGACGTCCTCCTCGGTAAGGGGGGCACGGTCCACCTTCTCCTCCAAAATGCCGATGTTCCAGCTTTTCGTCACCCCGGACACCGAATCCCAGAGGGTGCCGTCCAGGTCAAATAAGATGCCGTCAAACATGGTAAATTCTCCTTTTACAGATTATATAAATCCCCTTTTCTTCCTGCGTTTATTATACGTTGTTTGTCCCCTCTTGTAAATGGGGAAAAAGTATGATATACTCCCTCTATTACTCTATCGCCGGACCCCCCAGCGAAGCATTTTACAATCGAGGTGGATCATGTCAAGTTTGTCAAAATTTTTTACTGCCCAGGATATGACCGTGGGGACCCCCTGGAAGAAGATCGTTTCCTTTGCCATCCCCCTGCTCATCGGCAACATTGCCCAGCAGCTCTACAACACTGCTGATTCGGTGATCGTGGGCAAGTACGTAGGGGATAGCGCCCTGGCCGCCGTGGGGGGCTGCGGACCCACTTTGAACCTGCTGATCGTCCTCTTCGTGGGCATCGCCACCGGCGCCGGCATCATGGTGAGCCAGTATTTCGGTGCGAAGCAGAAGGAGGATCTGTCCCATTCAGTGGGCACCTGTCTCACCCTGACCCTTATCGCCTCCCTGATCATGATGGTGGTGGGTACAGTGGTGGCCGCGCCCATGCTCCGGCTCCTTCAGACGCCCCCAGAGGCCTATGATATGTGTGTGGACTATATGCGCATCTACTTCCTGGGCATTGCGGGCATGGGCTTCTACAACATTGCTTCCGGTATCCTCCGGGGGCTGGGTGATTCCCTCAGCGCCCTCAAGTACCTTATTATCGCCACCGTGCTCAACGTGGGACTGGATATCTTCTTTGTGGCAAAGCTCAACATGGCCGTGGCCGGTGTGGCCATCGCCACCGTCATCGCCCAGTTCATCTCGGCCGTTCTGTGCCTGCGGAAGCTCCTTTCCATGCGGGACGTGATGCACCTCAGGCGGGAGCATTTCGGGCTCAACAAGCGTTACGCCATACAGCTCATCAAGCTGGGACTCCCCTCGGGCCTCTCCCAGGCGGTCATGTCCTGCTCGGCCTTGGTGGTCCAGTCCCTTACCAACTCCTTCGGCGTTGTCTTTATGGCCTGCAACACCACCGTCATGCGGATCGACGGCTTCGTGATGATGCCCAACTTCTCCTTCGGCAATGCCATGACCACCTACACCGGCCAGAACGTTGGTGCAGGAGACATCGACCGGGTGAGGCAAGGAGCCAAAGTAGGCACTTCCTTGGCGGTGGGTACCGCCGCTGTGCTGGTGGCTCTCATTCTCGTCTTTTGCCCTACCCTTATGGGCTTTTTCACTGACACCCCGCAGCTTATCGAAATGTCCACCAAAATGATGCGCATTGTGGCCCCGGGATACATTGCTTTCGCCATTACCCAGTGTATGGGCGGCGTTATGCGGGGAGCGGGCGATACCGCCACTCCCATGTGGCTCAGCTTCTTCACCACCATCGTGATCCGGGTGCCCCTGGCCTATCTGCTGGCCTACCTGACCCGCAGCGAGGCAAACCCCAAGGGCGACCCCGCCTCCATCTTTATCTCCCTGCTCATCTCCTGGCTGGTAGGCGCCCTCATCCACGCCATTGCCTACAAGAAGGGCAAATGGCGGAATAAGGTCCAGAGCATCCAAACGGTCGCGGAATAACCCGCAAAAAGTGCCGCGGAGAAAGTCTCCGCGGCACTTTTTTGTCTTTGATATGTGCTTATTACTTACTGGCAGCCAGAGCGTAATCCACCGCCTTGATGAGGGCGTTGGAGGTAAGGGTGGCGCCGGAGACAGTGTCCACCTTGGTCAGGTCATCCTGGTTGTCGATAAGAGCCTGGAGGAAGTCGGAACCTTCCGCGGTGAGCTTGCCGCCCACGTCCTCGGTCTCCTGGGAGTCCCGGACCGTGATGGCAGTGATCTTGCCCTCACCGTCAATCGTTACATAGGTCTCCACCTCGCCGCCGAAGCCCTGGGTCACCACCTCATAGCGGGTGCCGCCCTCCACAGAGGTGGTGTTCACCACGCCCTCAAAGAGCTCCCCGTGAATGGCAAGGTAGACCATGCGCTGGAAGTCGCCCACAAAGGCGATGGTGGCGCCGGCCACGGCATCCCGCTCCAGAATGGGCTCAGCAGACTGGTTGACAGTCTGGAACATGGTGTACACATCCTCCAGAGTCATGTCGTGGGTGAGAATATGCTCCACGATGGCGTCGATCTGCTCGCCGTAGCTGCGGCCGCCGTGGTAGCCGGCGAAGGAGACCCGCTTGGTGCCCTCCACAAAGCTGCCGTTCTCATAGAGGCCGAAGATGGCCAGCAGATCCTTCACGAAGGTATCGCCGGTGACGACCAGATCCGCTTCATTGCCCAGATACTGGTAAATAAAGGTAGAGCGGTCCAGGTCCAGCACCTCGCCGGTGTAGGAGGCGATGGTCAGCTCGCTGAAGGTGGTTTCCTCCGTCAGATTCTCGATGGAACCATAAATCATATACTGACCAAAGTCATAGGTCTCCTCATAGCCGTAGATGTTCAGGGCGGACAGAGTCCAGCTGCCGTCCTCGTTCTTGCTCACGGTGGCGTCAGAGACGTTCATCATGTAGCCCATAATGTCCTTCTTGGAGTACTCTCCCTCCAGGCCCTTGTTCCGGATGATGTCGAAGTTCAGAGTCTTGATGATGCCGTCCTCGGTGGTACCTTCAAAGATAAAGGTATCGTTCTTGGGCAGGCCGGCGGAGGTGGTACCGAACATTTCGTATTCGGCGGAGAACTCCTCCACCACAGGGCCCTGGGGCTGGCTCTCGCCGGGGGTGGGGTCGGGGTTCTCCTGGGGCTTGCCGCCGCAGGCACTCAGCAGAGCGAAGCTCAGCGTCAGTGCGGCAATGGAACGAATCTTTTTGCTCATGACAGTTTCCTCCTTTAAGGGGTTGAATGTGATACGGCCCAAAAACAAGTTACCCATTGGTAACCGTGAAAACGGCCGAACAGGGAAGTTTTTCATGACTTATTATACATATGTAGTGCAAGAAAGGCAAGGCCTATTTTTCCCCACCGCTCACTTGCAGGCCCCCGGCAAGTTCCCGTTGACAAAGCCGCGCTCTTTGCGGTATAATAACTAAGTATTTCCTGGTAAAGTTGCAACAATATATCCCATATGCCCACGTAGCTCAGCAGGATAGAGCAGCCGCCTCCTAAGCGGCAGGTCGGACGTTCGAATCGTCTCGTGGGTGCCAAAATACCAGCAAAACAATCGGTAAAATACTCATACCAGAATACAAAATGTATTCTGGTATCTTTTTTGGGAGGGGGGGTACATGCTCATGTCTGATGTCAAAAAGCGGCTGCCGTTTCTGCTGGTGCTGGCGGCCGTTGCCGTGGGCTTTTTTCTTCTGAATGTGCTGACCCCCTTCTATGCGGATGATTTTACTTACTATTACTCTTTTCTCTATACACCGGACCACCCCCGTATCGCCAGTTTATCGGAATTTTTCATGTCCCAATATGTCCACTATCACATTATGAACGGAAGGGCCGTGGCCCATGCCCTTGCCCAACTGTTCCTGCTGCTGGGCAAGCCGGTATTCAACTGTATCAATACCGGCGCTTTTCTTTTGATGGGCTGGGCCATGCAGGCGCTGATGACGGGGAAGCGGTCCTTTTCTCCCCTTCTGTTTTTCTTCGCCCTGGGCGGGCTTTGGTTTGTGACCCCCGCCTTCGGCCAGGACTTCCTGTGGCTTACCGCCTCGGGCACTTACCTTTACAGCGTACTCATCATTCTGCTTTACCTTGTTCCCTTCCGCCGGGCACTGGAAAGCAACGCCCCGGGAGGTTGGCTCCGGGCCGTTCTTTTTCTTCCTCTCGGCTTGTTGGCCGGCTGGAGCCAAGAGAACGCTTCCGCCGCCCTTCTTGTTATGATGGTCTGCTTCTTTCTCGCCTGCCGCCTGATGGGACGGCCTCTGCGGCTTTGGATGCTCACCGGACTTGTGGGTAATCTGGCCGGACTTGCCCTGATGCTTCTGGCCCCCGGGCAATCCACCCGGCTGTCCGGCTCCGGCGGACTCGGGACCTTCCAGCTGTGGCTGCAGCGGGGGATCTCCATTACGCTCTGTGCGAGAAAATACCTGTGGCTGCCCGCCCTGCTGTTTCTCTTCTTTGTGGGCTGGCGGCTCAAAACGGACGGCCTGGGCTCCCTGCGGACTCAGTGGCGGCGCTGGCTGCCTACAATGGTGTTTCTGATGGGCAGCCTGGCTTCCGCCTACTCCATGGTCCTCTCTCCCCAGTTCCCGGACCGGGCCTGGAGCTGCATCGTGGCCTTCACCCTGGTCACCGTGGGCAACACAGCGGCGCTCTGTGCCGATTTGAAGCTGCCCAAACCTCTGCCCCAAGCGGTCTGCGTTCTGACCCTGGCGGCGGTAATATTCACCTACTCCCAGGCCTTTCAGGACCTTTCCCTGACCCACCGCCAATACAGTGCCAGGGAAGTTCAAATTCAGACGGCTCTGGAGCAAGGGAAACGGGAACTTACGCTGGCACCCATCACAGGCCACAGCAAATACAACTGCTATCCGCCGGAAGGCGATCTCGGGCTGGACAGCGCCCAGTGGCCCAACACGTCCATTGCTCTGTTCCACGGCCTGGACGCCATTCACAGTACGCAGGAGGAAGCCGGCAATGGATAAACTGGTCTCTGTGGTCCTTCCCGCTTTCAATGAACAGGATGCCATCTCCCCCGCCGTAGAGCGTATCTCCTCCGTGCTGGATGGAGCGGGCATCCCTTTCGAGCTGATCTTTGTCAACGACGGCTCCCGGGACGGCACCTGGCAGGCCATCTGCCGGGAAGCTCAGAAGAATGACCGGGTGCGGGGTGCCTCCTTCTCCCGAAACTTTGGCAAGGAGTCCGCCCTTTTCGCCGGGCTCGCCGAGGCTGCCGGCGATTGCTGCATCACCATGGACTGCGACCTTCAGCATCCGCCGGAGTATATTCCGGAAATGGTCCGGCTGTGGCAGGGCGGCGCCCAGGTGGTGGAGGCGGTGAAGGCCGACCGGGGAAAGGAAAATCCCCTGTACCGGCTTTGCGCCAAGTGCTTTTATGGGCTGATCTCAGGCGCCACCAACATCGACATGGCCAAAAGCTCCGATTTCAAGCTGCTGGACCGCCAGGCAGTGGACGCTCTTTTGGAGCTTCCGGAGCGCAACACCTTCTACCGCGCCTTATCCGCCTGGGTCGGCTTCACCACCGCCCAGGTTCCTTTCCAGGTAGAAGAGCGCACCCAGGGCGTTTCCAAGTGGTCGGTGTTATCCCTCATTAAGTATGCCGTCAACAACATCACTTCCTTTTCTACCGCCCCCATGCAGTTCGTCACTTGGCTGGGCGGGCTCACCCTGCTCATCTCCGTAGTCATGGGCATTCAGACTCTGGCAAAAAAGTTCATGGGTCTCGCCCTGGAAGGGTTCACCACCGTCATCATTGTTCAGCTTTTTATCGGCGGTGTTATCATGATAAGCTTGGGCATTATCGGCCATTATATTGCAAAAATCTATGACGAGATCAAGCACCGGCCCCGGTTCATCGTGGCAGAGCGGTGCGGAAAGCAGACGAAAGCATGAAGGAATTATTTTGCAAGCTCTTTGACAAAAGTTTTCTGAAGTTTCTGGCGGTTGGCGTTATCAACACTCTGGTG
Source organism: Oscillospiraceae bacterium (assembly GCA_022800215.1). Classification (GTDB taxonomy): domain Bacteria; phylum Bacillota; class Clostridia; order Oscillospirales; family Oscillospiraceae; genus Vermiculatibacterium. The sequence goes on along the minus strand of JAAWPV010000001.1, from coordinate 92,783 downwards.
GGCTACGGGGTCATGTTCGGCCTCTATAATCTGGCCGGTCTCCACACCTGGGGAGATCTGGGCTTTTGGATCTCCTCCGCCGCCAACTATGTGGTCGGCAGTATCGTCAGCTTTTTCCTGAACAAGAACTTCACCTTCCAAAATCAGGAGAAAGGAGCCGGGGTAGTTCTTCGATTCATTCTCAGCATCTCCCTGTGTTACCTGCTGGCCTATGGCTTGGCTAAGCCGGCAGTAAAATGGGTGCTGGGCGGCATGAACCTGAGCGAGCAGCTCCAGGGCAACCTGACCATGCTGGCCGGCTCCGGACTGTTCGTGATCTTCAACTACTTTGGCCAGAAATTCTTTGCCTTTCGGCAAAAGCAGTGAGCTGTTCTTTTTCCTACCAGAGGTTAAATCTGTAAAATCAGGCAGGGGGGCAGACATATGTATCATTGTCATATTCGTTTTTACCTCATCAGCCAGCAGCCCGGCTGTTTTGACGCCGCCAAAACCATGCCGCCGCTGGAGTCCTTCACCCACGCCTTTTTGGAGAGCGCAGAACCCCAAAAGGCGCTGTTGGAACAGGCGGACGTGGTCTTTGCCGATCTTCAGGGCGCCGACGGGTCCAAGGTCCTTGCCGGGCTCCTCCCCCACCTGCCCCAAGATGCAGAACTCATCCTCCTGGCCGGTCCGGAGCAGCTCCCCACCCTTTTGGAGCAGGCAGATCGGGTGAAGGACATCTGGCCCCTGCCCATGACGGAGGCAGAGCTTCGGTTCCGTTTCCTCCGCTGGCAGCAAACCTTCAAGGCCCGCATGGAGGCCTGGGAGAACACCCAGTTCCTGGAGGCCGTCATCGACCACAGTCCCAGCCTCATTTGGTTCAAGACCCGGGACGGCATTCACGAGAAGGTCAATGACAGCTTCTGCAAGACGGTGAACAAGACCAAGGAGCAGGTCCAGGGTCGGGGCCACGCCTACATCTGGGATGTGGAGCAGGACGACCCCGCCTGCATCGAATCGGAGCGCATCGTCATGGAGAGCCGCTCCACCTGCGTCTCCGAGGAAACCATTATGACCGGCGGCGGCACAAGGCTCCTCACCACCTATAAATCCCCCCTCTACGACTGGGACGGGACGGTCATGGGCACCGTAGGCGTGGCCATTGACATCACCCAGGAGCGTACCTACGAGCAGGAAATCATTAAGAAAAACCAAACCCTGGAGACCATTTTCACCACCCTGGACTGCGGCGTCATGCGCCACAGCCTGGACGGGTCCCGTATTTACAGCGTCAACCAGGCCGCTCTGCAGATCCTGGGCTACGGCTCCAAGGAAGAGCTGCTGGCAGACGGGTTTGACACGGTGGCCAACTCGGTGTTAGCCGAGGATAAGCCCCTCCTGCGCCAGGCCATCCTGGGCCTTCAAAAGGAGGGGGACAGCGTCAGTGTAGAGTACCGGGTGCGCCACACCGACGGCGCCCTCCTGCATATCATGGGCAGCGTCAAGCTGCTGCGGGAGAACGGGGAGCTCCTCTACCAGCGGTTCCTGTTGGACTGCACCGAGCAGAAGGAGCAGGAGAGCCTGGAGCGGGCGGAGAAGGAGCGCTACCACATGGAGCTCATTCACGCCCTCAGCACCGACTACAACCTGGTGTGCTATTTCGACCTGGACTCCGGCACGGGTACCGCCCTGCGGATTAACAACTGCCCCTATGAGGTGCTGGACGAGATCTTTTCCCAGCCCGCGATGCCGGGAAGTCTGGAGCAGTATATCGACCAGTGCGTCTATTCCGAAGACAAGGAGATGCTACGTCAGGCCATCTCCCGGGACCATCTGGCCGAGGCTCTGGAGGAAAAGGGTATCTGCTACGCCAACTACCGGACCCTCTGTGGGAAGACTATGCGCTACTTCCAGATGAAAGCTGTCCGGGCAGGTTCCTGGGACCAGGGTCGGGGCGTGGTGCTGGGCTTCCGCAGCGTAGACGACGAAACCCGCAGCGAAATGGAAAAGAAGAGCCTTCTGGAGGACGCCCTTCAGCAGGCCAACCGGGCCAACCAGGCCAAGACCACCTTCCTGTCCAACATGTCCCACGACATCCGCACCCCCATGAACGCCATCATCGGCTTCACCACCTTGGCCACCAGCCATATCGACAACAAGGAGCAGGTGGAGGCCTACCTGGGTAAGATCATGACCTCCGGGAGCCATCTGCTGAGTCTCATCAACGATATTCTGGACATGAGCCACATCGAAAGCGGCAAGATCCATCTGGACGAAAAGCCTTGCAGCCTGCCCGAGGTCCTGGGCGGGCTCCGGAGCATCGTACAGATGGAGGCCCAAGCCAAGCAGCTCGAGCTGCAAGTCGACGCATTGGACCTTACGGACAAAGAGGTTTTCTGTGACAAACTGCGTCTCAACCAGATCCTTCTGAATCTGGTGGGCAATGCCATCAAATACACCCCCGCCAGCGGGCATATCCAGGTCTCCCTGGTGGAGAAGCCCAACATCCGGGCGGGCTGGGCCAACTATCAGTTCCAGGTGAAGGACGACGGCATCGGCATGAGTCCCGAGTTCATCGGCCATATCTTTGAGCCCTTCGAGCGGGAGCGCAACTCCACCATCAGCGGCATCCGGGGCACCGGCCTGGGCATGGCCATCACCAAAAACATCGTGGACATGATGAAGGGCACCATCCAGGTGGAGAGCCAGCAGGGGGCAGGCACCACGGTCACTGTGCTGCTTCCTCTCCGGCTCTGCAGCGCCGAGGAGACCGACCAGCTCCTGGTGCCCCACCGGCGCCGGGCCGATGAGGAGCACCGGCACACCGGCCGCATTCTCCTCACCGAGGACAATGAACTGAACCAGGAGATCGCCGTGGCCATCCTGGAGGAGGCGGGCTTCACCGTGGAGGTGGCCGAGAACGGTCAGGTAGCGGTGGAGAAGCTGACCGCCGCCGGACCAGGCCATTTCCAACTGGTGCTCATGGACATTCAGATGCCCGTGATGAACGGCTATCAGGCCGCCGAAACCATCCGCAGCCTCCCCGACCACGTCCTCTCCGCCATCCCCATCATCGCCATGACGGCCAACGCCTTCGAGGAGGACAAGCGGGAGGCGCTCCGCCACGGGATGAACGGCCACATCGCCAAGCCCATCGACGTGGGCCTGCTGCTGGATACCCTGGAGGAGATCTTGGGATAATATAAGCACAACGCCGGCAATGCCGGCGTTGTGCTTTTTGCCCTTATTACCCGATCATCTCCACCGGGAACAAAACCCCTGTGGCCAGCTCCTCGGGAGGGGTGGTGTCCGGGTCGTTCAAATACCGGTCGATGGCGGGCCCGCAGATCCGGTACTCCGGGTGAGCGGCCATCCAGGCCGCCAGGGCCTCGTAGGCGCTGGGCAGGCCGTCATAGGGGCCCCTGTGGGTGACGGCGGCGCAGGCGGCATAGGCAGGCTTTACCGTGGTGCCGGGGCCGGGCTCCACCACAGCCTGGACCTCCACATCAGCCCCCTCATAGTCGAACTCCTCGCTGTGGTAAAGCATCTGGATGGCGCCGGTCTGCTTGAGCCCCCGCCGTGCGATCTCCCGGCGCAGCTCCTGAAAAAGGTCATGGAACTGGCTGACCGGGGTAATGCGGCGGATGCCGAACACGGTCTGTTCAGGGTCGGGCATAAGGATCACATGGTACTTCTCTTCTGGCATGGGTCTTCCCTCCATTCGGAGGATGTCTGCTTCCAGCTCCCGCAGCCGCTCCTGCATCAAGTGGATCTCATAGTGGGTGTCCAGACGGCGGCGGTGGAGCCGGGGTAAGAGCTCCTCTTCGGTGAGGGAGAGAAGCTCCCCCACCTCAGAGAGGCGAAAGCCGTATTTTTGGAGCCGCTGGATCTCCAAAAGCAGGGTCAACTGCTCCTGACGGTAGTATCGGTAGCCGTTCTCCCCCACCGCCTCCGGGCAGAGAAGCCCCAGCGCGTCATAATGCCGCAGCATCCGGCTCGACACCCGGCCCAGCCGGGAAAATTCACCGATGGTCAGCATGACATCCCTCCTTCATTTTTGTTGGGAACCGGTTCCTGTGGATATCCTACACCTTATCACAGTGGCAAAGTCAAGAAAAATTTTCCAAGGTTTACAATCCCATGGAAATACAGTATAATAACCCTGCCAAATCTTTCAAAAAGGGGTATCCCCAATGTAATATTTTACTATTATATAACAAAACGTATCTAATAACAGGAGGGATCACCCTTGTCCAAATACGAAAACGAGATCAACCGCCGGCGGACCTTCGCCATCATCTCCCACCCGGACGCCGGCAAGACCACCCTCACCGAAAAGTTCCTGCTCTACGGCGGGGCCATCGCCCAAGCGGGCCAGGTGAAGGGCAAGAAAAACACCCGGGCCGCCACCTCGGACTGGATGGAAATCGAGAAGCAGCGGGGCATTTCCGTCACAAGCTCGGTCATGCAGTTCCAGTACGAGGGCTTCTGCGTCAACATTCTGGACACCCCGGGCCACCAGGACTTCTCCGAGGACACCTACCGCACCCTCATGGCCGCCGACAGCGCCGTCATGGTCATCGACGCCGCCAAGGGCGTGGAGGCCCAGACCCGGAAACTCTTCAAGGTCTGCGCCATGCGGGACATCCCCATTTTTACCTTCATCAACAAGATGGACCGGGAGGCCCGGGACCCCTTTGAGCTCTGCGAAGAGCTGGAAAAGGAGCTGGGCATCGAAACCTATCCTGTCAACTGGCCCATCGGCGACGGCAAGGAGTTCCAGGGAGTCTACGACCGGGAAAAGCGGCAGATCATCCACTTTACCGGCCACGGCGGAGCCAAGACGGCCACCGCCACCGAAGTTTCTCTGGGGGACCCGGGCCTTGACGAGCTCATCGGCCAGCGGCTCCACCAGCAGCTCAACGACGACGTGGAGCTTCTGGACGGGGCCGCCGCCGAGTTCGACCTGGAGAAGGTCCGCCACGGCAAGCTCTCCCCCGTGTTCTTCGGCTCGGCCCTCACCAACTTTGGGGTGGAGCCCTTCCTGGAGGGCTTCCTTCAGATGACTACCCCGCCCCTCTCCCGCATGGCGGGGGAACAGCTCATCGACTCCATGGACGAGAACTTCTCCGCCTTCGTCTTCAAGATCCAGGCCAACATGAACAAGGCCCACCGGGACCGGATCGCCTTCATGCGGGTGGTCTCGGGCAAGTTCGAGGCGGACAAGGAGGTCTACCACGTCCAGGGGGGCAAGAAGATGCGGCTTTCCCGGCCCCAGCAGCTCATGGCGGCGGAGCGGGAGATCATTGAGGAGGCCTATGCCGGCGACATCATCGGCGTCTTCGACCCCGGCATTTTCTCCATCGGCGACACCCTCTGCGCCCCGGGCAAGAAGTTCCAATTTGACCCCATCCCCACCTTCGCCCCCGAGCACTTCCGCCGGGTGCGGCCCCTGGACACCATGAAGCGCAAGCAGTTCCTCAAGGGCGCCGAACAGATCGCCCAGGAGGGCGCCATCCAGATGTTCAAGGCCCCCTACACCGGCATGGAGGAGATCATCGTGGGCGTGGTGGGCACCTTGCAGTTTGACGTGCTGGAATACCGGCTGAAAAGCGAGTACGGGGTGGACATCTTCATGGAGGGCCTGCCCTACGAATACCTCCGCTGGATCGTGGCAGACGACGGGGAACCGGTGAAGGAAGAGAACCTGACCCTGGGCACCGACACCAAGCTGGTGGAGGACTTCAAGGGCCGTCAGCTTCTGCTTTTCGGCTCCCAGTGGGCGGTGAACTGGACGGCGGAGCGCAACCCCAACCTGACCTTCTCCGAATTCGGCGGCGGGATCTAAATATATACCCTTTGGGCGGTACGCCAAGTGTGTACCGCCTTTTTCCATTTAGCTTGACATTGGAGCGCACCAAGCTTTTATACTTTAAGTGAGGAGGTATTTTATGGATGGCCAATATTACAGAATCGGAGAATTTGCCCAACTGATGGGGGTTTCCCCCGACGCACTGCGCTATTTTGAGGACCGGGGAATCCTGGTGCCGGAACGGGACCCGGTAAACGGTTATCGATATTACAGCATCGACTGCTCACCGCAAATAACCCGTTTTCGTCTGCTTCGGGCCTGCGGTCTTTCCTATGAGCAAACACTGGAGCCCGCCAGTTCCATCAGCGTACCCGGCTTTCCTGCACTTCTCAATGGCCGCTTGAAAGAGATTGAGCGGAACATTGCCCGTCTGAACTGTGAATACGACGCTCTCAACGAGTACAAAGCCCTCTCTCAACGCATCCTCAACAAACCGGACTTTCTCTCCATCGAAACCATTGGTCGTACCTTTTACTGCTATCTCCAGTTTCGTAACGACGATGCTATCAACGATAAGACCCGTCAACCAATCATCCGTGCTCTCACTGCCGCCCTGCCCCTCTCTTTCTTTGCGGTGCTTCCCGGCCAGGCCACCATCTTCCAGGAGGCCGAGGAAAACACTGACTTCTACGGTGCGCTGATCGACGAGAATTACATTCCCTTACTGGACGAGCCAGAGCTCTTCACCCGGCCAGATCGGATCATTCGCCTGGATAAGGTGTGCCATTTTGTCTGCACCGTAGACAACAACGCTCCTTGGCCGTCACGCTTTTTCCAGGTTCAGGAGCAGCTTGCCGCACAGGACTATGCGGTCTCCGGCGATCCCATTCTCCGTATCCTTCCTGAATATGTTCAAGCCCCCATTTCTTATATGGAAGTTTTTCTTCCCATCCAAACCTCCAAATCTCATAACACAATCGAAAAGGAGAAATCAGAATGAAAAAAAACCTCGCGTTGCTTCTGGCCCTGCTCATGACCTTTAGCCTATGTGCCTGCCAGTCCACCCCCAAAGAGTCCCCCAATTCCACAGAAAGCACCCAGCCTTCCGCATCCCCATCTACTTTGAAGGATGGGGTATACTCCCAGACGGTCTACGGCAACAGCTACTCCATGCCTTTCTCGGTGGATGTCACCATTGAAGGCGGCAAGATCAAGGCCATTGAAGTGACTGATCGGGGCGGGGAGTCCTCCGAGTACGACGACGGTATCATCGAATCCGTCATTGACAAGCTGATCCCCCGTATCTTGGAGCATCAGAGTCTATCTGTGGACTCCATCACTGGTGCCACCCTCTCCTCCGCCGGTATTAAGTCCGCCGTTTCTGATGCTATCAAGGCCGCCGGCGGCAAGCCCAGTGATTGGTACATCCCTGTGGAGAAAAAATCTGATATAGTCAGCATTGACGGCTACGATGTGATCGTGGTCGGTCTAGGGGGCTCCGGTATGACGGCCTATCTCAGTGCAGCAGAAACTGGTGCGGCCGTATTCGGTTTAGATTCCGCAGCCAATGTAGGCGGTACCTCCGTAGTCACCAGCGGTCCTATGGATGTCAATCCCACCTTCCCTGTTACCATGGGTGAAACGATTACCCCAGTGGATGAGGACGCCTTTATCGACCGCTGGATGGAGGATACCGCTGATGGAGCCAAGAGAGCCTGTGTGGAGCTGATCGTCCGTCAGTCGGGTGATGCGGTAGACTGGCTGGTGGAAAATTACGGTTTTACTTTTGCCGCTCCCTCTCCCTTTTCCTACCCGGACCTGCCCGTCATGTCCTTCTATCTGACCGCTGAGCAAACGCCACGGCAAATGTATCAAAAAGCATTGGAGCGTGCCAATGAATATAACGAGAAAAACCAGTATATGCTGGAGCTCAAGGGCACGGAGATCCTTACCGATGCCTCCGGCAAGATTGCCGGTATCCGGGCGATCCGCTACGACGGCACCACCTATGAGATCCACGCCCCAGCCGTCATCCTCTGCACCGGCGGCTTCGGCGGCAACGCCGAACTGTGTAAGGAAATGTTCGGCTATCCTCTTCGGCTCCACGGTATGTATCAGAATGATGGCGTACTGCTTGTCGATGCCATCGACAATTTGGGTGCCGGCACTTACAGCATGGACAGCGCCGGTATGGCCCATGCCGGGCGAACTGCCTCCACTTTGCATCTGGAGGGTGTAGCCCCCTCCCATAATAAGGTTCTCTCCTCCATAGTCAACTCTGCCGATCTGCTCTGCGTCAACGAAAGCGGCAAACGCTTCACCAATGAGGGCAGCGGCTTTACCCCCGCCGAAAGTTACTGGAAAGCGGGCAGCGAGTATTACTATACCATCGTGGACCAGGAGTACATGGACCATGTGAAAAACGAGGGGCTGGACTCGGTGTACTTCATGACGAACACCCAGGACTTCAGCGACCCTGCATGGTATCCCCACGGAAACCTTGCCTATGTGCTCAACGCCGAGGAACCCATCTCTGACCTGGATATCGTGATCGAAGGTGCCCTGGCAGCGGGTACACTCTTCCGGGGTGACAGCCTGGAGGACCTGCAAAAGCAGTTAGGCATAACCGACCTGGTGGACACCTGCGCGACTTACAATGCCGCTTGCGCCGCCGGCGAGGACAAGGAATTCGGCAAAGATCCCAGCCTGCTGATCCCTCTCCATGAAAACAGCGCCCACTACTACGCAATCAAGGCCCGGGCTTACTGCTACTCTACCAATGGCGCTTTGGATGTCAATGAAAATATCCAGGTCCTGGATACGAAAGGTAACGTGATCCCCGGTCTGTATGCCTGTGGCACCAACTCCATGGGCGTTCTCTTCACCAAAGACACCGGCTATATCGACTATGGCGGCGTAGCCCATTCCTGGTGTTTTGTCTCCGGTAAAACTGCCGGACAGGATGCCGTCCGATATGCTCAAAGCGTAAAATGAGCGTTCACCCTTTCCTTTTCCTCTCCCAGTGGGCGGTAAACTGGACAGCGGAGCGTACCCCCGGCCTGACCTTCTCCGAATTCGGCAGCGGAGTGTGAACCAAAAGGAGGAGCAGACCATGACCCCGGGTGGAAAACATCGCCCGAATCAAAATGCAGCGGCTAACTATAAAAGATGCTTTTCCCCCGCCAAATGTTCCTGTTGGCGGGGGAAAAGCATCTCTTTCTTTTCGTTGTATCCCAACATACATCCATCAAAATTCCAAAAATTTTTTCAAATTTTTTCTCCCAATTCACTTCTGTGTTCCTAACGCCTTGATTCTAGACTTTAGTGTATAATCATTCATTCTTATACCAGCCTATGCATATTTACCCATTGTGATTCACCGGGAACACAAAGTCGAATTGGGACATTTTTTCAGATAGATGTACGGAAACATACCACACCTGGGGGTGAAACGACTACTTTTAGAGGGGCTGTCACGCTCCACATCGTCCTCGCAAAGTCCACATCACTTCGCCGGCCTTGCGTCCGGCATTCGTTTCGTTCCCTTGCTCGTCCTCTCCCCACGAAAACCTGCTTTGTAGTTTTCGCGGGAGCCCCCATTTGTGTCGCTTGCCTCCGCGCTTCTTACAGCTTGGGCCCTGCCTCCACCAGGGCCTTGCCGGCCTCGTTGGTGGTGTACTTGACAAAGTTCTTGATGAACCGGCCGGCCAGGTCACGGGCCTTCTCCTCCCACTGGGCGGCGTCGGCGTAGGTGTCCCGGGGATCCAGGATGCCGGAGTCCACACCGGGCAGGGCAGTGGGCACAGCAAAGCCGAAGTAGGGGATCGTCTTGGTTTCCGCCTTCAGAATGGAGCCGTCCAGAATGGCGTCGATGATGCCCCGGGTGTCCTTGATGGAGATCCGCTTGCCGGTGCCGTTCCATCCGGTATTTACAAGGTAGGCCTTGGCGCCCGACTGCTCCATCCGCTTCACCAGCTCCTCGGCGTACTTGGTGGGATGAAGCTCCAGGAAAGCCTGGCCGAAGCAGGCGGAGAAGGTGGGGGTAGGCTCGGTGATGCCCCGCTCGGTGCCCGCCAGCTTGGCGGTGAAGCCGGAGAGGAAGTAGTACTTGGTCTGCTCGGGGGTCAGGATGCTCACCGGAGGCAGCACGCCGAAGGCGTCAGCGGAGAGGAAAATCACATTCTGGGCCGCGGGGGCGGCGGAGACGGGCCGGACGATGTTCTGGATGTGGTCGATGGGGTAGCTCACCCGGGTGTTCTCGGTCACCGACTTGTCGGCAAAGTCGATCTTGCCCTCAGCGTCCAATGTCACGTTCTCCAGCAGGGCGTTACGGCGGATGGCGTTGTAGATGTCAGGCTCGGAGTCCTTATCCAGGTTGATGACCTTGGCGTAGCAGCCGCCTTCAAAGTTGAAGATGCCCGCGTCGTCCCAGCCGTGCTCGTCGTCGCCCACCAGCAGCCGCTTGGGGTCGGTGGACAATGTGGTCTTACCGGTGCCGGAAAGGCCGAAGAAGATGGCGGTATTTTCACCGTTCATGTCGGTGTTGGCAGAGCAGTGCATGGAGGCAATGCCCTTCAGGGGCAGGTAGTAGTTCATCATGGAGAACATACCCTTCTTCATCTCGCCGCCGTACCAGGTGTTCAGGATGACCTGCTCCCGGCTGGTGATGTTGAAGACAACGGCGGTCTCCGAGTTGAGGCCCAGTTCCTTGTAGTTTTCCACCTTGGCCTTGGAGGCGTTGTATACCACAAAGTCGGGCTCGAAGTTCTCCAGCTCCTCCGCCGAGGGCTGGATGAACATATTCTTGATAAAGTGAGCCTGCCAGGCCACCTCCACAATGAACCGGACCGCCATACGGGTGTCGTGGTTGGCCCCGCAGAAGGCGTCCACCACGTAGAGCTTCTTGCCGGAAAGCTCCTTCCGGGCGATATCCTTCACCTTCTCCCAGGAATCCTGAGACAGGGGGTGGTTGTCGTTGGGGTAGCCCTCCGAGGTCCACCACACGGTGTCCTTGGAGTTTTCATCCATGACGATGAACTTATCCTTGGGGGAGCGGCCGGTGTAGATGCCCGTCATCACATTGACGGCCCCCAGCTCGCTGACCTGGCCCTTGTCGTAGCCGGTGAGAGAGGGGTCGGTCTCATCCCGGAACAGAGCCTCAAAGGAGGGGTTGTAGATGATCTCCGTGGTGCCGGTGATGCCGTACTTGGTCAAATCAATGTTTGCCATGATGTGTGCCCTACCTTTCTAAAAATGATGAAATTATGTCAACCAAAGAGCTGGATCAGGAAGCCTGCGGCGATGGCGGAGCCGATGACGCCGGCCACATTGGGGCCCATGGCGTGCATCAGCAGGAAGTTGTTGGGATCGGCCTCCCGGCCCACGTCCTGGGAGACCCGGGCGGCCATGGGCACCGCGGACACGCCGGCGGAGCCGATGAGGGGGTTGATCTTGCCGCCGGAGAGCTTATACATAAGCTTGCCCACCAAAAGTCCGCCGATGGTGGAGAAGCCGAAGGCGATGACGCCCAGGATCACGATCTTGATGGTCTCAAGGCTCAGGAACCGGGAGGCCACGGTGGTGGCGCCCACGGAAATGCCCAGGAACAGGGTGACGATGTTCATAAGGCCGTTCTGGGCGGTGTCGCTGAGCCGCTCGGTGACGCCCGTTTCCTTCAGCAGATTGCCGAACATGAGACAGCCGATGAGGGGAGCGGTGGAGGGGATCAGCAGGATCACGAAGGTGGCCACCACGATGGGGAAGATGATCTTCTCCGTCTTGGATACAGGCCGGGCCTGTTCCATCTTCACCTTCCGCTCCTTCTCCGTGGTGAAGGCCCGCATGAGGGGCTTTTGTATCATGGGAATGAGGGCCATATAGGAGTAGGCCGCGATGGCGATGGGGCCCAGCAGGTGGGGCGCCAATATACTGGTGGTCAGAATGGCCGTTGGTCCGTCGGCACCGCCGATGATACCGATGGAGCCCGCCTCGGGGCCGGTGAAGCCCAGCAGGATGGCGCCGAACATAGCAAGGAACACGCCCAACTGGGCGGCGGCCCCCAGCAGCATGGAGGAAGGTCTTGCGATCAGGGGCCCGAAGTCGGTCATGGCGCCGATGCCCATAAAGATGAGGCAGGGGTAAAGGCCGGCCTTGACGCCGATGTAGAGGATATCCAGCAGTCCGCCGTGGTGGATAATGTCGGTGAAGGAAAGCTCGGTAATGACCTCATCGGCGATCTCGTTTGCAGCCTCAAAGTCAAAGCCGGGCACTTCCACCAAAGCCTGGAAGTCAGCCGCAATACTGCCCTCTGTCTCAGACTGTGCCTCAAAATATCCCTCGATCTGCTCTGTGGTGTGACCGCTGACCCGGGCCGCAATGTAATAGAGGTATTCCTCCTCCGTATAGGCACGGCCCTCTGTCACATTGTAAAGAGCGTAGTCATTGACCGCATCATAAGGGCACTCGTAGATATAGGCATCCCAGATACCCATGTGGTACAGCCCCGCACCGGGGACATTGGTGAGCAGCACGCCGAAGGCAATACCCACCAGCAGAAGGGGCTCGAACTTCTTGGCAATGCCCAGGTAGAGAAGCACGCAGGCAATGCCGATCATCACAAGGTTTTTCCAGCCTCCGGCGGCGAAGAAGCCGGCAAAACCGGATTCCATCACCAGGCCGGAGAGGGTTCCTAAAATATCCATGGATGCTTCCCCCTTACGCCAGAACGATCAGGGGCGAGCCAGTCTCCACGGTGCTTCCCTTCTGGACCACGATCTGGGCCACGGTGCCGTCCCGGGGGGAGAGGATCTCGTTCTCCATCTTCATGGCCTCCAGTACCACCAGCAGGTCTCCGGCCTTGACGGCCTGGCCCTGGGTGACCTCCACCCGGAGGATGGCGCCGGGCATGGGGGCCTCCACCGTCTCGCCGGCGGCAGTGACCGCGGCAGCGGCGGGCGCGGCGGGAGCCGCGGCGGCAGGGGCAGCAGCCACGGGAGCCGCAGGGGCGGCGGGAGCGGGGGCATAGGCCTCGTACTCGTCCAGGAGGATGGCCTTGCCCTCCTCCACCTCCACCTCGTAAGTCTTTCCGTTCAGGGTAACTTTATATTTCATTTTATTTGACCTCCTTGATGGACTTGAACCGCAGCTCGTTGAGGGGCTTGCCCAGCTTGTCGGCCACAATGGCCATGAGCATGGCGGCCTCTTTGTCGCCTACGTCGAAGAGCTTGACTTCACCGGCGGAGCCGGGGGCCGCAGGACCCTCCTTCACAGGAACGGCCACAGTAGCGGTAGGCCCGTCCGTACCGGGGGTCACGGTAACCTTGCCAGCCTTTCGGGCAGTCATGACCTTGCCCATGAGGATGATGACGCACATCAGCAGAAAAAGGCCCAGAAACACCACACCGTAGCCCAACAAAGCGGCGATGGCGGCGTCGGAAATCGGCATTTTCATCCCTTACGCCTCCTCAATGGTGTAAGTGCAGACGTTCTCTTCCTTGGCCTTCCGCTCCTCCAGGAACTTCTTGGCCTGGTCGGGGAAGCAGATATAGCTCATCAGGTCCTCCTCGCTGCGGGCAAGGTCGCCCAGGGCCTCTTTGGCCTTCTGGAAGTCCTCGCCGGTGCGCTTGGCGTCCTCGATGCGGCAGTCGGTGGGCTGGCCGCCCTCCCCCAGGATCTTGGCCTCCAGCTCCTTGGAGACGGGGGCGGGGGCAATGCCGTACTCGCCCTTGAAGTAGTTTTTGATCTCGTTGGAGATCTGCTTGTAGCGCTCGCCCATAAGGACGTTGACCACCGCCTGGTTGCCCACCATCTGGGAGAGGGGAGTGACCAGGGGCGGGTAGCCCAGATCCTTGCGGACATTGGGGATCTCCAACAGGGCCTCGTCAAACTTGTCCAGAGCGTTCATGTCCTTCAGGTTGGCGATCATGTTGGACAGCATTCCCCCGGGCACCTTGTACACCAGGGCCTGGGAGTCGGTGCCCATGCTCTTGGGATTGAGGAGCCCGGAGTCGATGTACTTTTGCTTCAGAGGCTTGAAGTGGTCGTTGACCTTGTTGATCACGTCCTCCTTCAACCCGCAGTCAATGCCGTACTGCTGAAGGGCGTAGAACATGGTCTCGGTGGCGGGCTGGCTGGTGCCGTTGGACAGGGCCGAGGAGGCGCAGTCGATGACGTCCACCCCCGCCTCGATGGCCTTGGTAATGGTCATGTAGGCCATGCCGGTGGTGCAGTGGGTATGGAGAATGAGAGGAATATCACCTACGCCGTCCTTAATACCCTTGATGAGCGTTTCCGCCTCATAGGGGCTCATGGTGCCCGCCATGTCCTTCAGGCAGATGGTGTCAAAGCCCATAGCCTTCAGTTCCTTGCACATCTGGACGTACTTTTCCACAGTGTGGACGGGGCTCTGGGTATAGGAGATACAGCCCGAGGCCACGGTGCGCTCGTTGGCATACTTTTTGGTGGCCTCCAGAGCGGTTTGGATGTTCCGGAAGTCGTTGAGGGCGTCAAAGATACGGATGACGTCGATGCCGTTCTTGATGGAAAGCTCCACGAACTTTTCCACCACGTCGTCGTGATAGTGCTTGTAGCCCAACAGGTTCTGGCCCCGCAGCAGCATCTGGAGCCGGGTATTGGGCATGGCGGCGCGGATCTTCCGCAGCCGCTCCCAGGGGTCCTCCCCCAGATAGCGCAGGCAGGAGTCAAAGGTGGCGCCGCCCCAGCACTCCACGGAATAGTAGCCCGCCTTGTCCATCTCGGACAGGATGTCCTCAAAGTCCCCGAAGGGCATCCGGGTGGCGATCAGCGACTGCTGGGCATCACGCAGGACAGTTTCGGTAATACGGATCTGTTTCACGGATAGGTCCTCCTCTCAGTTTCTTAGAACCATTTTCTTGGTAGAAAATTGACCGCTTTTCTTAAAAAAGTTCCAAATTCCCCGCCATTATAATGATACCATTTTCAAAGACCTACGTCAATACAACTACGATAATTTTTTCACATTTTTTATTGGAACTTTTTATGGTACATAAAGAAAGCGAAAGGCCTTTTTCCGGCCTTTCACTCTCTTTTTTCAATTATATTGTCTGCCACAGCCCCAGCAGTACGAGCAAAAGCCCAGACACGGGCAGAGCCAGCAGGCTCCACCTTGCCAGACGGCGGCCCAGGGCCCGGCCCAGCCACAAGGCCAGCAGGGTGGCCAGGAAGTTGCAGCCCGAGGCCACCACCGGGGAAAGCCCTGTCACTCCGGCGGCCACCCCAACCCCGGCGTTGTTTACCGCCAGGGCGGCGCTGAGTGCCACCCAGCTTTTTCCTTGGGGCGGGGCCTCCCCCTTTCCCCGAAGGGTGTCCAATAAGTACCAAAGACCCAGGGCCGTGAGGGCCAGCCCACCCAGCCGCCCGGCCAGGCTTTCCGGAAGAAAGGTGGCCCCTACCGCTCCCAGGAGAAGAGACAGGAAGGTCACCATGGTGGTCAGCCCGGCCACCGCCAAAGCCTTGGACGGGGAAAGTTCCTCCCCCCGGGCACCCTGACCCACCGAAGCCAGCACCGTATCCAGATTGCAGGCCAGGGCAAAAACCCATCCCGCCGTCAGGGCGGAAAGAAACTCCATAGAATCACCTCTCCCCCATCCTATGGAGGGGCAGAAAGGAAGGTTCCGTCCTTGTTTTGGGACAGCAAATATGATATACTTTTTCAAAAGAAAGGGAGTGCTTATTGTTATGAGCGGAAAAGAGGAATTCATTGAGATCTACCGGGAAAACATTCACCGGGAAGGGGCGGACGCCCTGCTGGACTACCTGGAGAACAAGTCGGACTTTTTCACCTGCCCCGCCTCGGCCAAGTTCCACGGTGCCTATGCCGGGGGCCTTTGCGACCACAGTCTCAATGTCTACCACTGCCTGGTGGATTACCTCAGCCGGGAGCGGGTCCAGGAGCTGTATGGCCTGGAGGTCTCCCCCGAAAGCGCCGCCATTGCCGCTTTGCTCCACGACCTCTGCAAAATCGGCTGCTACAAGACGGGGAGCCGTAACGTGAAAAACGAGCAGACCGGCCAGTGGGAGAAGGTGCCCACCTTCTTCTATGAGGACCCCCTACCTTACGGCCACGGGGAGAAATCAGTTTACATAATTTCTGGGTTCATGAAGCTGACCCGGCAGGAGGCCATGGCCATCCGCTGGCATATGGGCTTTTCCGGCAGTGAGGACAGCCGGTTGGTGGGTCAGGCTTTGGAGCAGTACCCTCTGGCTTTCGCCCTCAGTGTGGCCGATATGGAGGCTACCTACTTTCTGGAAGGCGAGGACAAACAATAAGTTTTTAGTTTACATAAAAATATTGTTTGGCATTTCAAAAACTGAAACTGTTTTCGTGCCATTGAAAAACTGACCGTCCTCACAGAGAGGATGGTCAGTTTTATGTAAACTAAATCATTCTGCTTTCCCGATCCATCCGCTGCCCACCACGGTGTCGCCGTCGTAGAAAACGGCAAGCTGTCCCGGGGTGGGCGCCCGGACGGGGCTGTGGGCCTCCACCCGCACCCCGGCCCCGTCGCGGAAAATAGTGCAGGGGGTCTCGGTCCGGGCGTGGCGGAACCGGGCGGTGACCTCTCTGGGGCCGGTCAGGCCGGGAATGGAGATCCAGTTGGGGTCGGTGCAGAAGATGACAGAGCGCATCAGGTCGCTGCCGTCAGAGAGGGTGACGGTGTTGGCCTTGGGGTCGATTTTGGACACATAGTAGCGGTGGGGGCCGGAGACCCCCAGCCCCCGGCCCTGGCCCAGAGTGTAGCGGTGGATGCCCTTGTGGCGGCCTAAAATGGTGCCGTCGGGAGCGACGAAGTCTCCTTCTGGGGCGGCGGCCCCCCGCTCTTCCAGCCAAGCGCCGTAATCGTCATTGGGAATGAAGCAGATCTCCATGCTGTCCGGCTTGTGGGCTACCGGGATACCGTAGCCCTCCGCCAGGGCCCGGACCGATTCCTTGCCGTAATTTCCAAGGGGGAAAATCACTCTCTGTAATATCTCCTGGGGCAGCTGGGCCAGCATATAGGACTGGTCGTTGGCGGGTTGCCCCTTGAGAAGCAAGGTGCGGCCCTCTGGGCCGGGGCAGATCCGGGCGTAGTGTCCGGTGGCGATAAAGTCCGCCCCCAATTCATCCGCCAGGGCCAGCAGGGAGGGAAATTTCACCAAAGGGTTGCACCGGGCGCAGGGTAAAGGGGTCTGCCCTGACAAATAGGCTTCCGCAAAGGGGCCCTTCACGTGCCGTTCCAGGGCCTCGGCAATGTCCATCACGTGGAAGTCAATACCCAGTTCTTCGGCCACCGCCCGGGCGTCGTGTTCCCCGGCGGCCTCGGGGCCGATGGAGAGAAAGAGGCCGATGACGGTGTAGTCCTGCTGCAAAAGCCGGGCCGCCACGGCGGAATCCACCCCGCCGGACAGTCCGAGCACGATTTTGGGTTTTGTCATGGCTCAACCCTCCCGTAATAAAAAGTGAAAGTTAGTTTACATAATATTGTATGGCTCAGCATTGTCTTCAACAAGATGTAATGCCCAATCGGAAATTTCGGGTTTATCCTCCACCACAAATTCCTGACCAATAGGGGCACTTTGGAAATAGCCGTCCTTAAAACTGTTCTTATTATGGCAGGAAATAGAAACGTTTTGAAAGCACACCGGTAAATCCCACTTTCCACGGGACATACCCTCTTTAGTCAAAACCAGCTCTTTTGAAAATTTGAAAGTTCCAGCTCCAGGCAGTTCCGTTTTTCGACCGTTAATACATAAATACGGGGTAGGCAAATACATTGTATTCTGTTTCTTCCCGATATGTAAAGAATCGGCGTGGGGATGCCAAGGATACTTTTGGACATCATCACCAGTCACAACTTCTCCAACTTGTAAATATCCGTATAGGATATGCTGATTGGGTGCCATGGTCACATATCGTAGCATTTCGGTCTTTTCATCCCAGTGGGTTTGGCGAAACCAGCCAAAAAACAGAAACAAGTCACCTTCCGTTACATGTTGGTTATACAGATGCGTTTGAGCAGCACCCATTTGACCAAAAATCGGTTTCCAGTCGTTAGGTAGGTTTGTATGCGCACAGACTCTGATATCTGGGTCAAGGTGGCAGTAGACGGAAAATACTTTTCTTTTCGGTTTCAACTGTTTCCAAATATCTTCATATGTCAAGGCTCCGTATCTCAAATCGTTATAGCGAACTCCGCTTTTAGCGCTGGGAATGGGCATAGAAAGAAGTGTCCCATCTGGCATGATGGGGCTTGCACAACCACCATTTGCCTGGTCAAAGCCCTTACGAGAAAGAATAATTTTCAACCTCTTTTGCACTCTCCCTTCCCACAGCCATTCTCAAAATATTGGCTTATGTGGTTTCTATGGAGAACATTGGTTTCAAATTTCGACTGACAAAGTTCAAAAAGGGCCCTAAAGTTAATTTTCTCAGTTTCACTAAACGAAATGGGCTTCAGATCGCTTCGCGGAGCGCCTTTGCGTTCCATAGCCATTCTGTGCAAACAAGGATATGGACCATCGGTGTTGCACAAATCTGCTACTCTCTGAATTTCCGTACCCAAAAAGACAAACTCTGTGGATTTTAGCACGTAATTAAGTATCGGATTCTCCTTGTTATAAGAGCGATATGTAATATCCCGCTCATTGCCCCAATCTATAAATGAGGTCTTTCTCCTGACTTTTGTGTGGTGCGGATTGCCGCCGCATATATACCAAGTATCACTGCCTTTATCGTAAGAGTATACTTGGTCAGGCCGCTTCTTCTGCCCTGAAAAGTATATATTTGTCTGTTCAGCCCACTCGATTTTTGCTATATATACTGGCCAGTAGGAATAATCAGGCAATTTCTGGCTATTTAACTTACCCTCCTTTATACCTCGCTGCTCCAATACCTTTCCGCACAGCCCTACGATATAAATGTTTTCTTTGCCCTTATCGGTTGAGGACAAAAGCTTTTGAGCAATTTTGTATCTCAAGCTGGTTTTACAACAGGCCAGAGTTAACTCACCGTTATAGATACATGGTGCAAAGCCGGTGTCCCAAGTCATGGTATAGGCATAAACTTCCATAATGGTTCTCCTTATTTCTCCCTCTCCAGATACACCATTAGAGCCGCGATGTCCGCCGGGCTCACCCCGGATACCCGGCTGGCCTGGCCCAGATTGGCGGGGCGTATCTGGGCCAGCTTTTGCCGGGCCTCCAGCCGGAGCCCCTGCAAGTTTACATAATCCATATCCGCCGGCAGAGGCCGGGCCTCCAGCTTCTTCATCTCCGCCACCTGCTTTTCCTGACGGCGGAGGTAGCCGGCGTACTTGATCTCAATTTCCGCCGCCTCAGTGACAGCGGCGGGAAGATGGGGCCGCTGGGGGTCCAGGTCGGCAAGGCTTTCGTAGGTGTTCTCCGGGCGGCGGAGCAGATCGGCCAAGTGCCCGCCGGGGCAGGGGGCCTTCTCCAGCCGCCTGATCTCGGCCTCCACGGCGGCATACTTGTCCACCACCTTCCGGTAGTCCCCGTCGCTCACCAGTCCAACTTCATGGCCGATGTGGGAAAGCCGCCGGTCGGCGTTGTCCTGGCGCTGCAAAAGCCGGTACTCGGTCCGGGAGGTCATCATCCGGTAAGGCTCATTGGTGCCCTTGGTCACCAGATCGTCGATGAGCACCCCGATGTATCCATCCGCCCGGGTGAGAACCACGGGAGGTTGACATAATATTTTACGAGCGGCGTTGATACCCGCCATCAGCCCCTGGGCGGCGGCCTCCTCATAGCCCGAGGAGCCGTTGAACTGCCCTGCTCCGTAGAGACCGGGGACCTTCTTGTGTTCCAGGGTGGGCAGCAGTTCGGTGGGGTCCACGCAGTCGTACTCGATGGCATAGGCTGCCCGTGTCATCTCCGCCTGCTCCAGTCCGGGGATGGTGTGGAGCATCTTCACCTGAACCTCCTCGGGGAGGGAGGAGGAAAAGCCCTGGATATAGAGCTCTTCCGTATTGAGCCCCATGGGCTCGATGAAAAGCTGGTGCCGGGGCTTGTCCGGGAAGGTGACGATCTTGCTCTCGATGGAGGGGCAATAGCGAGGGCCCACCCCCTGGATGGTGCCGTCATAGAGAGGGGAGCGGTCCAGATTTTCCCGGATGACCCGGTGGGTCTCCTCGGTGGTGTAAGTAAGGTAGCAGACCGCCTGGTTTTCCAGCGGCTCCCCGGTGGAGAAGGAGAAGGGCACCGGGGCCTCGTCCCCGAGCTGAAGCTCCATTTGGGAAAGGTCCACACTGCGGCGGTTCACCCGTGGCGGCGTGCCCGTCTTGAACCGGCGGAGGGTGACCCCCAGCTTCCGCAGGCTTTCGGACAGTGGTCCGGCGGCGGCCATGCCGTCGGGGCCGCTGTCCCTCGTCACCTCGCCCACGATGGTGCGGCCTGCAAGGTAAGTCCCCGAGCAGACGATGGCCGCCTTCACGCCGTAGACCGCCCCGTGGTCGGTGCGGACTGCCGAGACGGCCCCCCGCTCGTCCACCAAGATGTCGGTGATCTCTCCCTGCTTGACCCACAGGTTTTCCTGCTGTTCCAGGGTGTGCTTCATGATCTCCTGATAGCGGCGGCGGTCGGCCTGGGCCCGGAGGGACCAGACGGCGGGGCCTTTGCCCTTGTTGAGCACCCGGTACTGGATGCAGGCCTTGTCGGCGGCTTTGGCCATCTCGCCCCCCAAAGCGTCGATCTCCCGGACCAGGTGGCCCTTGCCCGTGCCGCCGATGGCGGGGTTGCAGGGCATATTGCCCACCGCGTCCAGGTTGATGGTGAAGCAGAGCGTCTTCAGCCCCAGCCGGGCCGAAGCCAGGGCGGCTTCTATCCCGGCGTGGCCCGCCCCGATGACGGCCACGTCAAAATTTCCGGCGTGATAGTCCATGTTGGTTCCTCCTTTCCGCGAAAGTCAAGTTCTTATTCCCCGTTTCCCCGGACGATACGGATGGGCCGCTCTACGGCGGCAATGTCCGCCTGGGTGTGCTCGCCGCCGAACTCCCCGTCCAGAGTGAAGGGGATGGGCTCCTGGCAGGTGATACGGAACCGGGAGGAGTGAAGACCGATGACCCCCGTTTCCTCGTTGTACTCCTGCCGGGCCAGGGACCGGATCATGGCGTTCATCTGGGCCACCGACCGGGGGACCCTCACCAGCACCGCCTCCAGAAGGCCGTCGTCCAGAGCCACCTCTTCCCGGGGCAGGCCGATGACGCCCCCCACCGAGATGGTGTTGGACACCATGCCGTAGAGGAAATCCCCCTCAATAACGCCCCCATCGTGCTCCAGCTGTAGCCCATAGCCCTTGAGGCTACTGAGCTCGGCCACCCCCTTCAGCACATAGGCCAGGTGTCCGAACATATTCTTGAACTCCTGGGAGGTATTGTAGGCCACATCGGTGAAGGCTCCAAAGGCAGCCACATAGATGAAGTGCCGCTCCCCCAGCCGGCCCAGGTCCACCGGCCTGGGCTCCCCGGAGGCGGCCAGGCCGGCCATGGCCTCCATTTCCCGGGGAAGGTTCAGGTTCCGGGCGTAATCGTTGGTGGTCCCCGCCGGAATGTAGCCGATGGGGGGGCGGGCGCTTTCAGGCAGCTCCATAAGGCCGGACACCACCTCATGGAGGGTGCCGTCCCCGCCGCAGACCGCCAGCCGGTCATACTGGGGCGCCAGTTCCTTAGCGGCTTTCACCGCATCTCCGGGGCCCTGGGTGGGGTAAACGGTAGTGAGACAGCCGGCCCTGGTAAAAGCGTTGAGTACTCCGGCCAGCTTGCTCCGGACCCTGCCTTTGCCGGCGTGAGGATTGTAAATAAAAAGCAGTTTTTCCATGGTGACCTCCGATCCATTCTTTGCTCTCCTATTATAACCGTTTTTCCCCGGAAATGGAAGAGGCGGGAATTTCGCCCTTGCCATTCTCCTACCAATATAGTATAATATCTCAAATTTCCCTGAAAAGGAAGTGTTCCCATTGAACCGTAAAGCCTTTGCCGCCGCTTTCCCCGCCACCGTGCCGGTGATGCTGGGCTATCTCACCCTGGGCGCCGCCTTCGGGCTGCTGCTGAATGCAGCGGGTTTCGGCGTGGGGTGGGCGGCGCTCATGTCCGGCTTCATCTACGCCGGGTCGGCCCAGTTCCTGGGGGTGGAGCTTCTCACCGCCGCCGTCCCTCTGGCTCAGGCGGCAGTGATGACTTTCATTCTTAACTTCCGCCATCTGGTCTACGGACTTTCCATGCTGGAAAAGTTTTGCGGTATGGGCTGGAAAAAGCCCTATATGATCTTTTCTCTCACAGACGAGACCTATGCACTTCTCTCCAGCCTTCATGTCCCTGTGGGCGTAAAACCGGCTGACTATTACTTCGCCGTCTCTCTGCTGGATCAGCTTTACTGGGTGGCAGGTTCTCTGCTGGGTGGGCTGCTTGGTACTGCCCTCACCATCAATACCCAGGGAGCAGACTTTGCCATGACCGCCCTCTTTATCGTCATCGCCGTAGGCCAGTGGGAGAACGCAAAAAGCCACCTGCCTGCCTTGCTGGGCGGCGGGATCTCCCTTTTGACCCTGGTACTGTTTGGCCCCGAGCGGTTCCTCGTTCCGGCACTGGCCGTTATGATTTTGGCCTTGCTGGTTCTGCATGGACGGCTGGATAGGGAGGAAACGGCATGAATGTTTCCCATTCTCTGGCTATTATCGCCGTTATGACAGTGGTCACAATACTGACCCGCTCCCTGCCTTTCCTGCTTTTTGACCGAAGTGGAGAGCCGCCCAAGGTAATCCTCTATCTGGGCCGGGTCTTGCCGCCGGCGGTGATGGCCATGCTGGTGGTCTACTGCCTGCGCGGTATATCCTTCTCTGCCGCCCCCGGATGGCTGCCGCAGTTGATCGCCTCTATAGCGGTGATCGCACTTCACAAGTGGAAGCACAGCACCCTTTTATCCATCATCGGCGGTACAGCCCTCTATATGATGCTGGTGCAGGTGGTGTTTGGCTAAACACAGGTTCCAATAGTAGTGATTTCACCCCTTCGTGTTGCACAAATGGATACATCCAATGAAAAACTTTTTTGAAAAAGTTGAAATCTGCGGTCCCATATCTGGGACCGTAGATTTTTTGTCCTTACTCAAAAGGCTGCGAGAGGCATGGAGCAGAGGCGGCAAATTCAACTGATTTAAAAAATGAGGGACATCCGGATGGATGTCCCTCATTTTTTGGAGCGGGCAACGAGGCTCGAACTCGCTACCTCCACCTTGGCAAGGTGGCGCTCTACCAGATGAGCTATGCCCGCATGTCAGCCGGACGAAACCGGCACTGACTGTCACGCTTCGCTTGCCCTTTCGCTCAGTTGCTTTCCCTCCGCCTCAGCCTGGTCTCCAAGGCCTACGGCCTTATCCCTCGGCTTCGCTGCGGATCAAGCGCCCTCGCAGAGCTGCGCTCAGCGCTTCTTTTTGGTGGACGATACAGGACTTGAACCTGTGACCTCCCGCACGTCAAGCGGATGCTCATACCAGCTGAGCTAATCGTCCGAAAAGGCAAGAATCATTATATCTAAATCTTGCCCGCTTGTCAACTCTTTTTTCTTTTTTGGTCCCTTTTTTTCTTGCCTGCATAGAATGAAGAGAAAAGAACCGAAGGAGGAATCACTATGAACGTCCCTGACGATCTGGACCGGGAGGCCTTTCAGCAGGTATGGCGCCGTGTCATGCCTGAGGACCGCGTGGACTGTCCTTTTACCCTGGAGGCTCCCGAAGCACCGGCCCGCCCGGAATCCCAGACAGCCCCTGCCCCTGTATTACCGCCCCCCGTCCAGCCCTCTTTTGTCCGGCCCATGACCTCCGCCCCCGCTTCTGTCCCTACCTGTCTGGGCGAGCAAAGCGCCGGAGACCTGCCCGCGCTGGAAGTTATGCTGGCTCTGGCAATGGACGGCCGGCGTATCTACCGGGCTCTGGCACATCGAAACAACGGCCGGCCCCGGGAGCGGAGAGAAGGATTTTTCTCCGCCTTAGCCGAGGCCAAACAGTTCCAAGTTCAACGGCTCTCCGCCGCTTATTTTCTCATTTCCGGCCAGGAATACACGGTCCCTCCCACCGATTTTCCCACCTTCCCCAGCCTTCCTTTTGCTATTCGGGAACGCTTTCAGGCCGAGCAGCAGGCAGCACTTCACCTTCTGGCTGCCGCCAATTCCGCCTCTGACCCCTGCCTAACGGAGCTTTATCGAACGCTGGCCCAGGAGGATCAAGAGCACGCCAAAAAGCTGCGGGACCATCTGGTGAGTCTGCAAGCCTAAATTAAAAAACAGATTGTATTTTCTTTTGCAGAAAATACAATCTGTTTTTTAATTTTCTCACTTTTTTATGCCCGAAGAGAACATGACAAGGGTGGATATCCCTTCGCCCAGCTCGTCGGCGGTCAGGTTGGTGGCGGTGGAGTAAACGAGCTGTTTTTCTTCCAATCCCGCCTCCCGGAGGGCGGCGGAATAAGCATCCGCTGTCTCCGGCACCGTCACATACACTCGCTGGGCGTAAGCGCCGAGTAACGCCGGGGTCTGACCGCTCTCATCACCGGCGCCGTCCAGCACCGCTGGCTGGGTGGCGATGGACAGCTTCACTCCAGTGCCCTCCAGCGCTTCCGCCGCCTCCCGGTAAAACTGCTCCACCGGGGTTGAGAGCTCCTCCGGGTCGTAGGTATCCCCCTCCTTGATATGGGAGAGATTTCCTTCCACGGGGTAGGCGGCATTTTCCAGCAAAATTTCGTCAAAGCCCAGCTCTGCCAATTCCTTGCAGATATCCACCAGATAGCTGCGGGCCTCCGCCGCCGCCACATTGGTCCAGCGGATGCCCTCAGCATCGGTCCAGTTGTAGCCGCTGTTGGTCTTTATCGCCAGAGAGTTGTTCATCCTGGGCGCTGCGTTGTCCTTAAAGCAGGATACCCGGGCGATGGTATAAAGGCCGGAATCATTCAAGGTCCGGATGGCATCGTTAAGCCCGGGGTCAGCCTGGGACGTTCTCATATCACGAGCCAGGGGCAGGTCAGACACATAGCCCAGCATACCGTCATCCGACTTCATATTGAACACTGCCGCATTGCCGCCCAGCGACTGCACCAGTTGAGCCGCATTGCCCTCCGTAATGGAGGAGCGAAGCAGCCACACCGCTGTTATGGTGGGCTCGGGCTCCGGCGTGGGGCTGGGGGTGGGAGGCGGTGTCACCACAATGATCGTCTGGCTTTCCACAGGAGGCAGGGTGCTCTGGATCTCCTCTTGGTTTTGCAGGAAGGGAAGCTCCAAATGCCACTGGCCATCGTCTGTATAGACCATGAACTGCTGCAGGAAGAAAAAGGCGGCAATCGCCAGGAGAAGTACCACCAACAGGATCACGATAATGGCCATCAGAACAGTCCGAGTTCTGGACCGCCCCCGGTAGGTATCATAACCATAGGACGTGCGCACCTGCTTCAACTCCTTTTCCCGGGTCTCCTTTGGCCCGGCTCATTTCTTCTATCCCGCCGCGGGGGTCAGCAGCCGCTGAAGCATCACAGCCAGGGAGGCCCGGTCGGCCACTCCCTGGGGAACCAGGTTGCCCTCGTCATTTCCGTGGAGGAGACCCAGGCCCACGGCGTGCTGCACCGCATCCCAAGCCCAGTCCGAGATGGAGGCAGCGTCCGGGAAGAGGCCCATCGCCCCTTCCGCCACAGGCTGGCTTTTATATTTGGCATAGTTATAGAAAAACACGGCCAGCTGCTCCCGGGTCACGGGATCTCCGCCATGAAATTCGCCCTTCTCATCGCCCGAGGCCACGCCTGCACTTTTGGCCCAGGCCGCCGCGGAGGCATACCAGCTGCTTACCGGGTCCTGAGCGTCTACATCAGGAAAGTTCTCCGCCTCCCCGGCGACCTCCGGCGCTTCTTCCAACCGCCAAAGCACAGCGATCACCGTCGCCCGGCTCACCGGCGCCCCGGGATTAAAATAACCCTCTCCGGTGCCCTGCATAAGGCCCTGCTCGGTCATTTCCATCACCGCTTCGGCATACCACTCCATCTCCAGTACATCCAAATACCCCGTCGGCTCTTCCGCCGCCAGGGCCAGGGTGGGGGTCAGGATCAAAATACCGAATAGTGCGGCCAACCATTTTTTCATAGTCGTCTCGCCTCTCTGTCTATACTGGGATATCGTTTAATTCTATCATAACACAGGCTTTTCTTTTTGTCCAGTTCAATGAAAAAAAGGGGCAAAATTGCAGAAAAAGTTTCTTTTATAGGGCCATGGGCAGAAATTGTTCCCCATCCCAGCGGAAAAAGCCGGCAGACATGGGAGGCAGCGGCTCTGTCCCGCCGCCGGGAAGGTCCATCTCCTGCGGCATTTCCCCGGCGTTGGCCCAGGCGATGACGACCTCCTCCCCCAGGCTTCGGGCGAAGGAGACCACCGGCCCTTCACAGGTGAGCCAGCGCAGCTCCCCCCGGCGGAGGGACGCCAGGGCCTTCCGGGCCCGCCCCAGGGCGGCGAACCAGTCCGTGAGCTCCCGGTCCTCCTGTCCCCAGGGGAAAGTACGGCGATTGAAGGGGTCCTCGAAGCCCTCCATCCCCGCCTCGTCCCCGTAGTAGATGGTGGGGGAGCCGGGCAGAGCGTAGAGAAGCAGGCTGCCCAGTTTCAAAAGGGTCACGGCCCGGTTTCTCTCCTCTTCATTCATGCGGTAATGGGCCCGGAAATCCCGGGAGGTGTCCCCCTTGCGGTCACTTCCCACCCCCAGAAGGGTGAGGATCCGGGGGGTATCGTGGGTGCCCAGGGCGTTCATGCCGGAATAGAAGGCCCAACGGGGATAGTTTTGCCGCTGCTGCTCCACTGTATTCCGAAGTTCTTCTCCGCCGCCCCCCAGAAGGAAGCTGAGAAGGGCGGTGCGGAGGGGGTAGTTCATCACCCCGTCGCAGTGACCCCCCAGCACGTGGCGGCGGCGGACGTCGTAGGCGATCTTGTGGGAGGCGTCCTCCCACACCTCGCCGATGATGACGGCGTTGGGGGTCTCAGCCCGGGCGGCCCTGTGGATGGCGTTCACCACGAAGTCGGGCAGCTCGTCGGCCACATCCAGCCGCCAGCCGTCGGCCCCCGCACGGAGCCAGGAACGGATGACGCCGTTCTCCCCGGTGATGTACTCCAGCCACTCTTTACTCTCCTTGTTGGTGGTGGGTAAGGAGTAAATGCCCCACCAGGAGGTGTACTCATGGGGCCAGTTTTGGAAACAGAACCAGTTATAGTAGGGGGATTCCTGACTCTGACCGGCGCCGGGGCCGGGGTAAAAGCCGTCTCCGTTGAAGTACTTGGACACAAAGCCGGTGTGGTTGAACACCCCGTCCAGCATAACGTGCATCCCCAGGCTGTGGGCCTTGCGACAGAGGGCCTCAAAGTCCTCCCGAGCGCCCAGCATGGGGTCTATCTTCTCATAGTCAGCGGCGCCGTAGCGGTGGTTTTCCGCCGCTTCAAAGATGGGACAGAGATAGAGAGTCTCCACCCCCAGGCTCTGGAGGTAGGGCAGCTTCTCGGTGATGCCGGGGAGGCTGCCGCCGAAAAAGTCCCGGTTCCGAATTTCCCCATGCTCATTGGGCCGATACTCCGGCTCCTCCTCCCAGCTTTGGTGGACCCAGCGTCCCCCCACCATGCCGGTGGGGTCGGGAGCTGAGAGCCTGCGGAACCGGTCAGGGAAGATCTGGTAGGTAACACCCTCCCCAAACCAGGAGGGCACTTTCTCCCCCTTCTCATAAACGGTAAGCTGGAACTCTCCCACCTCCGTCCGGCTGCCATCGGGCCGCTCCAGCCGGAGGGAATACCACACAAGGCCCACATAACCGCCGGTATCCATCGTTCCGGTAAAATGGTCCCGGTCCCCTTTGATGCCCGCCCAGGGCAGCGCCGTCTCGCTGATCCGGCCTCCGTCAAACTCCCACCGGGCGGTGAGAACACCTCGAACAAAGCCCTCAGCCCGGGGCGGATAAAGACTAAATTGTACCTGCTGCCCCGACTCCGCCGCTCCGTAGGGACGTTTGCACTGGAGGTCGCCGGGGTCAAACCACTGCTGTGTTTCCTCTGTCTGCAATGCGTATCACTCTTTCTGCGTGGGATAATCAGGTGAAGTCATTTCACCAGCGTATTTTCTGCCGCCGGGGCGTCCATGGCATCCCGGGCAGAGAAATAGTAATCCAGAATGTCGGCGGCAATCGCCGCCACCAAGGTGCCCGAACCGCCGTGTTCCACCACGATGGCAACGGCGATCTCCGGGTCCTCATAGGGTGCAAAGGCCACCAGAAGGGCATGGGCTTCCGTGTTGGCGGATACCTGAGCGGTACCGGTCTTGGCGCCTACCTTCACGGGAAGATCCCGAAAATAGCTGGCCGCAGAGCCCTCATTGGCTACCATATACATGCCGTATTTCACGGCCTCCATATTGTCCTTATTCAAATCCAATTCATCCCGGGTCCGGGGGGCATATTCCTCCACCATCTCGGAAAAGTCACTGGATTTTACCGCCTGCAGAAGATGGGTCTCATAGTGGGTGCCGCCGTTCACCAGTGTGGCAATATAGTTGGCAAGCTGGATGGGGGTCACCTGGGTGTTGCCCTGGCCGATGGCAGCGTACATAGTCTCGCCCTCATACCAGGTCTGGCCGTGACGCTCGCTGCTCTTGGGGCCGGCCACCTCGCCCTGGGCCTCGTAAAGCTCCAGACCGGTCAATTCACCCAAGCCAAACATCGCGGCATACTTGTCCAGCCGTTCAATGCCCAAACGGATACCCGTCTCATAAAAATATACGTTGCAGGAGTCCCGGATGGCCTCAGAGACATTTTCATAGCCGTGTGTCTGGCCGTATTGCCGGTAATACCAGCACATGGGCTGGTCCTGGATGCGGTCATAATGCTTGTAGCGGCCCGTGTCCAAAATCTTTTCGGACCGGGTGATAACTCCCTCCTCCAAGGCACCCGCCGCCACCGCCATTTTGATGGTGGAACCGGGGGGATAGAGCCCCTGAAGTGCCCGGTTGTACAAAGGACTCTTCTCGTCGGCCAAAAGAGCATTGTAGTTGGTGTAGTATTCCGCCGGGTCGTAGCTGGGATAGGTGGCTGCGGCCAGCACACCGCCGGTCATATCCACCACCACACAGGCTCCCTTCTCGCTTTCCTCGGTCATGCCGGGAACATAGCGTTCCAGAGCCTGTTCCACCACTTCCTGAAGACGGATATCCAGCGTGAGCATCACGTTATTCCCCGGCTCCGGGGCCAGGATCTCCCCCGTAGTCTCATTGGCGTACCAGCTTTCGCTGGTGATTTTTCCGTTTTGGTTGTATTCCACCATTTTGGTGCCCGCAGTGCCCCGGAGGACCTCCTCAAAAGCCTGTTCTACTCCAAACTTGCCCACGATGGCATCCATGGAATAGCCCAGTGCCTGATAGTCGGGCCACTCCGCAAAAGAAACGGAGCCTACCTGCCCCAGAAGATGGGCAGCATATTGGGTGTTGAACTCCCGGACGGTGACCGTGTCGATCTTCACGCCGGCAAGGCCCCGTTCCTTCACCACCGTAATGAAACCGATATCCACATCCTTGGTGAACACATAATTGCTGTAAGTGACCTCCCAGCTCCGAAGCGCCAGCTCATAGAGGACCCCCACCAGGCCCCGGCCCTCCCCCCGGCTGAGGTTCTCATCCACCTCGAAGTAGGTCCGCAGAGACGTGATGAGCTCCTCCGCTGTGGGCTCGGCAGGCAGCGGGTCATTCTTCTGCTGCCGCAGCTTCAAAAGCTCCACCAGCCGGGCAAGCTGTGTGGGGGAGCGGGTCTCAGTGCCGTCCTCGGCTACTCGGACCGTCTCAAAAGGGCTCTCCACAGTATATTGGAAGGGGGCGGTCATGGTGACGGGCAGGTTATCGGCCCAATCCACATTTCGCTCCTCACAAAGCTTCAACAAAGCCAGTACGGTGTTGTTCCGGCCCTGGATATCCCCCATGAGCTTGGTGTCCAGTGTCACCTGATAAGTGACCCGGTTGGAAATCAGCACCCGGCCATAACGGTCCAGCACCTCCCCCCGGGCAGCCTGGACCGTCTCGGTGTTGACGATCTTCTTGGTGGACTGCTCCAGATAGTAGCTGCCGTTGACCACCTGCAGGTCGTAGAGGACTCCGGCAAAGGCCGTCAGCACGGCCAGAAGGGCAATGACCACCACCCGGGACCGGGCGGCAAAGCGTTTTCCATCCATGGTCCGCCCTCCCTTACAGCACGGTGGCCTTGGGCACCCGGCGGAACACCCAGCGGAACAGAAGATACACAAGGGGCGTGAAGCAGAGAGACCACAAAATTTCCTTCCCCGCCAAAGTCAGCATCACATTCAGGGGGGCCACCCCTCCCAGAAGCCGGAGGGCAATACGCAGCCCGTCGATGGTACAGAGGGCCAGCACACCGCAGAGAAAGCAGCCCACAAAGTCCTGGCGCAGCACATACTGGGCCAAAAGTCCCACCCCCAGGCCCAAAAGGGCCATCAGAAGGATCATGGCGCCCGGAACCCCACCTGCCGAAATATCAAACAAAAGCCCCACCCCCAGGCCGAAGCCGGCCCCGGCGGTGGCTCCCTCCAGGGTGGCTACCGCCACCACGCAGAAGGGCAGCAGCATGGGCTTCACCCCCATAAGGGGGAACCTGCTGAGGACAAAGCTCTCCAAAAACCACACCGGAAGAAGAGCCAGGATATAGGCCAGCCATTTGATGCAGAAATCCCGGGTAGTCATGGATGCTTCACCTCTTTTCGTCGAAATTATGTAAACCAATTTTCAAGGGGCTTCTTTCCTCTATTTCATCATGCCCAAAAATTCCAAGGGCGTTTCAGGGAAATACCGGGCGGGGCGGTCAACGGTATGGCTGCCCCACACCGCGTCGGCAAAATCCACCCCCGCCGCCTGGGCACAGAGGGCGTCATAGATGCTGTCTCCGACATAGATGGTCTCCTCCGGCCGGGCCCCGGCCAGCTCCATGTATTTCAGCAGCGGGGCCGCCTTGGGTTTGTGCTCCGTGGTGTCGTCGGCGCAGATCACATGGTCAAAAAGCCGGGTAATGCCGAAGCCTTCGATATCCTCCTGAAATTCCAGCCGGTTCCGGGAGGTTACGATACCCAGGGAGCAGCTCCGGGCCTTCAAAGTCTCCAACACTGTCTCCATGCCCTCAAAAAGCTTGTTGGTCCTGTCGTACTTCTTTGACTGCGTTCCCCAAAGGATTTGCACCTCTGTGGTGAGGGACAGGCCGAACCGGGCCAAAGCGTCCTCCGAAGGCATCCCCAGGGCAAAGGTCAGCTCCTCCGGCTCGTAGTGCTTCCCGGTGAGGGTCTCCAGCACGTCCCGGAAGGAGTGGAGGACGGAATACTCCGTATCCACCAGGGTGCCGTCCACGTCAAAGACAATGTGCTGATATTTCATGATCCCTCTCCTCGATTCCCTCTTTATTCCACCACGTCGAATTCCTTGATGATAAACACCTGCTCCAGGCTCTCCAGGTCGGTGGCGGGGGCCAGGATGGCGTAGTCGCTCATGCCCCCCTCGTCGGAGCGGACCTCCTCCACATGGCCCACCACCAGCCCCGAGGGGTAGGTGGCGGTACCCCCAGAGCGAAGGCCCGAGGTAAGAATAGTGTCTCCCGCCAGCAGGCGGGTGCCCTCAGGCAGGAAGGTGAGCTTCAGCCGTCCCTCCCCCATAAGGGCGAAGTCCCCCTCCACGATGGCGGCGCCGTCGGTGCGGGCGATGAGGCCGCCCAGCTCCAGATCCACGTCCACCACGGTGATGAGGCTGGACCAGTTAAGGCCCACCTCGGAAACCAGGCCCACCAGATTGCCGTACTGGTCGATGACGCAGTTTCCCGCCTCCACCCCGGCGGCGGAGCCCTTGGAGACGGTGAGGGTAGAAGACCAGTTGGAGCTTCCCCGGGCAGTGACGGTGGCAGGCTCGGTGTGGAGCTCGCTGTGCTTCTGCTGGAACTCCAGAAGGTCCCGGAGCCGCTCGTTCTCCCGGCTGGCGGCCTCCCCGGCCCGGGCCTCGGCCTCCAGCTCGGCCACCCGCTGCTTGTACCACTCCAGCTCCTGGGCCATCTGCTCCCGCTCAAAGGTATCGGAATAGACGCCCTCGGCCCAGGTCACCGCCGCGTTAAGGCCGTTGCGGAAGGGGGTGGCGACCACCCCTGCCAGGTTGGCAAAGGGGTTGGCGATGCCGTTGAAGGTGAAAGAAAACACTGCCGTAATAAGAGCCAGCAGCAGGGCGATCACCAGGATCAATATTCCGTTTTGCCGCAGAAAATCTTTCACAGCAGTCGGTTCCTTTCCTCAATCATGTTTGGTGGGGGTTTTCACAGACAGGTAACGCCGAAATCCCTCAGGGCCATGGCCAGCCGGCACACCGGCAGACCCATAACGTTGAAGTAGTCCCCGTGGATGCCCCGCACCAGCATGGCGCCGTAGCCCTGGATACCGTAAGCGCCCGCCTTGTCCATGGGCTCCCCGGTGGCGATGTAACGGTCGATCTCCTCTTCACTGAGCTCCCGGAACCAAACCTCGCTCTCCTCACAGCCCGTCTCCACCTGCTGGCCTTGCCAAAGGGTAAAACCGGTGCAGACATGGTGGGTTT
Organism: Oscillospiraceae bacterium; assembly: GCA_022800215.1. Classification (GTDB taxonomy): domain Bacteria; phylum Bacillota; class Clostridia; order Oscillospirales; family Oscillospiraceae; genus Vermiculatibacterium. Next base: position 60,343 of record JAAWPV010000001.1, on the reverse strand, counting down.
TGCCCGACAGGGCGGTGAGCATCTCTTTGGCCTGGGCCACACTGTGGGGCTTGCCCAGAATACGGCCGTCGAAAACAACGATGGTGTCGGCGGCGATGACCAGAGCATCAGGGTGGCTCAGTGCCACCGCCGACCCTTTCTGGCGGGACAGGGACATGACCGCCTCCTGGGGGGTAAGGCCGGGCTCAATGACCTCCTCGATCTCGGCGGGAAGGACAGTAAAGGCAAGCCCCATCCGGGTCAGCAGTTCTTTTCGCCGGGGAGATTGGGAGGCTAAGATGATTTCCATGTTAACAACCTTTCCATGTCAAGTTTCAAAGCGGGCAGACCGCGGGCTTGCTTTCCCAACGACTCGGACAGGTCTCTGGGCGGCTTTGCCGCCCGCCGCTCGTCCTCGCTCTGGTCCAGGCGCGCCCGTTGCCCGCTTTTACACTCTTCCTGTACTTCCGAACCCGCCGGCGCCCCGCTCGGTCTCGTCCAGCTCGTCCACTACGCTGATATCAGCCTGGGTGACGGGCATGATGACAAGCTGGGCCACCCGGTCTCCGGGCTGGATGGTATAATCGGTGTCGGACAGGTTGGTGAGGGCCACGATGATCTCCCCCCGGTAGTCGCTGTCGATGACCCCCACGCAGTTGGGCAGAGTGATGCCCGACTTGATGCCCAAGCCCGACCGGGCGAAGATGAAAGCCACCCACTGGGGGCCGGGCAGGGCGATGGCAAAGCCGGTGGGCACCTTCACCCGCTCCATGGGGCGGATGGTCATAGGCTCGTCAATGCAGGCCCTGAGGTCCATGCCGGCAGAGCCGGCAGTGGCGTAGGCGGGGAAGGGGATCTCCTTCCCCACCTTGGGGGAGAGGGGTTTTATTTTCAGTTCCATGGGGACACCTCGCTTTTGTATTATGTAAACCAACGATTGGCTTTGATTTTTTAGTTGTGCACTGATCACTCTTGATGGCTGCGTTTCTCTTTTTCCTGGGGCCATCTTTTCGTGAAAAGCAAGGGCGGGGGCCTTATTCTACTCCTCGATAGTAAAGCCCCCGGGTGAATTGGTTGGGGGTCCAGTCGCTCTTGCCTTGGTAGCGCTCCAGGGCCTGGGCGCACTCCCAGGGGTTCTCGGTGGTGAACATCAAGCGGGCGTAGGTGAGGCCCACCCGCTGCCAGTCGGGCTTGTCCGCCAGGAAAAGTTTGCGGCTGTTCAAGATCTCGCTGCGGCAGCCGGGGGCCTTCACCACGGGGAAGCGCTCCCCTTTGCGGTCGGTGAGAATATTTTCCCCCTCGCAGACACACTGGCCGGAGCGGTTTTTGATGATACAGTTCTCGGTGAGCATCAAAGGCAGGCGGCCATAGACGATGGCCTCGGCGGGGATGGCCTTGGAAAGATCCCGGATCTGGGCCAGCTTCAATTCAAAGGACACCGTGGCGGACACAAAGCCCAGCCGCTTCCACTCCTTGAGAGCCTGGGCGTTGAAGGAGTGCAGGCCGTAATCGGTGTGGAGGGTGAAGCCCTCCCGCCGGGCAAGGTCTATCATGCCCAGGTTACCCACAAGAGCCTCGGTACACCCCAGGTCCCGGCATTTCTGGAGCTGAGTCTCCAGCTCCTTCCGCTCCCGGTCCCAGGCCACCCGGGGAAGAATGACCCCCAAAGCGGTCTCCCGGCTCAGGTTTTTGAGCCACTGGGGGCTTTGGGCAAGCTCGGCGGCGGGGACATAGAGGATAGCGGGAGCTTGGCGGAGCAGGTCGGCGCTGACCTGGCCCGCCTTCCGCACCGACACGGTGAGCATGGGCGGCTCCTTGGGATTTTCGTACCGGGCGCCGGGCTTATATTCCCCGGTCCGGACAACGGGAAGGGTCATCCGCTTCCGGGTCAGGTCCTCCAGCACCTGACGTCGGAGGGCGTTGAGGGCGGCCAGAGACACGTTGAGCCCCTCCTCCACCAGCGCTTTCACCCCCAGGCAGCGGTAGGGGGTGCCCCCAGTGCGGGAGAGCTGTTTTTCCACCTGCTCGGTGGTGATGGGATGGTTGAGGGCCTTCTCAGGGACCGCCCCGGCGGCGGTGACCACCCGGCCCTCAGGGTCCTCCACCCCCACCTGGACAGGCTCGCCGGGCCGGACCATGGCGTAAAACTTCACGTCCACCCGGGGGTTCTCCTGGTTTACATAAGTTTGACGGGCCTGTTCAAACAGTTCCTTTGGCTCAGGGGTCTTTTCTTCCCGGACGCCGAACATCCGGGGACCTGTTTTGTCGTCCAGGTAGCCCTGGGTGAAACCCTGGCGGGAGAACGCCTCTTCCAGCGCCTTCATCTCCTCAGCCGTGGGCATCCGGTCCTCCTTGATGAGGGTGGAATAGATGCGGGTGATGACGGCCACGTACTCGGCCCGCTTCATACGGCCCTCCAGCTTCAGGCAGCTTACCCCCATTTTCCGGATCTGGCGGATGCGGTCGGCCATACAGGCGTCCTTCAGGGAGAGGGGGTAGGAGTCCGCCCGGCCGTTCCAGCCGTATTTCATGCGGCAGGGCTGGGCGCAGAGGCCCCGGTTGCCGCTCCGCTCCCCCACCACGGCGGAGAAAAAGCACTGGCCCGAGTAGCACATACACAAAGCCCCGTGGCCGAAAATCTCGATCTCAATGGGAGAGTGGGTACAGATGTACTCGATCTCTGAGGCGGGCAGCTCCCGGGAGAGGACCACCCGCTTCATACCCAGGTCGGCGCAGGCCTTGGCCCCGTCCAGATTGTGGACGGTGAGCTGGGTGGAGCCGTGGACCGTAAGGTCAGGGGCCGCCTGGCGCACCGCCCGGAGGACCCCCAGGTCCTGGACCAGCACAGCATCCGCCCCCAACCCGGAGGCCCGGCGGGCAAGGTCGGCGGCGGCGGGAAGCTCCCGGTCGGTGAGGAGGGTGTTCAGGGTCAGGTAGACCTTCACCCCCCGCAAATGACAATAGGAGACTGCCGAGGCGAAGTCCGCCTCGGTAAAGTTTTTGGCGTTCCGGCGGGCGTTGAAGTCGCCGAAGCCCATATACACAGCGTCCGCCCCGTTTTGAACGGCGGCGGTGAGGGCCTCCATGGACCCGGCGGGAGCAAGCAGTTCCAGCATCTTACTTCCTTCCCTGGGTCTGGAGTTTGAAGATCTCCCGCTTACACTCGGAGAGCTGGTTCTCCAGATCCTTGGCTTCCTCCAGGTAGGTCTTGATCTGGCCCCGGAGGGCCTCAGCGGCCTCCACCTGCTTGAAGTATTCGTCGGCCATATTCAGCGCCGCCAGAATGGCGGCGTCCGTCCCGGAGACCTTGCCGCCCTCCCGTACCTCACGAACCTTGGCGTCCACATGGTCAGCCACCTTTTTCATGTAGGCGGCGTCCTCTCCGGCCACCAGGGTATATTCCTGACCGTCGATGGTTACAGTCACCTTGTTTTGCATGGCACACTCCCCCTTATTATATATGTAGAATCATTATAACACAGGTGAAAGGATTTGAAAAATAAAAATGTGTGAATTTTTCCGTTTTTTTCAGTTTTTCCGGCAGAAGGACAAAAGCAGGAAATTAGTTGTTTACCTTTGGGCCGATTTCGTGTACAATAAAGAATAGGTTATTATGTCGATATATCTCCGTAATTCTCAGAAGGGAGGCGCTTTTCATGGCCAGCGAAACCTATCTGCCCGGCAACATTTTATCCATGGCGGGAGCGGCCGCAGACCGGCTTCTGTCCGCGGGCAGTGGAGACGCCGCCCTTTTATACCTCTATCTTCTGAAGGCCGGGGGAAAATTTGACCCTGCGGGGGCAGCCAGAGCCCTTAAGTGGGAGCCCAAACGGTGCTTTGACGCCCTCTCCCTTCTTGTAAAGCTGGAGCTTGCCGACGGGACCCAGGCACCGCCCCCTCCGGCGCCTGCTGAGCCGCCGGAGTACACCGCTGCCGACATCAACCGGGAGCTGGAGGATGCCTCCTCCCCCTTTCCCCTGCTGGTCCAGGAGGTCCAGCGGCGGCTGGGCAAGGTGCTGTCCACCAACGACCTTAAGAACCTTTACACCATCTACGACTTCACCGGCCTTCCCGCCGAGGTCATCCTTCTCATCGTCAACTGGACCGTGGAGGAGCACCAGCGGAAATACGGCCCCGGCCGGATCCCCCGGCTCCCCCAGATCCAGCGGGAGGCCATCCGCTGGCGGGAGCGGGGCGTGGACACTGTGGAAAGCGCTGAGGAACACTTGAAGCGGCTCTTTTCCCTTCGGGAAAGGTCAACGCAGATCCTGGCCCTTCTGGATATCCGGGACCGGCAGCCCATCCAAAAAGAGAAGGATTACATCTCCTCCTGGGTGGACATGGGCTTTGCCGACGAAGTCATTCGGAAAGCCTACGAGGAGACCGTTATGAAGAAAGGAAACCTCAACTGGCCCTATATGAACGCTATTTTGCAAAGCTGGCACCAGAAGGGGCTCCATACCGTGGAGCAGATCGCCGCAGGGGACAGCCAGCGGCCCCGCCGGGCAAGACCCGGAGCGGGCGCCACCGCGCCCCAGCCCGCCGCCCCCGGGGAGGCCGACCGCCGGGCCCGGGAGAATATGGAACGAATGCGGGCCATGCTCCGCAAAGAGAAAAAAGGAGGGGAAACAGATGGGATATGATGCCGCCGTCCTCCGCCGGGCCACCCGGCGGCTGGAGGAGGAACGGACCGCCCGTGAGGAGCGGACCGAAGCGCTCAAAAAAAAGCTCTACGCCCAGATTCCGGAGCTTTCTGACATCGACCGGCAGCTCCGGGGCACCGTAGCCGACATTATTACTGCCTGCCTCCGGAAAGGAAGCGACCCCGGCCCCGCTCTCAAGGTCATCAAGGATAAGAACATGGACCTGCAGGTTCGCCAGGCTCAGCTTTTGCAGCAGGCCGGCTATTCCCCCGACGCTTTGGACGACGTGCCCGGATGCAAAAAATGTAAGGACACTGGCTGGGTGGGGGCTCAGATGTGCGACTGCCTCAAGGCCCTCTGCGCCCAGGAACAGGTAAAGGAGCTTTCCAAGCTGCTGGACCTGGGAGAGCAGTCCTTTGACGCCTTTTCCCTGGACTGGTACTCCCCCTTGCCTTATGCGGGAGAGTCCGTCTCCCCCAAGGAGAACATGGAGTTTATCTACGAGCTGTGCCTCAACTACGCCCAGAAGTTCGGCCGGTTCTACTACCCCAATCTGCTTTTTACCGGAGACCCGGGGCTGGGCAAGACCTTCCTCTCCGCCTGCATCGCAAAAACGGTGGCGGAAAACGGCTTCTCGGTGGTCTATGACACGGCGGTCAATCTTTTTGCCCAGTTTGAGGAACAAAAATTTTCCAGAGACGTCCAAGAAGGTAGAGAGGCCCAGCAGGAGACCCGCCGGTACTTAAACTGTGACCTGCTGATCCTGGACGACCTGGGCAGCGAAATGACCACCCCCTTTGTCCAGTCCGCTCTTTACACTCTGGTAAACACCCGGCTCACCCGGGAGAAAGCCACAGTGATCTCCACCAACCTTTCCATGGACGGAGTCCGGGCCCGCTACAACGGACAGACCGCCTCCCGGCTGGAGGGAGAATACCGGGCGCTGCGGTTCTACGGAGAGGATATCCGAATCAAGCGCAGTCAGCTCATTTGACCCGGCAAGCCGAAATTTGGAACATTATGTAAACTTTGTAGAAAGAATTGCTTTTCTAAAAGCAAAGGGATATAATGGGCATACCGGATTTAGTTAGAATTTCCATCACTTTTCAAATGATTTTTGGAGGGACAGATATGAAACTGAAACGCCTGGCCGCGCTGTGTCTGTCAACAGCGCTCACTTTGTCTTTGACGGCGGTCCCCGCCCACGCCGCCGCCTTTACCGATTTGGTAAAGGCCGACGGAAGCAAACACTGGGCCTATGACTATATCACCCGCATGTCCGATCTGGGCTACGCCAACGGCTATGACGACGGCTCTTTCAAGCCCGACGGCAACATGACGGCGGTGGAGGCCCTTCTCTTCTGCGCCCGGGCTACCGGGGTGGACAAGGCCACCCAGGAGAAGGTGGCCAAAGATTGGGAGGACATCGTGACCCAGATCCTGCCCGACGGCATGGCCTCCTGGGCCTCTCGGCCTGCCAAGGAGCTGGCGGTGGGCGTGGAGGCCGGGGTCCTCTCCCTGGCTGAGCTGGAGGCGTTGTCCGATTCCGGCTCCCTCATGCGGACCATCACCCGGGAAAACCTTTGTATGTATCTGGTTCGGGCCATGCAGCTGGAGCCCCTGGTGGATGAGCTGACCACCTACCCCCTCACCTTCCCCGACAAGGACGAAATTTCCCCCGCCCTCCAGCCCTACGTCTTTGTATTGACCAACTTCGGCATCGTTCAGGGGGACGAACTGGGCAATTTTAACCCCAAGAGCTTTGTGACCCGGGCGGCCATGACCACCATGCTTTGCCGGGCCCTGGACTTCATGGACGACGCAGGCATCGTCACCCAGCTTTCCGAATATACCGACTTTGACTGGCAGGCGGGCACTGTCACCAACGTGACCTTCGGGGTGGACGGCAGCACGGTCCTCACCCTCCACAACGAGGTAGCCGATTCCCTTCAGTCCTATTCTCTTCCCGCCTCCACAAGCATCTATGAGCACAACATGCTCACCTCCTCCACCGCCCTGAAAAACGGCCAGTATGTGCGCCTGAGCTTTGACAGCAAGGGCGCCGTCACCGAGGCCCGCCTCTGCGGTATCGTCAGCGCCTTCATGGGCAATGTCACCGAGCTGGCAGACGACCAGCTCACCCTGTCGGTGAACGGCGTGAGCCGCACCGTGACCATCGACCGGTTCACCACCGTGGCCGCCGGCAAGGCTGTGGGAGACCGGACCGTCATTGACGAGGACGCCCAGTACACCACCGCCGTCTGCTATGTGGACGGTGCCGGCCATCTGGCCGGGGTACGCTTCAACGGCGGCACCGAGCAGGCCCAGGGCCTTGTGAAGAGCGTCACTGCCGCCGGGGATGACATCATCCTCCAGGTGGCCGCCCACAACGGCATCGTGTACCGCTACACCATCCCCGCGGGCACTGCCGTCCTGGTGGACGGTGTGCTGGGCCGGCTCACCACTGCCCATGTGGGCTGTTTGGTCCAGCTCCGGGTGGACACTGAGACCGATCAGGCGGTGAGCGTGTCGGTGAACACCGCTTACCAGTATGTCCAGGGCCCCATTCGCCGGATGGGCACCGTGGGCACCGCCAAGAGCGTCACCATCGGCGATATCTTCACCGGCAAGGACACCACTGTCACCGTCAGCTCCTCCGCCCCCATCACCTACAACGGCGGCGAGAAGACCATATCCCAGATCGAAACCGGTTGGTATGTCACCGCCATTCTCTCAGGCAACATGATCATTCAAATGGACGCCTTCCCGGGCACCACAGCGGTGGAGGGTACCCTCACCGATATCACCTACGCCGCCACCACCACCGTCCAGATCACCGAGCCCACCGGCGGCATCCTCAGCTATGACCTGGACATCAAGGACCCCCCCACCATCACCCGGAACGGCAAGAGCTGCTCTGTGGCCGATCTGCGCCGGGGAGACAATCTGGTCATCACCCTGCGCTACAACGAGGTCAACAAAATTGAGGCCACTCCCCAGACTGCCGACCTCCAGGGCAGGATCACCGGCATCAGCGTGGGCGCTACAGGCCGGACCATCGAGATCACCTTCGACGACGGCTCCACCATTCCCTACTCCGTCACCGACAGCGTCTCGGTGACCCAGAACGGAAAGTCCTCCAACGTGGGCAACCTCAATTACGGCGATTCGGTGGCCCTGGTCACCAGCGGTGGGGAGATCATCTCCATCGAGATCGTGTCCGCCGCCGTCTCCAGTGAACAGCTCACCGGCACCATCTACGACATCACCCCCACCGGCTCCAACCGGTCCCTTTACCTGCTCACCGCGGGCAACAGCGCGCCGGTGTTTGTGGATCTGAAGGACGTGGGTTCGGTGGTGGACCTGGGCAGCGGCGGAAAGACGGTGACCATCAGCAGCCTGAAAGCCGGGGACAGCGTCACCGTCTACGGAAGCTGGAGCGGATCCACCTTTGTGTCCACGACGATCCTCCGTCAGTGACAAAAGGTCCTTCTAACCATGGTCGTTTCACCCCCCTCCGTGGGACGTTTCCGTACAACTAATTTGTAAACTCTTTGTAAACAGATATTTTTAAGGGACAGAAAAAGGACAGCGCCGAATCATTCGGCGCTGTCCTTTTTCTGTTCTGCCTTCCGGAAGGCGGCCTTCACCGTCCCCCGCGGAAGGGGCATATTGTTCTTTTTCAAAAGGGCGGCGATCTCGCCGTTCACCTGCTCCACCTCGCCCCGAAGCTCCTGGGTGGACATCCGCAAGGCCCCGTGGCCCAGAATAATGAACTGCTCAGCGGCGTCGGAAGTGGCCACCCGGACCCGGTTGCTCTTGTCCCTGGAAAGCTGGTAGGAGGCCTTCTCGATGTAGCTGTCGGCAGTCTCGGCCTCCTTGGTGTAGACCACATGAATGTTGTGGTACTTTGTCACCGAGCCGGCGCCCTGGGGCACTTTGTAGGCGTCAAAGACCAGAATGACCCGGTTCTTGCGGTAGCCCTGGTAGTTGCTGAGAAGGTCCATAAGGGCCTTCCGGGCCCCCTCCAGGTTCTCCCGGGCCATGGCCTGAAGCTCCTCCCAGGCGAAGATCATGTTGTAGCCGTCCACCAACAGGTACTCGGGACCCTTGGGGGCGCTCTCCCGAAGGGCCTGCTGGGTCTTGGGGGAGAGCTTCAGCTCGGTGCGGCGGGGCTTGGGAGGCGGCTGGAAGGCGCGGGGTTTGATGGCCCCGTAGGTCTTTTCAAAAATGGAGCGGAGCTCCTTGTCCTCCTCGATGCTCCCCGACACCGTGGTCCGGCGGGCAGGTGTGGGCGCGGGGGGAGAAATGGGCTCCTTTGGGGGGCCGGACAGGTCCAGAAGGGGGAGGTGGGCGGTCCGGTCCACCTGGTCCCAGGGGACAAAGTAGCCCGCCCCGTGGGCACAGAATACAGACCCGGTGGGATTCTCGGTGTCCGCCTCCGGGTCGTAGCCCAGCCCCTCCACAATGGCCGTCTGGTCAGGGCAGGGCCGGTAGGGGCCGGGGGTACAGGTGAGACGGCCCAGGCCCCGGGTGTAGGCGGCCACCTCGGCAGCGTAGTCCCGGAGCCGGGACACGGGGCCGGAGCCCTCCAGCACCGTCTCCTCCCCGATGGTCTGGGGCGGCTGGGTTTCGGCCTCCATGCGCTGGAGGTCGGAAAGGGCCCGGCCCAGACTGGGGGTGGGAAGTTCCAGCCGGAAGTCATACCAGGGCTCCAAGAGGACGCTTTGGGCTTTGCGGAGGCCCTGGCGCACCGCCCGGTAGGTGGCCTGGCGGAAGTCGCCCCCCTCGGTGTGCTTCACGCTGGCCGCCCCGGAAACAAGGGTCAGCCGCACGTCGGTGAGGGGGGAGCCGGTGAGGACCCCGGGGTGGGCGCGCTCCATGAGGTGGGTCAAAATGAGCCGCTGCCAAGAGCCCGCCAAATCGTCCTCGGGACAGGCGGTGGCGCACTGGACGCCGCTGCCGGGAGGCAGTGGCTCCAGAAGGATGTGGACCTCGGCATAGTGGCGGAGGGGCTCATAGTGGCCCACCCCCTCCACCGCGCCCGCAATGGTCTCGGCGTAGACCACATCGCCGGGGCCGAACTCCACTTCCAGGCCAAAGCGGTCCAGGATGACCCGCTTCAAAATCTCCGCCTGGACCTCACCCATGAGTCGCAGGTGGATGGTGCCCAGGGCCTCGTTCCAGGAAAGATGAAGCTGAGGGTCCTCCTCGCTGAGCTGCCGCAGTCTGGGAAGGACGGCGTGGGGGTCGGCCCCTTCGGGCAGCAGGAGCTGATAGGCCAAGGCGGGCTCCAGCAAAGGCGGCGCCCAGGCTCCTTCCGCCCCCAGGGCCTGACCGGGATAGGTGGAGGTAAGGCCGGTGACGGCGCAGAGGGTGCCCGCCGGGACCTCCTCGGGGGTAATAAATTTCGTCCCCGAATAGACGCGGAGCTGGTCCGCCTTCTCCCCCAGGCCGGGAAGCACCGATTTGACCTTCAATGCCCCTCCGGTGACCTTGAGATGGGTGAGCCGGGCCCCCTGAGGGTCCCGGGTGATCTTATAGACCCGGGCGGCGAAGTCCGGCCCCCATTGGGGCCGGGGAGCGAACCGGGAGAGGGCGTCCAGCAGCCCGTCCACCCCCTCCAGCTTCAAAGCGGAGCCAAAGAGGCAGGGGAAAAGCCTCCGGGCGGCGATGAGCCGGCGGAGAGTGTCGTCGGAGAGGGCGTTTGTCCCCATATACTCCTCCAGGGCCTCCTCGTCCCCCAGGGCGGCAGCTTCCCAGAAGTCCTGCTGCCCATAGGCGGAAAGGTCCAGGATAGCGTCGGAAAGGCCCCGGCGGAGCTTGTTCATGAGCTCCCCCCGGTCCACAGGCTGGTCCATTTTATTGAGGAAAAGGAAGGTGGGCACCCCATGGCGCTCCAGCAGCTTCCAGAGGGTCAGGGTGTGGCCCTGGGGGCCGTCGGGACCGGAGATGACCAGAATGGCGCAGTCCAGGACGGCCAAGGTGCGCTCCGCCTCGGCGGAGAAGTCCACGTGGCCGGGGGTGTCCAGTAGGGTCAGCTCCAGGCCCTCCAAAGGCAGGACGGCCTGCTTGGAAAAGATGGTGATGCCCCGTTCCCGCTCCTGGGCGTCGGTGTCCAGAAAGGCGTCGGCGTGGTCCACCCGGCCCAGCTTCCGGAGGGCGCCGCCCGCATAGAGCAGGGCCTCACTGAGGGTAGTTTTGCCCGCATCCACATGGGCCAGAAGACCCACGGTGAGCTTATCCATGACAGCGTCCTCCTTTCTGGGGATGTGTATTTCTATTGTAGCACAGATTCGGGGACAGAACAAGGGAGGGACGCGGTGCGTCCCTCCCCTCTGTTATGGTTTATATTTCCTCCGTCAGCAGCTTCTTCCGCTGGTTCCAGTAAGCCAGGGTCAGCCAAAGCATCATGGCGATCCAGGCAAAGGGCTCGGTGAGGCAGGTGCCCAGATAGCCCAACCGGGGGATGACCCACTGGGCGGAGGCCAGCTTGATGGCAAGCTCCACCACGCTGGAGATGATGGGAGCCGCCTTCTGCCCCATGGCCTGCATACTGGTCCGCAGGCAGAAGAGGATGCCCAGGAAGGCGTAGCAGCTCACGTTGATGCGAAGGCCCATGACGGCGTTGGACAGGACCACCGGGTCAGAGCTTCCGGTGGTCAAGCGGACCAGGCCCTCCCCGAAAGCGAAAATGACCACGGCAATGAAGGCGCACCAGACAAGCTCCATCCAGATGGCCCTCTTGAGGGCGTAGCGGATGCGCTGGGGCTGCCCGGCCCCCCAGTTCTGGCCCACAAAGGTGGACACCGAGGTGGCGATGCCGCCCAGAGGCTGGCTGGTGAGGCTGAAGAGCCGCCGGACGGCGGTATGGGCGGCAATGATGGTCTCCCCCAGCTCATTGTTGGCCCGCTGGTAGATCACCGAGCCCAGATCCACCACGCAGAGCATAAGGGCCATGGCAATGCCCGTGGTGAGAAGGTCGGTGAGAATGCCCCCGGACACCTTGAAATCCGCCCAGGTGGGAAACACATCCCGGTAATGCCTCATGACATAAAGGCCGCTCAAAAGGGCGGAGATGGCCTGGGCCAGCACAGTAGCCACGGCGGCCCCCGCCACGCCCATTTGGAAGGTCACCACCATGAGAAGGTCCAGTGCGATGTTGAGGGCGCTGGAGAAGATGAGGAAATAGAGGGGGGTGCGGCTGTTGCCCATGGCCCGCATGATGCCGGCGAACATATTGTAGGCGATGGTGGCCAGCATCCCGGCGCAGATGACCCAGATGTAGCGGTAGGCGTCGGTAAAGATGCTCTCCGGGGTGTTCATGAAGTACATAAGGGGCCGGAGAAATGCGAGGGACACCACCGTCACCATGACGGTGACGGCAGCGTTTAAGACCATCATACCCGCAATGGACTGACGGAGCCGCTTTTCATCGTGGGCGCCGAAGGCCTGGGTCACCACGATGGCATAGCCGTTGTTCATGCCGATGGCCAGGTTCAAAAGCAGAAAGTATAGGGACGAGGTGGCGCCGATGGCGGCGATGGCATTATCCCCCAGGAAATAGCCCGCCACCATGGTGTCCACCATGCTGTAGATCTGCTGGAAGATGTTGCCGACAAAAAGGGGGATGGCGAAGGCCAGGATGAGCCGCACCGGCTCTCCCTGGGTCATATCGCTGACGGAGCCGGTACGTTTCTGTCTTTGTTCCACAAATTGCGCTTCCTTTCATGCTTGATCGAGCCGGAGAGGCTTACACCGTCTTCCGGTCCCTGCATTGCTTCCAAAGTTTCCTCAGCCCGTCCACCACTTTATGAACAAGGACGGCCAGGGCCACGTTCGCCGTATAGGAAACAAGGTAGTAGAGCCGGTTGCTGGGCCCGAAGGACACCAGGCCGCGCAGCAATCCCACTTCGGAAAACAGGCTGACATTCAAAAGGTAAATTTCCAGGCTGTACGTACCCAGTAGGCGGAGCACCCGCCGCAGCCAGCCCAAAGGCAAGTGCTCAAAGCACCAGCAGGCCGCAAGGCACAGGGGCACGGGGACAAAAAGGAACATCCGGTCCAGGGGGAAGAAGGGCCTCAACTCAGGCACGGTGCGCACTGCCCGGTAGACAAGCGCCAGCCCCAGCCAGCCGCTCCAGAACAGCAGGTCCCGAAGGCCCAGCTTCCGTTCCTCCACCACATAAAAGCCCACTGTCAGCCCCAGGAAGAAAATCGGGATGCGGCAGGTCACATCCAGAGCATACCAGATATCCGCCCGAAGCAGTCCTCCGCTGACCGCCATCCCGGCCAAAACGCCCGCCGCGCCCAACAAATTCCGGTGCTTGCTGCGCTGAAGGCACCGAAAGCAAAACGGGGTGACCAAATAAAAAGCCATGATACCGGCCACATACCAGTTGAAAGCGCCCGCAGGCTGCACCCAGTAATAGAGCAGCGAGGCGTTCCAGGCCAGCGTACTCCAGGGCACACCCCGGCAAAGAATGAGGAAGACCGTATAGGGTACCATCACCAGATAGTAAGCGGGAAGGACCCGGCCGGCACGCCGGGCCATAAAGTCGGCGCAGCGCTGTTCCCGCTTAGAGAGGGAGGAGACCAGTCCCACGGCGGACAGAAGGATGAAAATATCCACCCCGCCAAACCCCACATCCCGGAGCCAGTTCAGAAACCCAAAGCCCAGGTTCAAATCGAAGGAGTGAAACAGCATCACCCAAAAGATGGCGGCGCCCATCAGCTCGGTACGGTATTTGCTGAGAACGTGATAATTCAAACCCATTCCTCCTGAAAGCGTATCCTTAGGTTGGCAAAACCTTTCAAAAAGAGCGGGAGAGCGTTACGCTCCCCCGCTCTTTGATTTGATTTTTTACTTCTTCAGACCCGGGTTATTCTCCAGCTCCCGGAGAGCGTCCTTGTAGGAGAGGTTCACACGGCCCTTCTCGTCGATCTCGGTGACCTTCACCCAGATCATGTCGCCGATGTTCACCACATCCTCCACCTTCTCCACCCGGCGCTCGGAGAGCTTGGAGATGTGGACCATGCCGTCCTTGCCGGGGGCCAGCTCCACGAAGGCGCCGAAGGGCATGATGCGAACCACCTTGCCGTAGTAGAGACTACCCACCTCGGGGACAAAGACGATGGTCTCGATCATCTTCTTGGCTACGTCGCACTTCTCCGCGTCGGGGGAAGCGATATGGATGGTGCCGTCCTCGTCGATGTCCACCTGGGCACCCGAGTCGGCGGTGATCTTCTGGATGACGCTGCCGCCCTTGCCGATGACCTCCCGGATCTTGTCCACGTCGATCTTCATGGTGATCATCTTGGGGGCGTACTTGGAAAGCTCGGGGCGGGGACGGTCAATGCAGGGGAGCATGATCTCGTCCAGAATGGCGTACCGGGCGTCTTTGGTGATCTCCAGCGCTTCCTTGATGATAGCGTGGCTCAAACCGTCGTTTTTAATATCCATCTGGATGGCGGTGATGCCGGCCTTGGTGCCGGCCACCTTGAAGTCCATCTCGCCGTGGAAATCCTCCACGCCCTGGATGTCGATGAAGGTGGTGAAGCCGCCGTCATCGTCCTGAATGAGGCCGCAGGAAATGCCGGCCACGGGAGCCTTGATGGGAACGCCCGCGTCCATGAGGGCCAGGGTGGAGCCGCAGATGGAGCCCTGGGAGGTAGAACCGTTGGAGGAAAGCACCTCAGAAACCACACGGATGGCGTAGGGGAACTCGTCCACGCTGGGGATGACGGGCTCCAACGCCCGCTGGGCCAGGGCGCCGTGGCCCTTCTCCCGGCGGTTGGTGGACCGGGAGGCACGGGCCTCGCCGGTGGAGTAGGCGGGGAAGTTGTAGTGGTGCATATACCGCACCTCTTCCTCCTCCCAGATGGTATCCATCTTCTGGGTGGCGGCCAGGGTGTTCAGGGTACAGATGGAGAGGACCTGGGTCTGACCCCGGGTAAAGAGCCCGGAGCCATGGACCCGGGGCAGAATGCCTACCTCAGCGCCCAGGGGCCGAATCTCGTTCTTCTGCCGGCCGTCCACCCGGTGGCCTTCCAGCAGCCACTGCTTGACGATCTTCTTCTGGAACTTATAGGTGATCTCCTCCAGGAACTGGTCCATGTCGGGATGATCTTCGAGATACTTCTCGTGCCACTTCTCGATCATGGCGTTCCAGCGCTCTTCCCGGATGTTCTTGTCGTCGGTGTCCATAGCGGCCTTGGCCTCGTCCATGAAGTCGGCGGTGATCTTGTCGAAAAGCTCCTGGTCAAAGGCGGCGTGGTCGTAGGTCATCTTCTCCTTGCCCACCTCGGCCACCATCTGGTTGATGAGAGCCACCTGCTTCTGGATCTCCTCATGGGCCTTGACGATGGCGTCATACATGATGTCGTCGGGAAGCTCCTTGGCGCCGGCCTCGATCATGATGACCTTCTGAGCGGTGGCGGCCACGGTCAGATCCAAGGCGGAAGCGTGCTTCTGCTCCTGGGTGGGGTTGTAGACGATCTGGCCGTCCACATAGCCCATCTCCAAACAGCCGATGGGGCCGGCCCAGGGAATGTTGGACACGGCCAGGCAGGCGGAAACGCCGATCATGGCGGTGACCTCGGGAGAGCAGTCCCGGTCCACGCTCATAACGGTGCAGGTACACACCACGTCGTTGCGGAAATCGTAGGGGAACAGGGGCCGGATGGACCGGTCAATGACCCGGGCCGCCAGGACGGCAGGCAGAGAGGGCTGACCCTCTCGGCGCATGAAGGAGCCGGGGATGCGGCCCACGGCGTAGAGCTTCTCCTCAAAGTCCACGCTGAGGGGGAAGAAGTCCACCCCGTCCCGGGGACGGGGGGCGGCGGTGACGGCCACCATGACGGTGGTCTCGCCGTAGGTGACCATGGCGGAGGCGGTGGCCAGCTCAGCCACCTTGCCCATCTGAATCTTCAGGGGCCGGCCGCAGAGATCCATGGACCAGGTCTTTTCGTTGGGGAACTGCTTGTGGGTGATAACGGTTGACATTGTGTGTCCTCCTTTGTATTTTCTCCCCCGCAAGCTCTCCCTTTAGCACTTGAATTTGGGCCGAATTACAGAACCATGTCACGCTCGCATTGGACCCATGGCCGGGTCGCCTTCCCTCCGACTCGGACTGGTCTCTGGGGCCGATGGTCCCATCGCTCGTCCTCGCTTCGGTCCAGGCTTCCCTATGGGCCTATGCTCACGCTTCGGCACAAATTCAACTGCTAAATAAGCGGCTTGCCGGGAGGCGGTGGATGGGCTGAGAAATAGGGCAAAGGGTGGCGGGGTCAACCCCGCCACCCCAATGTTTGCTCTTACTTTCTAATTCCGAGCTTCGCGATGATGGCACGGTAGCGCTCGATGTCCTTCTTCATCAGATAGTCCAGCAGCTTCCGGCGCTGGCCGATCATCTTGTAAAGGCCGCGGCGGCTGTGGTTATCGTGGATGTGCACCCGCAGATGCTCGGTGAGCTCGTTGATGCGGGCAGTGAGAATGGCGATCTGGACCTCGGGAGAACCGGTGTCCGTCTCGTGAGTGCGGTTGGCCTCGATAACGGCCGTCTTTTCGTCCTTACGGATCATGGGTATAACCACCTTTCAAATTTTCCTATCCGGAAAGCTGAGGGATGGGCCGGTGAATGCCTCTGACACAGAGGCCGTCTCCCATCTCTAAGCCTTTGGATGGTCGTGCTTCGATACTATATCACAAAATTTTCCCCGTGTAAAGGGAAATCCCTCTGATTTCTCCTTTTTTCAGAATTTTTATTTTTCCCGGCGGAAAATTTACCACAAATCTATATACTCTGCATAGACACACGGGAGTGTAATATCCACCCCCATGGCCGATTTATAGGTGTACAGCCCTCCGTTCATTCCATAGATCACGACGATATCCCCCTCCAAAAGCCGGGATTCTCCCTCCGTCGCTGTATATTCCACAAAAATCGTGTCCGTATAGTAGGTACTGTAATATCCCTGCTCCGTGATATTGACCCGCAGATTATAGTAATTGCCGCTTTCCAATACCTGAATGATCTCTCCCTTATAACTTCCGTAGGTCCCCTCATAGGTATCCGGATCCCTGGCGATCTCTTTGAAGGTGTAGGGAACGCATTGCGCGATGTAATCCGCTTTGAGTTCCTCCGGCGTTATGGAGTAAGCCTCGGCCTCCAGCTCCTTGCCGCAGACCATGCAGTGCCGGTTCCTGGCGCCGTCAGTGTTTTTTGTGGGCTTGAGCACGATCTCCCACTCGCCGGGGATGTGGTCCGTCATCTCAATAGGTTCCCGCAGGACCCTTTCACAGACAGCGCAGGTGCCGGTCCGCACTCCCTCCTCCATGCAGTTGGGCTCTTTTACCGTGGTCCACTCCGGCACCACGTGTCCCAGGGGTTCCCCCTCCGTATCGCCGCAGACAGAGCAGGTCCTGGCTTCGGTGCAGGTGGCCTCGCTCCAATCGTGGCCCAAGGCTGAGCCCTCCGTCTGACCGCAGGTCTCGCAGGTCTTGGGTTGGAGGCAGTCGGCCTCTTTCCACTGGTGGGTATGGCCGCAGGCGGCAAGCATCAACAGCATGATGGTCCCGGCAAGAAAGGCGAATTCCTTTTTCATCATATTTCTCCCCTTCAAAAATGTATTATATATCCGATTCGGACATATAACTTATTTTAACATATCCGATTCGGATATACAATACATTTTACCATAGAAACGAGGTGGGAATATGGAGCTTGATTATACGGCCATCGGGGTTCGGGTCCGCCGGTTCCGGAAAGAGAAGGGGATCACCCAGCAGACCCTGGCGGAGTGGTCCAGACAGGAGCCCTCCAACATCTCCCATATCGAGCGGGGGGCCACCAAGCTGAGCCTCCCCACCATCGTAAACATCGCCAACGCCCTGGATGTGACCGTGGACGCTCTGCTCTGCGACAGTCTGGAGCAGTCAAGGACCCTTTTCGAGGGGGAGCTCTCCGCCCTTTTGTCCGACTGTTCTCCCCGGGAGCTGAAGATCATCACGGCCACCCTGCGCACCCTGAAGGAGACCCTGCGCCGGGTGGATGGGGAACCTTCCTGAGAGCGCACAAAAAGAACGCCTGCGGTCAACTCCTGCAGGCGTTCTTTTTATCCCTTCACGTAAAATCAATGTCAAACCGTCTTCCGTGGTCGAAGAGGGTCCCCTCCCGCAGCTTCACCTGCAAAAGGCGGGTGTCTTCATCCTCCAGGTCCATGTGCCCGTTGGTGAGCCAGTCCTTGAAGGCCATGCGCAGCTTCTCCGCCTTCCCGGCGTTTTCCTCGCTGGCCCAGTAGCCCAGGTCGAAGCCATCCCCCAGGGCAGTAAACCAGTCCCCGGAGATGGCAACGGCGGGATTTTCCCGGATTTGGCGCATCTTGGTGGAATTGGCGTCGGTGAGGATGTAGAAGGAGCCCTCCTCATAGTAGGCGTTGACCCCACGGTTGTAGGGCTTCCCGTCCTCCACCGTAGCCAGAGCGATGATCTGGTTCCCGCTGAACCGCTCCCGCAAAATTTGTTCCACTTCCACTGTCCGTTTTTCCATTTTTGCTTCCCCCTTATTCCGGCTGTATTTCCGCCGCCGCTGTCTCCTCAGACTCCTGCTCCCCTTCCGCCTGGGGCTCTTCCTCATTTACCGGGGCCCCGGGCCATAGATAGCCCATGCCCAGCATTTCCTGCCCGGTATAGAGCTGGAGCCCCTCGGCTCCAAACCGGGTGGCGTCGGCGTAAAGGACGGGCTCGCCGGCATTGGGGGAGCGGATGGCGTTGAAAAACCGCCCCTCCCCCTGATATGTCCCCTCCACCACATCGCAATCCCAGTCCCGGGTGACGAAGGCCCGCCCACAAAGAAGGTCGTAACAGAGGGCCATGCCCTCGCTGTTGGCCCGGCCCTCCGTCAGGGCGCCATAGGCGCTCACCGGACCCTCCGGGTCATAGCGTACCCGGTCCAGAAGAGCCTGGGCGGCCTTTTCCGGGATCTGTTCAGGAGGCAGGTCCCAGTATGTTTCGGCGATGCCCTCCACCAGTTGGGAGAGGTCTCCCGCGTTGGACCGGAGCTCATACCGGTCCCCAGGGTAGGTAAGCAGGATCTCCACCACCCGCTGCCGCCCGCTGTCAGGATAGAGGGCGATCTCCACCTTGGGCATCCCCATGGCGGTGACGGGGGTGTCGTAGTAGGCCTGACGAATGAGCTCCCGAAGAAAGGCCTCGTCCTCAGAAAAATAGGCCACCCGAAGCACCAGTTCCTCCTCAAAATTGGAGAGGGCGGTCTGGATCTCAGTACGGATGGCACTGGTGCCCGTCACGTTCACCAGGGAGCGAATCTGCTCCAGCGTCCGGCGGTAATGGATGGACAGGTTGGCCTGGTCGTAAGCCACCACTTGGCTCAGCTCATGACGAATGTAGTCTACGGCATAGGCCCCCAGCGGGTCTTGGGTCGTCACCTCCAGGCAGGCCGCCGTCAAATCGGCTTCCACATCACTGGTATAGCTATAAAACTGGATGGCTCCTTCCTCCTCCCCACGGGAAACCAGATAGAGAAGGGCGGACACCAGCTCCCGGTAGGTCTCCACCCGGACCACCGAGGGGTCCCCAGCGGTGGTGAGCTTGTCCACATGGGGGCTGGAGGCGGAGTAGGACCGCTCCAACATGACTTCACAGCCCGTAAGGGCCACCGAGAGGGCCAGGGCCAGTAAAATGATTCGCTTTTTCATGGCAAGCCCTCCTTTTTGTCAATACCCTAATTCCTCGTCGATCAAGATCACCTCAGCATGAGGGATGGTCTTGGGCTTCTTCCACAATGTCACGCAGGCCCCGCAGATCCGTTCCGGGCTTTTGCAGTCGTAGCACCTGTCCCCTTTCACCGCGCAGGGGGTCTTCCGGCCCAGCCGCTGGGCGTTTTTGGGGGCGGCGATGTTTCGGGCCCGCCAGAGGGCAGAATCAAAGTCGGGGGCAATTTTGTTTGCCCCCACCACAAAGTAGACCGCTTTGTGGCCGTAGAGGGTAGAAGAGACCCGGTTGCCGCCCCCGTCGATGTTGATGATCTCCCCTGTCTCGGCAAGGCCGTTTGCCGACGTTATGTAAACTTCCGCCTGTGCGGCCTTGGCCTGGGTATCGGGGGCCGCCCCCTCCGCCCAGTGCCAAAAAACCTCATTGTGTGGGAAAAGAAGGTCGTAAAGCCCCATCTCCTGCACCGTCACCGAGCCGCCGATACCCACGGTCACGCCATCCAATTTATTATTTATGTAAATTGCCGCCTCCTGGGCAGTGGCGAACCGGGACACCGCAAAACCGTGTTCTTCCAGTGCCTTTGTCAGCTTCTCATAGTCCGGCATTTGGGCTCCTCCTTCTAATTATGTCTACTTCATTATGTCAACTTACCGGCGCGAACGTCCTGTCTTTTCTCACAGTTCTCCATGATAGCTCCCAAACCCCTCTCCCAGAACCTCATGGGCGGAAGTGACGATCATAAAGGCGTTGGGGTCCACCTGCCGCACCGTCTCCTTAATGGCCACGATCTCCCGCTGCTTGAAGGCGCAGAGGATGACCTTTTTGCTCTGGCCGGTGTAGCCGCCCTCCCCCTGAAGGTAGGTGACGCTCCGGTCCAAATCGTTCAAAATGACTTTGACGATATCCTCGGGGCGGTCGGAGATGATATAGGCCACCTTGGCGTTTTTCATGCCGTAGAGGACCTGGTCCATGACAAAGGTGGAGAGGTAGAGGGCCACCACGCCGTAGAGGGCGGTGCCCACGCTGCGAAACACCACCGCCACCACGCTCACAACCACGAGGTCGGCGGCAAGGAGCAGCTTGCCCATGGGAAGCCAGGCAAATTTCAGCTTTAAAAGCCGGGCCACGATCTCGGTGCCCCCGGTGGTGGTCCCCTGGAGGAAGATGATGCCCAAACTCACCCCCAGCAGCACGCCCCCCACCAGGCAGGCCAGCAGTTTATCCTCCATGGGCGGGAAGGTGTAGAGGGACGCCAAACCGTCGATCAGCAGGGAGGACATTGTCATGGCAAAGAGAGAGGAGAGGAGCATATGTTTTCCAAAGAGCTTCCATCCCAGCAGGAAAAGGGGGATGTTGAGTAGAAACACCAGCGTACCCACAGGAAGGCCCGGTAGGAAAAAGTGGACGATCTGGGCAAGGCCGGTGACCCCGCCAAAGGCAATGCCGTTGGGCACAAAACAGCCGTCAAAGGCCAGGGCGTAAATACCGGCTCCCAGAGCAATCATCAGATAGTTTTTCGCAAGCTGCCGGGGCGTACGCTTCATACTGTTCTCCTTCCCAAAGCTTTCAAAAGCTCTTTACTCCAAAAGGGAAAGCTGCTTCTCCCCCCGGTCCTCCGGCTTCAGGATGGACCCGGCCACGGGGAGGCTTCTGGCCCGGTAACGGGCTGCATCCTGAATGGCAGTCTCCCCGAGGGGCCGGACAGACTCCAGATGGTGCTTCTCCTTCTTGATGGTCATGACACCCACTCCCTGGGTGTTCCGGGTGGTCTTGGGGGCCAGCACGGCGGTGTGGAACACAAGGCACCGGCCTTCGGTGGAGGTAAGAGCCAGCTCCATGTCCTCCTTCAAATGATATGCGGCCACAAGAGGGGACTTGTCAGAGTAGGCGTTTGCCAGCTTCTTCCGCCGGGTCTGGGTCTGGTAGGCGGCAAGCTCCACCCGGGCTGCCTTGCCGTTTGCAAAGAAGAAGAGCAGATGGCCCGAGTAGTCGGTGGTAACCAAGGCCCACACCGCCGTCTCCCCGGGGTCCATGGCCAGCTTGGTGGGCAGGTAGTCACCCAGGACGCTGGCCTTGGCGTCGTCGAAGTCGGCAAGTCTTGTCTTATAGCACTGCTGCTGATTGGTGAAGACCAGCAGCTCCGCCCGGTTGGTGGACTCCCAGTACTGACTGGGGCCGTCCCCCTCCTTGTACTTCTGGTCGGAAGCCATGCGGAGGGACTGGGGTGTGATCTTCTTTAAGTATCCCTCTTTGGAGAGGAATACATGCACCGGATAGTCGGGGGTATCGTCCTCGGTCTCCTCCTCCACCGCTGTCTGGAATTCGTAGATGATCTCGGTGCGGCGGGGGGAAGGATATTTCTTCATCACGTCCTTCAGTTCCCCGGCGATGATGGTCTTGACCCGATTGGGGTGGTCCAGGATATCCTGGAGGTCGGCGATCTCCTTCTCCAGGTCCTCGGTCTCGGCCACCCGCTTGAGGATGTACTCTTTGTTGATGTTCCGGAGACGGATGTCCGCCACATACTCGGCCTGGATCTGGTCGATGCCGAAGCCGATCATCAGGTTGGGAATGACCTCGGCGTCCAGCTCCGTGTCCCGGATAATTTGAATGGCCTTGTCAATGTCCAGCAGGATCTTTTTCAGGCCCTTGAGCAAATGCAGCTTGTCCTTCTGCTTCTTCTGGACGAACCAAGTCCGGCGGCGGACCCCCTCGATGCGCCAGGCCACCCACTCCTCCAAAATCTGCCGGACCCCCAGCACCTTGGGCATCCCGGCAATGAGGATGTTGAAGTTGCAGGGGAAGGAATCCTGCATGGGGGTGGACTTGAAGAGCTTTGCCATCAGCTTTTCCGGGTCGGTACCCCGCTTGAGGTCGATGGTGAGCTTCAGACCGGAAAGGTCGGTCTCGTCCCGCATGTCGGCAATTTCTTTCAGTTTGCCCGCCTTTACCATCTCGGTGACCTTGTCCATGATGGCCTCGGCGGTGGCGGTGTAGGGGATCTCGTAGACCTCGATGATGTTCTCTTCCTTGATATAGCGCCATTTAGCCCGGACCTGGAAGGAGCCCCGGCCTGTGCGGTAAATTTCCGCCATCTGCGCCCCGTCGTAGAGGAGCTGGCCCCCCGTGGGGAAGTCGGGCGCTTTCAGGATGGAGAGAAGATCACATTCCGGGTCCTTCATGAAGGCGATGGTGGCCTCGCAGACCTCCTGAAGGTTGAAGCCGCAGAGGTTGGAGGCCATGCCCACGGCGATGCCCTGGTTGGCGCTCACCAGCACGTTGGGGAAGGTGGTGGGCAGAAGGGTGGGCTCCTTCATGCTGCCGTCGTAGTTGTCCACAAAGTCCACCGTGTCCTGGTCGATGTCCCGGAACAGCTCCTGGCAGATCCCGTCCAGCTTGGCCTCGGTATACCGGGAGGCGGCCCAGGCCATGTCCCGGGAGTAGACCTTGCCGAAGTTGCCCTTGGAGTCCACGAAGGGGTGGAGAAGGGCGCCATAGCCCCGGGAAAGGCGGACCATGGTGTCGTAGATAGCGGCGTCGCCGTGGGGGTTCAGGCGCATGGTCTGGCCCACGATGTTGGCCGACTTGGTCCGGTTGCCATTCAGCAGCTTCATCTGGTACATGGTGTAGAGAAGCTTCCGGTGGGAGGGCTTGAAGCCGTCGATCTCGGGGATGGCCCGGGACATAATGACGCTCATGGCGTAGGGCATGAAGTTGATCTCCAGGGTCTGGGTGATGGGCTGCTCCACCACCTCCTTCCGCAGGCCCATGACGTTGGGGTCTGCGGGGCGGTGCTTCACCTCATCGGGATTTTTCTTTTTAGCCATCGGTATCAGTCCTTATCCTTTGGGTTATATCTTTATCTTTTATTCCGTTTTGTTATCGTTTTATTCCTCCGGCAGGCCAATGACACCGGTTTGGAAGAGGGTATCATCGAAAATGGAGGCGGTGGCAAAGGTCTCTTTCATGGCCTGGTATTGTTTGCCCCGCGCAGTCTCCCAAATGTCCTGACCCAAAACGTCATTCCGAGCCCACCAGTTGTAACCGTCCAGGTAGTTTTCGTAGGCCTCATCCCAGGAAGAGAAATTCGCGCAGAGAAGGATGGCGGCAGGCTCCAGCAGGGCCAAAGCCTCCTCATAGGTCACATAGCCTGCCGTATAGCCCCACTGGACCAAATTGGACATGCGGAACAGGTCCCAGGCCATAATGCCCCGGTCGCCCCACTTTTCATCCACATACTCGGTGTATTCCCACATGTAGGAGGGCCAAGCATCGGAGGTAGCGGAGATGGCGTCCCGCTCGGCCTGGGAGCGTAGCTTGACATCCGCCACCATCTCACGGAAATTGGCGTCATGACCATAGAGGGTCATGGAGAGGACGGTATAAACCAAATCCTCCCGGTCAGGGATATTCCAGGAGCCGCCGTCCAACACTCCATGGCACTGTTTCGCCGCCGAAGCGCTGCGGGCATACAGGCCAAAAACAGCCGGGTCTCCCGCATTGAGCTTCGCCAACATTGCCCCCATGGGTAATGCCCAGGCCTCCAGGTTGGAATCTCCCACCACCGATTTATCCTCGGTGATGAGGACTTGCCGCTTGTCTCCGTCCCAATCCACCTTCTGACCGAAAAATTCGGCCACATAGCGGGCGGGAATAAGGGTTCGGCCCTCGGTGGCGTAGGGGGCCACGTCCATTTCCACAGTTTCATCGTCAATGGTGGCGGTGGTGCTGTCCAGGGTCATGGTGACGGTGACCCCGGCCCGGGTCATGACGATTTGCTGGGTGTCCTGCACCCACTCCACATCAGCCCCCAGAGCTTCGGCCACCGCCCGGATGGGGACCATGGTACGCTCATTCTTTACTTCAGGGGATACATCCATTTTCAAGCTGCGGCCATCCAGCACAATTGCGATCTCTTTTCCTGCTGGTATTGCAACGCCAGCTTCTGCCATCCACTGATAAGTTTCCATTCCTTCAGCTACTTCCATAGTGCCGCAATCCAAAAATTGCTCTATGGATGTCATGCCGTTCCGGGTCATGGTCTCGTTGATTTCTTTCACAAAATCAGGAATTAAGTCAGGCAGTTCCCGTATGGTTGCTTCTTCCTCTGTCCGGCCATAGTAATCCATCTGAAATGTCCATCGGGCACTCCATAATTGCAGCATTTGCCCGCTGGCTGTATCCAATGTTCCGCCTTGTTTCAATAATATATCATATAAAATTCCATTGCCTAAATTCCATCGGGCATAGTCATTATTTTTATGATACATCATGTCAATCAATGCTTTTTCATATATTGCAGCGGCGTCCATATAAGGCTTCTGAACCAGTCTACTCAGTTTCAAATATTCATTCCAATAGGGATTGTCTTTTGACTGCTGCCCGCCAGACAAAGCATGCTCTCGAAGGTGTAGTACACACTCCCAATATTCGGGCTCATAGACCTTCCCATCTTCAAAAATCACATATTCTTCCTCGTTTATCCACTCGGGCGGGGTGGGGGTGACGGGCTCCGCCGCGAAGACGGCGGGCACCAATGATACCACAAGAGTCAACGCCAATAACAGAGAAAGGGCCTTCCGTTTCATGAAATCCACTCCTAAATGTTATATTTCCCTTTTAGATTACTTGTTGTTTTCTGCTTTCATCACACCTGTCTCAAACATCCCGCTGTCAAAGAGGTGGGCGGTGTCGGGGGCATTGCGCAGATAAAGATAGGCCATGCCCAATTCGGTGTCCCACACCGTCTTGTCCCCCAGGTCCACCCGGGCGCACCAGTAGTAGCCGTCCAGGAAGTTTTCATAGACCTCGTCCCAGGAGGTGAAGGTCTGGCTGACGGCCCGGGCGGCGGGCTCCAACAGCTCTATCACCTCATTGTAGGTGAGATAGCCCGCCGTGTAGCCCCACTGGGCCAAAGCGGCGGCCTCGCAGAGCTCCCAGGCCCGGATGCCCTGCTTGCCCCAACGGGTCCAGAGGGCCTTGGTCCGGGGCCACATATACTTGTCCACGGCGCTGAGCTTATCCGCCCGGCGGGCGATCTCGGCGTCGGAGAGGTGCTTCACCTCGTCGGCGGCATCCTGGAATGCCTCGTTGCCGCTTTCGGTCAAAAGCTCCTCTACCGCTTCCAGCAGAGCCGTCCGGTCCCCGATGTCCCATTCCTCCGCCAAAAGGCGGCGAAAGTCGTCCCGGGGGGCCGCGGTATGGTTTTCAAACTCCCCCAGCTCGTTCCGGGTCACCACCACATAGGGGGCCCGGCCACGGCCGCCGAAGGCGGCGGGGTCGCCCTCATACACCAGAGTGAGAAGGGCTCCCATGGAAACAAGCCAGTCCTCCAGATCGGAGCCGTCCAAAATGCCCTTGTCCTCGGTGATTTCTACCCGGTAGGCCGTCTCGTTCCACTCCACCTGCTGGCCGAAAAATTCCGCCACGTACCGGACGGGGATGTAGGTGCGCTCGTTTTCGGCAAAGGGGGCCACGTCCATCTCCACCGTCTCGCCGTCCACATCGGCAGTGGGGTCATCCAAAGTCATGGTGACGGTGGAGCCGGCTCGGGTGATGACGATCTCATTGGTCTCCTGGACCCATTCCACGTCGGCCCCCAGGGCCTCGGCCACGGCACGAATGGGAATCAAAGTGCGCTCATTCTGGACCTGGACCTCGGTGTCCAGAATGAGAAGGGTCCCGTCCACCGACACGGTGATGCGCTCCTTTTCCGCCCGGTAGGCTTCCCAGTAAGCTTCCACCGAAGTTTCCACCTTGGCCCGGTCCTCTGCGCTGACCCGGTCCATGAAGGGGGTATCGAAGAAATCGGCCAGCGTCATGCCCAGGGTATCCAAATCGGCCACCAGGGCCCGGCCCCAGTCCATCTCGGCGTAGTCGTAACGGTAGGCCAGAAAGGCCCGGTACTTCTCGATCTCCAGCCGGGCGGCCAGGGGGTCCTCCCCCAGAAGCTGGTCCCGGCGGGCGGTCCAGGCGGCGTTGAAGGCCTGTCCGGCGGAGCGGAGGGCTTCGCCCTCCTCCTCCGGGGTCTGGGCGTTCTCCGCGTATTTCAGCCGGAGAAGGGCGGTCTCGTAGCACTGGCCCACCGAGCCGTCGGCCCAGTCCCGGCCATCGGCGGGAAGCTGGGCCCCCTTTTCGGCGTCGGCACGGAGGGCTTCGATCTGGGCCCAGTTGGACCGTTCATAGGCCGGGTCACCCGGGAAAACAAGATAGTCCTCCGTCGCCACCCAGGAGGGAGGCGTGGGGGTCACAGGCTCTGCCCCCCATGCGGCAGGGAGCAGAGAGAGGGTCAGGGCAAGGGTCAAAAGCAGAGAGAGGGGTCGTTTCATAGGGGAAAGTCCTTTCAGTAAAGTTCCACTACCTCGGCCCCGGCGGGGGGCGCGGAGAGGGGATCGCCGGCGTTGGTCCGGCGCTGGCTGGATGTCTTCAGCTCCAGCTTGAACTGGTTTTTCCAATGGAACTGGGCATTGCCGGAGGTACGGTCAGCCATGCCGGACACATCGGCGGACATCCGGAAATCCAGCAGGTTCATGACCCAGGTCATGAGGGCGGCCTCGCTGGTGTCATACCAGGGATCGGCGGTATATTGGGCGGCGATGGCGTCCATGTCGGGACGGATGGCGGCGGAGAGGGAATACCGGCCGTCCTTCTCCACCGAGAAGGTCACGTTGAATTCCTTGAACAGGCCTGCGGCGGTCAGGTCCTCAAGATCCACATACCCGTCCTCCAAAGCCATGCAAGAGGTCAGGGCGTCGGCGTCCAGGCTCCAGGTGAGGGTATCCCCCCGGCGGGTGATCCGGTCGTTGCCCACCAGCAGGTTCGTGAACACCCGGCTGATAGCGAAGTCGGAGTAGGCATCCTCCGCCCCCCACCAGTTGGCGGCGCTGTCCGCCAGCAGGTCGTTGTAGAGTTTCTCGGCGGTGTTCCAACCGTCGGAGGTCTCCTGCTCTGCCGTCACCACCGTCACCCGGGAGGAAAAGTCCACCTTGCCCCAGGTGTTCTCTTCAATGCTGTCGTCAAAGAGGGCCAGGATGGGGCAGTTCCAGTAGAGGACCCCCTCCTCCATGTTGTAAATGAGCCGGAGCTTACAGCCTCCCAGCAGGGCGGGAAGGTCCTGGAAGGTGACCTTGGGAAGGTTAGCCGCCACCTTGTCCTTCACGCTCTGGGGCAGCAAAACCCAAAGCTGGGCAAGGTCGGCGGTGAGAGTCAGGTCGGCCACCTGGTCCTTCACCAGAAGGTCCGCCTTCACGGTGACGGTGTAGGTCTCGTCCCCGTCCAGGGAGTTGAAGGCGGTAAGGGTAAAGTCAAAGGTGCTGGTGGTCCGCTGGACCTCGCCCTCCTTGCCCTTGTTGGCTTCCAGGGTCCGGTTCATCATCTCGTCATAGCGGGAGAAGTCCTGGGTAAAAAGGCCCTTTTCGTCGGGCTCACCCAGAATGTTCTTGACAAACTGGGCCTCGGGATCGGTGGCGCTGTCCCACTCCTCCCGGAAGTCGGAGGGGGCCAGAACGCCTTTCAGAAGGCTTTCCCGGTCCAGAAGGACCACCTCGTTGTTCATCTCGTTCCAGGTCACATCCCAGCCGGCGGCTTCGGCAGCGGAGCGGATGAGCACCGCCTCCCCCTCCAGGGAGGTGCCCAGAACGGCGTTGAGGGTGGCGGCGTCGGCGTAGGTGACCCCATCCCCGGCGGTGATGACGGCGTCATAAAGGGTCTCGCCGTTGACTACAAGGGTGATGGGCTGGTCCTTCTGGGGCCAGTCATAGCCTGTGTCCCATGTCCACCGGTTCCACAGGATGTACTCGGAGAACATCTTCTCCGCCAGCTCCTCCTCCGTGAAGAGGTAGTAGCCGTCCATGTAGCCCTCTTTGGTCATGAAGGAGCCGTACTGCTCTTCAAAGTAGGCGCCGGCGTCAAACTCCGCCCATTTTTCGGGATAGGCGCTCTGATACTCCAGGAACCGGGCGTGGGTGGCCTCCACCGTCAGCCGGGCGGTGACGTAGTCGCTCAAAAGGCTGGTGCGAACCTCCTCCAGGGTGGTAAGGCCGTTATTCTGCATATACCAGGTCTCGGCGGTCATATCGTAGTAGCCTGCCTTCTCCAGCAAGGCCCGGGTGTCCAATTTGTCCAGCTCCCCAGGGTGGGTCTCATCATAGTAGTCCACCTGATAGGCCTCGTAGGCGTTGGTGATGACGATGTAGAGGCCATTCTCCGCGCTCCAGCAGTACTCGTTCCACATACGCTCCTCAAATTCCGCCTCGTCCACCTCCAGGGCCTCCATGTACTCCTCCTTGGTCCAGTAAGAGTAGTTGTCGGCAAACCAGGCGCCGGCGTCAAAGTCGGCTTTCAGCTGGGGGTGGCCGGCCAGGTACTGCTCCTGAAAGCTGTACCGGTCCAGAAGGCCGGACTCCTCCCCGGGTTCGGCGGCCAGAGCCGGGGCGGCGAGGGACAGGGTCAAAACCAAAGACAATACCAGAGAAAGGAACCGTTTTGTTTTCATGAAAATGCCCTCCTTTTTTATTGATACAAACTTCATATCCTTCATCCCGGCATATATGCCGGGAGTTGGTCCTTAGGAAATATCCGCAAGCTCCAGGAACTTATAGCCGTTCTCCGCGATGTGGTCCTTCCGGCCCTGGAGATTGTCTCCCTCCAGAAGGTCGAACATGGCGGCGGTGCGCTCCGCGTCCTCGGGCATGACCTTGATGAGCCGCCGGGTCTCCGGGTTCATGGTGGTGAGCCACATCATCTCGGGCTCGTTCTCACCCAAGCCCTTGGAGCGCTGGATGTTGACCTTCTTGTCTGTGCCAATCTCCTTGACGATATCGTCCTTCTCCTTGTTGGAGTACGCGAACCAAGTCTTTTCCTTGTAGGTGATCTCATAAAGGGGAGATTCGGCGATATACACGTAGCCCCGCTGGATGAGGGTGGGGGTCAGGCGGTAGAGCATGGTCAAAATGAGGGTGCGGATCTGGTAGCCGTCCACGTCGGCGTCGGTGCAGATGACCACCTTGTTCCAACGAAGGTTCATCAGGTCGAAGGCGGGCAGGTCCTTGGCCCGCTTGTCATTGACCTCCACCCCGCAGCCCAGGACCTTCATGAGGTCGGTGATGATCTCCGACTTGAAGATGCGGGCATAGTCGGCCTTGAGGCAGTTCAAAATCTTGCCCCGGACGGGCATGATGCCCTGGAAGTCCCCGTCCCGGGAGAGCTTGACGGCGCCCATGGCCGAGTCGCCCTCCACGATGTAGAGCTCCCGCTTCTCCGGGTCCTTGCTCCGGCAGTCCACGAACTTCTGGACCCGGTTGGCAAGGTCCAATGTGCCGGTGAGCTTTTTCTTGATGTTGAGCCGGGCCTTCTCGGCGGATTCCCGGCTCCGCTTGTTGATGAGGACCTGCTCGGCGATCTTCTGGGCGTCGAAGGGATTTTCGATGAAGTAGACCTCCATCTGGGCCTTCAAAAACTCCGTCATGGCGTCCTGGACGAACTTGTTGGTGACTGCCTTCTTGGTCTGGTTCTCATAGGAAGTCTGGGTGGAGAAGTTGTTGCTCACCATCACAAGGCAGTCCTCCACGTCCTGCCAGGTCACCTTGCTCTCGCTCTTCTGATACTTGCCCTGACCCTTCAAATAGCCGTCGATGGCGGCCACCAGGGCCGAGCGGGTGGCCTTTTCCGGCGCGCCGCCGTGCTCCAGCCAGGAGGAATTGTGGTAGTGCTCAATGATCTGTACCGTGTTGGAAAAGCAGAGGGAGACGGAGAGCTTCACCTTATACTCGGGCTTGTCCTCCCGGTCCCGGCCACGCCGCTCGGTCTGCCAGAATACAGGCTGGGTCAGGGAATTTTCCCCCGCCAGCTCCTTCACGTAGTCCTGAATGCCGTTTTCGTAGAGGAAATCGGTGGTCTCGAACTTGCCGGGCTCCGTCTCATTCAAAAAGCGGAACGTGACCCCGGCGTTGACCACCGCCTGACGTTTCATCACGTCCAGGTAGTATTCGGCGGGGATGTCGATGTCGGTAAAAACCTCCAGGTCGGGCCGCCAGCGGAAGGTGGAGCCTGTCTTTTTGCCCTTGTCGGTGGGCTCCTTCTGAAGTCCGCCCACGTTCTCGCCCTTCTCAAAGTGGAGGGTGTATTTGAAGCCGTCCCGCCAGACGGTGGCGTCAAAATACTCGCTGGCGTACTGGGTGGCGCAGGAGCCAAGGCCGTTGAGACCCAGGGAGTATTCATAGTTGTCCCCCCCCGCGTCGTACTTGCCGCCGGCGTAGAGCTCGCAGAAAACCAGCTCCCAGTTGTACTTCTGCTCCTTCTCGTTCCAGTCCACCGGACAGCCCCGGCCCTGGTCGGCCACCTCGATGGACTTGTCCAGGAACCGTTTTACAGTGATGAGGCTGCCGTGGCCCTCCTTGGCCTCGTCAATGGCGTTGGAGAGGATCTCAAAGACAGCGTGCTGACATCCGTCCAGCCCATCGGAGCCAAAAATGACGCCGGGGCGTTTCCGGACCCGGTCGGCGCCTTTCAGAGAGGAGATAGAGGTATTATCATATTGTGTTTTTTGACTTGCCATTTCTGTTCCCTCACTGTTATAATAGTGTTATGCACAGCCGTGCATATCATTTCAAAATATAGTATATCACAAAGGGTCAAGTTCCCACAAGTGGGATTATTTACAAGTGAAAGGAAGATAACCGATGATAGAAAAAGAACGCCTTTACAAGTACGCCAAACTGTTGGTGGGGACCGGCTGTTCCTTTCAGCCCGGCCAGGAGATCCTGATTTCCGCCCAGGTGGACTGCGCCCCCTTTGTTCGTCTGGCGGTGGAGGCCGCCTGGGAGCTGGGAGCCAAGGATGTGACGGTGCAGTGGAGTGACCCGGAGATCGACCGTCAGCGGCTCATCCATGGTGCGGACGAGCTTTTCGAGACCATTCCCGCCTGGGAAAAGACCATGCTGGAAACCGCCGCCGAGAAGGGCGCCGCCGTCCTGCGGCTGGGCGGCGGTATGTTCGGCGGCATGGAGGGGGTGGACCCCAAGCGCCTCACCGCCAAGCAGAAGGCCACCCGACGGGAGTGCCCCAAGTACAGCGCCGGACTTGGCAAGGGAAAATCCACCCGCTGCGGCTGCGGCATCGCCACCCCCGCCTGGGCCAAGAAGGTGTTTCCCGACCTACCCGAGGAGGAGGCGGTGGACAAGCTGTGGGAGGCCATTTTGAAGGTGGCCCGGGCCGACGGTCCCGACCCCGCCCAGGCCTGGGCGGACCACACCGAAAACTTCCGCCGCCGGACGACCCGGCTCACCGAGAAGCAGTTTGACGCAGTCCGCTACACCGCTTCCAACGGCACCGACCTGACCGTGGGCCTGCTGCCCGGACACTGCTGGTGGGGCGGCGGCATTGAGAACGAGGAGGGGGTCTACTATTACCCCAACATCCCCACCGAGGAAATTTTCACCTCCCCCGACCGGACCCGGACGGAGGGCGTCGTTCACTCCTCCCTGCCCCTGAGTCACCGGGGCAGCCTTATTGAGGACTTCTGGATCCGGTTTGAAAACGGCAGGGCGGTGGAGTGGGACGCAAAGTCCGGCAAGGAACAGCTCAGCCACATCATCGAAACCGACGAAAACTCCTGCTACCTGGGCGAAGCCGCCCTGGTGCCCAAGAGCTCCCCTATCTCCCAGATGGGCCTTCTCTTCTACTCCGTCCTCTTTGACGAGAACGCCGCCTGCCATCTGGCCCTGGGCCGGTGCTACCCCTTCTGCGTGGCGGGGGCCAGCGACATGAAGGAGGAGGAGCTTCTCGCCCATAAGCTGAACGTATCCGCCACCCACTGCGACTTCATGATCGGCACTGCTGACATGAACGTCACCGGCATCATGAAGGACGGCACCGAGGTGCCCATCTTCGTGAACGGCGACTGGGCGGAGGAGTTCGCCTGATCTTTTTTATGTAAACCATCAAGTATGATGTCTCTGCGATGGGCGCCGTTTTTGCAGGGGCACAAGGAGGTGGCTGCCATGCTCTCCCGCCAACGGCTGTTCTGGAAGGGTAAGCCCTACGACCTGCCCCGGTCTGACGAAGCCTTTCTCCGTGCTTGCCGGGACAATGCCGCCTACCACATCAGGCACTGCCCCGGCTATGCCGCCATCTGCCGGCATCTGAACTTTTCCCCTGACCAGCTTCGCACCATGGAGGACCTTGCCAAAATTCCCGTCATCCCCACCCTCTTTTTCAAGCGCAAGGCCCTTTTCTCCATGCCCCAGTGGCGCATGGCCATGAAGGTCACCTCCTCAGGCACCAGCGGAAAATTCAGCCAAATCGGGTTTGACTGGGGCTCCATCCTGGCGGAGGCCCCCATGGTGGTGCGGCTGGGACTTTACCACCGCCTGGCCTCCCCGGTGCCCGCCCACTGCGTCATCCTGGGCTACAAGCCCAACAAAGCAAACCACACCGGGGTCACCCGGACCATGTTCGGCCTCACCCACTTCTCCCCGCCTCTCAGCCGGACCTACGCCCTCAACATGGTGGACGGGGCCTACGTCCCCGATCTGGACTCCATCGCCAAGGCCCTGAAACGGCTGGAAAGCTCCCGGTTCCCCACAAGAGTCATCGGTTTTCCCTCCTACCTCTGGTTCGGCCTTCAGCGGATGGAGGAATTGGGCCTCAAAGTCTCTCTTCCCAAAGGCTCCCGCATTATTTTGGCGGGGGGCTGGAAGCAGCACTACGCCCAGGAGGTGGACAAAGGGACCCTCTACGCCCTGGTGGAAAAGGTGCTGGGCATTCCCCGGGAAAATATCAACGAGCTTTTCGGGGCGGTGGAGCACCCGGTTTTCTACAATGTCTGCCAAAAGCACCACTTCCACATCCCCATCTACGGGCGGGTCATCATCCGGGACCCGGACACCCTGGACCCCTTGCCCATGGGGCAGGTGGGCCTTATCAACCTCATTTCCCCCCTTATGACCGCCACCCCCACCCTAAGCGTCATGACCGACGACCTGGGCTATCTCACCCCCGGCGCCGACTGCGGCTGCGGCATCCAAAGCCCCTACCTCACCATTCTGGGCCGGGTGGGCATGACGGACATCCAGACCTGCGCCGCCGGGGCCGCTGAGCTTTTGGGCGGCGATGAGGGTTTCGGCATAGAAGGAGGGAAGACGCAATGATCTTCGCAAACGGCAAGCTGCTTCCCGATTCGGAGCGGAAAAAGGTCCTCACCGGGTTGGAAAAGGCCATCAACGCCACCCGCATGGGCCCGCCTTTGGAGTCCGAAACGGTCATCGCCGCGGTAGATGCCCTGGGCCGGCGGCTGGCGGGCGGAGAATTTGACGCCCTGCTGGCCCGGTACCTCCCCGCCGGGGCAACGCTGGCGGAGCTGCTGCCCATGCTCCGCCGGGAGACCTTGGAACAAAAGCTCCGCACCGAGCTGGGAGGAGCGCCCTTCGCTGCCCAAACCCACGGCCGCACTGCCGCCCGGGTGCTGCCTCTGGGCACCCTCCTCCATGTGGCGGCAGGCAACATGCCCGGCCTGCCCGTTTACAGCGCCCTGGAGGGGCTTCTCACCGGCAATGTGAACCTGGTGAAGCTGCCCCACGGGGACAAGGGCCTTTCCCTGGCCGCTTTCTCCCTGCTGGTGGAACAGGAACCCCGGCTGGCCCCCTACCTCTGTGCCTTCGACCTGCCCTCCAAAGAAGTGGTTGACATAAAACTTTTGGCTTCCCTGGCGGACGGTATCGTCACCTGGGGCGGCGACAGTGCCATCCAAAGCCTCCGGGCCATGGCCCCGGCGGGGTGCAAGCTTATGGAGTGGGGCCACCGGCTGGGCTTTGCCTATGTGGCGGGCTATGAAGATGTGGAGGGGGAGCTCTCCGCCCTGGCCCGGCACATCATCGGGACCAATCAGCGGCTTTGCTCCTCCTGCCAGGTCATTTTTCTGGACAGCGATAACCGGGAGGAGGCCCTTTCCTTCTGCCGCATATTCCTTCCCTATTTGGAAAAGGCCGCCGAAGAGCGGCCCGGTCCCTGGGCCGGGGCAGGAGCCTCCCTCTCGGGCCACACCGCCCTTCTGGAGCGGATCGTGGAGGGCAGGACGGAGGGGGAGGTCCACTTTCCCGGCCGGGGCTGCTCGGTGACCTTCCGGCCCCATGGGGAGCTGGAGCTGTCCCCCATGGAGGGAAACGTGCTGGTGAAGCTGCTGCCCCGGAGGGACCTGATGGGCGCTCTCCGCCGCCAGAAAGGCCGGCTCCAGACCGCCGGGCTCCTCTGTGCGCCGGAGGACCGGGAGGAACTTACCGGGCTGCTGGCCCGGGCAGGCCTCACCCGGATCACCCGGGCGGGGTCCATGTCCGACACCTTCCCCGGGGAGGGACACGACGGCGAGTATCCCTTGCGGCGGTATGTGCGGATAGTGGACGTGGAGGGGTGAAAAAGTCCCTCCATTGATACCGGCGGCACTCCGCTCCGTGGCACGTTTCCGTACATCTATCTCAAAAATGTAATGTAAATGTAAGAAAGGGGCGGAAGTTGTACACTTCCGTCCCTTTTTCTTGGGTGGAGGCTCAGGCCGCCATGTCCCGAAGCTCGCTCTGGGCTTCGCCGTAGGTATCGGCAGAGAAACAGAACCGCCCCGCGCCGTCATAGACCTCCACGTGCCCCTGCACATATCTCACTTCAAACTGTTCTGCCATTTGGGGTCAACTCCTTTCTGATGATGCCATTCTATCAGAAGGAGTGTCCCATAAATGGGACTGTAAATAGGAAAATACAGAGGGCTTTCGCCCTCTGTATTTCTAAGTTTACATAATTAGCACAGCTTGGCCCCAGCGGGGATGGCGTCGTCCACCATAAGAAGGTGGAGCTGCTCCTCCCCCTTCTCCGTGTGGGTGGCGGAAATGAGCATCCCGCAGCTCTCCAGGCCCATCATTTTCCGGGGGGGCAGGTTGACAATGGCAATGAGGGTCTTGCCCACCAGGTCCTGTGGCTCATACCATTTATGGATGCCCGAGAGGATCTGCCGGTCCACTCCCGTGCCGTCGTCCAGGGTGAAGCGGAGGAGCTTATCGCTCTTCTTCACCGCCTCACAGGCCTTCACCTTCACCGCCCGGAAATCACTCTTGCAGAAGGTCTCAAAGTCTACCTTCTCCTCGGTTTGAGGCTCGATCTCAATGTCGGGCAGGGCGGCCTTTCTGGCAACCTCGGCGGCTTCCTCCAGCTCGGCGATGGCCTTCTCCGTGTCGATGCGGGGGAAGAGGTTGTCCCCCTTGGTGACAGTGACATTCTCCGGCAGAACACCCCAGACAGCGGCACTGTCCCAGGTCTGGGCGGCCTTACCGGCGCCCACTTGGGCAAAGAGCCTCTCCATACTCTCGGGCATAAAGGGGGTCAGGAGGACGCCGCAGATCCGGGTGGTCTCCAGCAGGTTGTAGAGGACCCGCCCCAGCCGGGAGCCGTTCTGCTCCATGTCCTTTGCCAGGGCCCAGGGGGCGTTCTCGTCGATATACTTGTTGGCCCGCTGGATGACCTTAAAGACGGCCTCCAGCGCGTTCTGGAACTGGTAGGCCTCCATCTGCTCCTCATACCGGTCCCGGAGGGAGGACGCCATCGCCAGCAGCTCCCCGTCCATGGCCTCGTCCCCGGCCTGCTCCAGGGGCAGGGTGCCGCCAAAGTACTTCTCCACCATGGCAGTGGTCCGGCTCACCAGGTTGCCCAGGTCGTTGGCCAGGTCCACGTTGATGGTCTGAATGAGGGCCTCGTTGGAGAAGTTGCCGTCGGAGCCGAAGGGGAAGGTCCGCAGCAGGAAAAACCGCAGGGCGTCCACCCCGAACTTCTCCGCCAGGATGTAGGGATCCACCACGTTGCCCTTGCTCTTGCTCATTTTGCCCCCGTCCAGCAAAAGCCAGCCATGGCCGTAGACCTTCTTGGGAAGGGGCAGGTCCATGCTCATGAGGAAGGCAGGCCAGTAGATGGCGTGGAACCGGACGATCTCCTTGCCCACAAAGTGGACGTCGGCAGGCCAGAACTTCTCCACATCGCCATACTTGTCGTTTTGATAGCCCAGGGCGGTCATGTAGTTGAAGAGGGCGTCCAGCCACACATAGACCACGTGGCCCGGGTCAAAGTCCACAGGGACCCCCCAGGTGAAGCTGGTCCGGGACACGCACAGGTCCTGAAGCCCTCCCTCGCAGTCGATGAAGTTGTTCACCATCTCATTGACCCGGCTTCGGGGCTCCAGGAAATCGGTGTTCACCAGCAGGTCCCGGACCCGGTCGGCGTACTTGGAGGCCCGGAAGAAGTAAGCCTCCTCCTCGGCATCGACGACCTCCCGGCCGCAGTCGGGACACTTGCCGTCCACCAGCTGGGACTCGGTCCAGAAGGACTCACAGGGCTTGCAGTATTTTCCCTTGTAGGAGCCCTTGTAAATGTCCCCCTTTTCGTACATGGCCCGGAAGATCTTCTGGACGGCGGAGACATGGTAGTCGTCGGTGGTGCGGATGAAGCGGTCGTTGGAGATGTTCATCAGCTTCCACAGGTCCTTCACGCCCCGGGACCCCTCTACGATATTGTCCACGAACTCTTTGGGGGTAACGCCCGCCTCTTTGGCCTTGTCCTCGATCTTTTGACCGTGTTCGTCGGTGCCGGTGAGGAACATGACGTCGTAGCCCTGGAGCCGCTTATAACGGGCGATGGCGTCGGTAGCCACGGTGCAGTAGGTGTGGCCGATATGAAGTTTGTCCGAGGGGTAGTAGATGGGGGTGGTGATATAGAATTTCTCAGGCATTTTCTTCAGCCTCTCTTTCCTTTGTTTCCGGCGCAGCCGGGTCTTTCGTTTCTGTCTCTTCCGCCGCTTCCGGCTCTGGGGCGGGGGGATGCTCCTGAAGGAGCAGGACGGCGTGGGCGATGAGGAACAGCACCACGAAGCCGTAACGGAAAATATCTGTCAGAGAATGCTGGTCGGCCAGGGTCACCAGAGAGAAGTAGGCCCCCATCAGGCAAAAGAACAGGGTCCTGCGGGGCTTGCCCTCCTGAAAGGAGTAGCTGGTCACAAAGTAGATGCCCATGAGGCCGCATACGATGGCGAAGACCTCGTACATATAGTCCTGGACCACCGGGTCGGCAGCCCGGACCTGATAGTCGGAGATGAGCCACACGCAGAAGAGGAAGCACAGTTCCAGAAGGGCCAGGCTCTCCTTGCATTTTTCGCTGCCCTGGTTCAGGTGCTTCACCCACAAAATGATGCAAGGCAGGCCGGCAAGACACAGGCCGATCCGCAAGGGCGGCAGGACTGCGGAAGCCACCTGGGCCCCAAAAAGCTCGTTGCCTGCGTCCATCTGGTAAGTCACCGAGAAGCTCACCGCCTCGGCGCCGGCGCTGGCCAGCAGGAGGAAGGCTCCCAGAATCACCGCCGTCATAAACACCGCGTTCCCCCGGGCCCCGGCGAAGGCCCGGTCCCAGGCCATCCGTTCCTTGTTCTTCCAGTTGAAACAGATCACCAGCAAGGCCACCAGCGCCGACCAGCCCAGCAAGGCCCAGGTGGCGGGCATCCCGGAGACGGCCAGGCCGGTTTCCGGTTCAAAGGCGGTGGCAAGCTGCCATTTCCGTAGCGCAAAGCCCACTCCGCCGCCCGCAAGGGCAAGAACGGGGGGCAGATACCGTTTTTCCATAGCGTCAAATCCTCTCTTAAACGAGGTAAATCCTATTATACCAAATTTTAGAACAGTTAAGTATAACACGTTTTTCCACATTTGAAAAGAGGGAATGGGGACTTTTCGCCTATCATGACAAGGAAAGAGTGATTGATTTGGCCTTTTGGACGTGATATACTGATTTTATCCATGACAGTAACCGAACATCCAGTTTACATAATCCTTTTCAGGGAGGGGACAAGCCTATGATGACCCAGGTGCGTTCGCTGGGCCTCCACGGGGTGGAGGGCTATGAGGTACTGTGCGAGTGCGACCTTTCCGGGGGCCTGCCCAATTTTGAGATCGTGGGCCTTCCCGACACCGCCGTCAAGGAGGCCCGGGACCGGGTCCGCTCAGCGGTGAAGAACTGCGGCTTTCAGTTCCCCGTGTCCCGGATCACAGTGAATCTGGCCCCCGCCGACCGGAAAAAGGGCGGCACGGTCTACGACCTGCCCATTTTGGTGGGTATCCTGGCCGCCGGGGGGCAGCTCCCCAGGCCCGAGGGGGACTGCGCCTTTCTGGGGGAGCTGTCCCTCTCGGGGGCATTGCGGAGCGTGCCCGGGATGCTGCCTATGGCCCTGGCGGCACAAAAAGCGGGGATCCGGCGGCTCTTTGTCCCCGCCGACGCCGCCCCCGAAGCCACCCTGGCCAAGGGCATGACGGTCTACCCGGTGGAGACTGTGGGACAGTTGGTTGCCCACCTGAAGGGAGAGGCTCTCATCGACCCCGCCCAGCCCTGGGCTCCCGGTGGAAACCAGGCTCCCGTCCCCGATTTTTCCGAGGTGAAGGGCCAGGAGAACGTGAAACGGGCGCTGGAAATTGCCGCCGCCGGTGGCCACAACGTCCTGATGATCGGCCCGCCGGGGTCGGGCAAATCCATGCTGGCCAAGCGGCTGCCCTCCATTCTCCCCGGCCTTTCGGAGCGGGAGGCACTGGAGGCCACGGCGGTCCACTCGGTGCTGGGGCTTACCACCAAGGAGCAGCCCTTGCTGACCCAGCGGCCCTTCCGCTCCCCCCACCACACCGTGTCCGCCATGGGCATGGCAGGAGGGGGCAACCCCCTGATTCGGCCCGGAGAAATTTCCCTGGCCCACCATGGGGTCCTCTTTCTGGACGAGCTGCCCGAGTTCCACAAGGACGTGCTGGAGGTCATGCGCCAGCCCATGGAGGAAGGCAAGGTCCAGATCACCCGGGCGGCGGGGAGCGAAACCTTCCCCGCCCGCTTCATGCTGGTGTGCGCCATGAACCCCTGCAAGTGCGGCTGGTACGGCTATTCAGACCGGTGCAGGTGCAGCCAGAAGGACGTGGAGAAGTACCAGTATAAAATTTCCGGGCCTCTGCTGGACCGGATCGACCTCATTGTGGACGTGCCGCCCCCGGACTTTGACACTCTGTCGGACAAACCCGACGGGGAGCCGTCGGCGTGTATCAAGAAGCGGGTAGACGCCGCCCGCTCGGTCCAGGCCAAGCGGTTTGGGGCCGAGGGCATCCCCTGCAACGCCCAGATGGGCCGCACGGAGCTGGAGGAGTTCTGCCCGCTGGACGAGGGGTGCCAGGACCTTATGAAGGGGGCCTTTGAGCGTCTGGGGCTGACGGCGAGGGGCTATGACCGCATTTTGCGGGTGGCCCGGACCATCGCCGATCTGGACGGGTGTGAAAATATCCAAGTACCCCACATTGCGGAGGCACTGCAATACCGGGCAACGGGATGGATGGCGAAATAGAAGCGCGGAGAACAATACAAATAGAGTGGGAATACAGGAGGGAAGAGATGGCAAATCACGGAAAAAGTATTAACGTATTTTTGATGGACGGAACCGCCAATGGGCGCATAAAGTGTACCTTGGCAAATTGGACCGGTGTTGCATACCGGATCCCCAGGGTCGATTTGGATCTATGCCGGGAAAGAAATGATCTGAGGCAAAGCGGAATATACTTTCTGTTTGGTGTGTCCGATGAGACATCGGAACCGGTTATTTATATTGGACAAGCCGGGGCCCGAAAGAATGGCGAGGGAATCCTGTACCGACTACAGGAGCACCGGAAAAATCCGAACAAAGATTATTGGTCTGAGGCAATCGTATTTACTACATCCAACAATTCCTTTGGCCCCACCGAGATCAGTTATCTCGAAAATCGTTTCTGCTCCATGGCCTCTGATGCCCACCGGTATATTGTAAAAAACGCTAACGAGCCCACGCAGGGGAATGTTACAGAGGAAAAAGAAAGCGAACTAGAAGAATTTATTGAATACGCAAAGATCATTATGGGGGTGCTCGGGCACAAGGTTTTTGAACCTTTTGTCCCAATCAATCAAAAGAAGGCATCAACAGTCAAATTTTTTATTAAGCAGGATAACCCTCCCGCAGACGCGTGTGCAGTACAA
Organism: Oscillospiraceae bacterium; assembly: GCA_022800215.1. GTDB lineage: Bacteria > Bacillota > Clostridia > Oscillospirales > Oscillospiraceae > Vermiculatibacterium. The sequence continues at coordinate 19,939 of JAAWPV010000001.1, read as the reverse complement.
ACAGCAGATGGCTTCGTCGTTTTGCAAGGAAGTCTCATTCGGAAAGGGCATACACAGAGCTGCCCTAAAAGCGCACTCAAAAAGAGAGAACTATATAAAGATGCCATAGATGAAAATATGCACCTCTTAAAAGATGTTCCTCTCAGCTCTCCCTCTGGCGCGGCCGCATTTGTTCTCGGTCGGTCTGCCAGCGGCAACATCGAATGGAAAACAAAAAACGGGATCCAATTCGGGCAATTCGAAAGTGCGGAAGAGTAATTCGGACAGCACGGAACCAAAGACAGGGCCAGCATATATCACAAAGCGGCCCAAGTGGCAGTTTGAGTCGTCGGGAAGGCGACTGAACGGTACACTGCCGCACAGCACGGCAGACCCCACACGAAAATAACAGAAAGGCCGTGACTCGAGTATGGCGGAACGGTTTTGGGTGGTTTTGAGTCAGGTGGCTACCCTCTTCATGCTGATGGGGGTGGGCTACGCCCTGGCAAAGGTGAGTAAGATCTCCCCGGCGGGGACCCGGGAAATGAGCGGGCTCCTCATGGCGGTAGCCATCCCCTGCGCTATCATCAACGGTTTCCCCAAGGAGTGGGATCTCGGGACCCTGGGGATGCTGGGCATGGCGGCGGTGGCCGTGGCGGTAAGCTACCTGTTGGGGGTCCTGGTGACCCTGCCCCTCTTCCGGAAGGAGGGATCGTCCCTCCGGGCGCCTCTGCGCTTTGGCAGCATGTACGGCAACGTGGGCTTCATGGGCCTTCCCCTGGTGGCGGCGGTAGTGGGGCAGGAGGCCCTGGTCTTCGTGTCCATCACCATCATCGTGTGCAACGTCTTCGCCTTCACCCACGGGGCCATGCTCATGGGCGGACGGGAGGCGGTGTCGGTGAAGAAGATCCTTTTGAATCCGGCCATCGTGGGCTCCTTCATCGGCTTTGCCCTCTTCCTCCTCCGTGTGGAGCTGCCCGGCCCGGTGCAGAGCACCGTGAACCACATCGCCAACCTCAATACGCCTCTTGCCATGATGGTGATCGGGGCCCAAATGTCCCGGGCCGACTTGCTGCGGACCTTCCGGGAGAGCAAACTCTACCTGGCCGCCGCCGTGAAGCTGCTGGCAATGCCCCTTCTCACCGCCGCCGTCCTGCTGCCCCTTGGGTTGGACCGGACCTGCTACCTCACCCTGGTGATCCTGGCGGGCACCCCCGCCGCCGGGCTCACCAGTATGTTCGCCGAGCAGTATGACCGGGACACCGCCCGGGCGGCCCAGCTAGTCAGCTTCTCCCACCTTCTCTCCGCCCTCACCCTTCCCGTGATGGCGGTGCTGGCCGAGACCCTGGCGGGATAAGGCGAAACCATCCGCCCGCAGCGAAGGAGCGGGCTTGCCCGCCTCTACTTGCGCCGGGGGCAAGAGTATGGTATCATATATAGGATGACTACATATACAAAGGAAAGGTTCGAAATCCTATGGAGATCAACGGACAAACGATCACGGAAATCAAGCGCTATGACGAGCTGGGGCTCTCCCCCGCCATTATGAAGGCCATTGAAAAGAAGGGCTACGTCCAGGCCACCCCGGTCCAGTCCGGGGCCATCCCCTATTTTATGGAGGGGAAGGACGTCATCGCCAAGGCCCCCACGGGCACGGGCAAGACCTTCGCCTTCGGCATCCCCATGGTGGAGCACGTGGATGCGGAGAAAAAGGCGGTCCAGGGCCTGGTGCTGGCCCCCACCCGGGAGCTTGCCATCCAGATCCAGGAGGAGCTGCGGGACTTGTGCGAATTCAAGGAAGGGGTCAAAACCGTGGTGCTCTACGGCGGCGCCCCCATCGAAAAGCAGATCAAGCAGTTAAAGGACGCTCCCCAGATCGTGGTGGCCACCCCGGGCCGGCTCATGGACCACATGAAGCGGCGGACCATCCGGCTGGACCAGGTGGAGACCATCGTGCTGGACGAGGCGGACCGGATGCTGGACATGGGCTTTATCCGGGATGTGACCCGCATTCTGGACCAGATTAAGTCAAGAAAAAACATCGGTATGTTCTCCGCCACCATCTCCCGGGAAGTGATGGACATTTCCTGGGTCTACCAGCGGGACCCGGTGGAGATCACCGTCCAGGCCGACCAGCAGAACAAGCCCGACATCGACCAGTACCGCATCGAGGTGGACCGCTCGGCCAAGGCGGAGCTGATGGTCCAGCTTTTGACCCACGGGGGCTATGAGCGGGCCATCGCCTTCTGCAACACCAAAAATATGACCGACCGGCTCTCCGGCCTCCTTCGGATGAGCGGGGTGAAATGCGAGGCCATCCACGGGGACATCCAGCAGTCTGCCCGGGAAAAGACCCTTCAGCGCTTTAAGGACGGCAAGCTCCAGGTGCTGGTAGCCACCGACGTGGCCGCCCGTGGGCTGGACATCGACGACGTGGACGCCGTCTTCAACTACGACGTGCCCGACGAGAACGAGTACTACGTCCACCGCATTGGCCGGACCGGGCGGGCCAAGCGCCACGGAGTGGCCTACACCTTCATCTCCGGGGTCACCGAGGAACTCAGGATGGACAACATCGTAAAGGGCACCCGGAACACGGTGAAGAAGCTGAAGTATGAAAAGGATACCCTTAGCGAGCTGTAAAAACATTATAAAACACGGCAGGTCAGATGACCTGCCGTGTTTTTTAGATCTGCGGAGAAAAACCGTTTTTTAGCCGGCGTAAGCCTCGATGGCGGCGTTCACTGCCCGAACGATGGCGTTGGGTGTCCGGGTGGCGCCCGAGACCACCATGTCGATTCCTCCATCCACCACAGTGCCGCCGGTAGACTCCTTGGTGGTCAGCTCATAGGGCGTAACGGAGGTCTTGGCATCCAGCCCCTCAAACTTAGCGGTAAACGTGTCGATGTGATAAATAAGCTCGCCCACGTTGGCAAAGCCGCCGCCGTACTCCCAAGCATTGGCCAGATAGGTGGAGTCGGAGTGCTCAGCCACATAGACTTTGCTCAGCGTATCAGTCTTCTTGTCGATGGTCACATCCACCACAGTGGAGCCGCAGGTACCGCCGGGGAAGTTCATGGCCTTGTCGCCCAGCACCCGGTAGGTGACGGCGTCCTCGCTCTCGTCGATGACGCCGATGAGCTTGCCGTAGGCGTCGGCGCCGGAGAGGTCAGTGGTAAAGTTTTCGTAAATATCCAAAGCGTCATAGAGGACCATATCGCCGAAACGGTAGGCGATAACGGCCACGCCGGGCTTGTTGGCGTAGATGACGCCGGAGTTGATGGTAAGACTCTCGTTGACAGCGGCCACAGACATACCGGCAGGGTAAGTGACCTTCTCTTTGTAGAGAACATCCTCCGTCACCAGGGTGATGGCGTCGGCGGGATACTGGGCCACGATCTCAGTCTCCACAGTGACTTCACCCTTCAGAGAGCTATCCGTCAGGTAGGGATTGTTGGCCATGTACCGCTCGGTCATCATGCTCTGATAGGGGCGGATGATAAACCGGTCCTTGGTATCCAGGTAGCTCTGGGCAGCCTGGGCCACAGCGGAAGCCAACGTGTCGCCGCCGGTCAGATCCTCGGCGGCCTTGCCCACAAAGTCGGCCTTCGCCGCCATCATGGCCTCCAGCGTATCGCCGAAGGCATTCACAATGGCAGGGTTGCCGTAGCCGGTGAGTGTCACACCCAGCACCTTGTCGGTCTCCGGGTCAAAGTCCACCCACACGGCCAGGGGGAAGTCCCCCTCCATGGCGTAGCCCGCCACTCGGATATAGGGGGCGGCGAAGGCAGCCGCCTCAGGCGTCTCGGGGGTGGAAGCGGGATTTTCAACAGCGGTGCCGAAGGAAGCCGGGTCGCCGCCAGCATTCTCAATGGCGGCCTTCACGGCAGTCAGAAAACCTTCACTGGCCAAAGTAGCGCCCGAAACGGCATCCAGATTAACACTTTGATTCTCTTTCACAGCGGCGGTCAATTGCTCAATGGCCTTTCCGCCGATGGCCTCGGTCTCACTCTGCTCGATGACCTTCACGTCCTCGATGGTGCTCTTGTCGGCAGAGAGGGTGATCTCCACCTTGATGGCTCCAGCATAGCCGGTGCCTTCGCCGGTACCGGTGACGGTCTGAGGAGCCTCGGGGGTGGGCTCCGGCTTACCACCGCAGGCAACCAGGCTCAGGATGAGGCCGAGGGAAAGCAATGCGCAGGCAAGTTTTCTTCCGTTCATTTTTTTGTTTTTCTTTCTTTTATTATATCTTATCGCTGGGCAAAAGACAAGGCCAGGACATTTTATTCCCCATTCTTTTTCATTTTTTTCTTCACAAAGGTCAAACTATGTGATATAATACAAATAGGCAGGGAGCTTCTTTCGCCCTGTTTGTGCGTATTAACCAAAAGGAGGTCCTGCAAAATGGCAGAAATTTACATTACGATTGGGCGTCAATTTGGCAGCGGAGGCCGGGAGACCGGCAAGAAAGTGGCCCAGGCCCTTGGTATCCCCTATTATGATAAAGAGCTCTTGGCCATCGCCGCCAAGGAGAGCGGTCTCAGTCACCAGTTTCTCCAGGATTATGACGAGAAGCCCACCAACAGTTTCCTCTACTCCCTGGTCATGGGCCAAAATGCTCTGCTGGGCGGCTCCCAGAGCATGACAGTGGACCAGATGGCCGTGAAGGCCCAGCGGGATGCGGTGCTCAGCGTGGCGGAGAAGGGTAGCTGCGTCATTGTGGGCCGCTGCGCCGACTATATCCTCCGGGATAAGCCGGGCCTCATCCGGGTCTTTATTTCCGCCGACTACGAAAACCGTATTCAGCGTATCTGTCACCGGGATGGGGTCACAGAGAAGGAAGCAGAGGAGAATATGCGCAAGATGGATAAGGCCCGGGCTTCCTACTACAGCTTCCACACCGACCGGAAGTGGAACGACGCCAGCAATTACGATCTGTGCATCAATTCCTCCCGAAAGGGCATCGATACCGCCGTGGAACAAATCCTTCAGTTCATCAAGGCATAAGTTCCAAAATTATGTAAACCAATTTGGGGCGTCCCTCAGGGGCGCTCCAAATTTTTCATTTTTTGCGCAACATTTGCCCCGGTTCAATTGTGTCATAATCAGAAAGGCAAAAAGGAGGTGACCTTCGTGAAACGTGCGTATACGGGAGAGGAACTGGCCGGCCTCTACCGGCGGCGGGTGGGTATGGTCTATCAGATCGCCCTCATGCTGCTGAAAAACGCGCCCGACGCGGAGGACGCCTGCCACACCGTCTTTCGCAGGGTGATGGAGCGGGAGGAGCCCTTTCGTGATCCGGAGCATGAGAAGGCCTGGCTCATCGTCACCACCCGGAACGAATGCAAAAATCAGCTAAGGCACTGGTGGCGGACAGCCCGGGCGGAGGAAACCGAGCTGGAAAGCCTGAGCTGGGAACAGCCGTCGGACGGCGAGCTCTGGGAGCTGCTTCTCTCCCTTCCCGAGAAGGAGCGGATGGCCATTTACCTCCACTATTACCAGGGCTACTCCACCGAGGAGACCGCCCGCATGATGGGCGCCAAGCCTGCCACCCTCCGCTCCTGGCTTTTCCGGGGGCGGGCACATCTAAAAACGATTTTGGAGGCGAATGAGTATGGAGTATAAGGAGCTGCACCGAATCCTGGACCAGGTAACACCCTCCCGGGACCGGGAGGAGGCCATGCTAAGGCGCCTCCTCCAGGAAGAAAGGACGGCAAACAATATGAAAACAGGACGCAGAGCGCCCAAAGTGGCCGCGGCGGGACTGGCGGCCGCCATGGTGCTCACCACCTGCGCCTTCGCGGTGGTGAGCGGGCTGGACCGGCGGCTTTTGAGCTACTTCGGGGCAGGGCCGGAGCAGGAGGAGCTTTTGTCCTCCGCCGCCATGGTGGTGGACAAGGAGCTGACCGACCAGGGCACCACCCTCCATGTGCGGCAGGTGGTGGCTGACCGTTACTCCGCCCTGGTCCTCATGGACCTCACCGCCCCGGAGGGGACGGTGCTGGACGGGGATTACTATTCCCTGGGCAAATCGGTGAAGGCCACCGCCCCCGACGGGAGCAAGATGGATGGCTGGGGCACAGGCTGGGAGCTGCTGGAGGACGAGGACCCCACAGACAACCACATTTCCCTCCTGCTGAATGTCAACACCATCGACGGGGATTTCAACTTCCTGGGGGCCAAGCTGACATTGGACTTTGAGGGGCTGTACGACAGCAATGTAGACGGGAAGCTCCTGGCAGAGGGCCGCTGGAAATGCACCGTAACACTGCCCACGGAGGACCCGGGCCGGTATGTGACCCCCAACACGCCCATTGAGGTAGGGGGCAACCGGGTGACCCTCGCCTCCCTCTACGTCTCCCCCCTCTCCTTCGCTTGGGAACTGGGCGAGGGAGAGGACGATCTGGAATCCATGGACAGCACAGCCCTTCACGGCACACGGGAGGATTGGCCGGAAAGAGCCTTCCTTACCTTGGAGGATGGCAGGACCGTCCCGGTGGGGGAGTTCCATTTCCTGCTGACCACCTACAAAACCGACTGTCAGGAAGCGGACCAGGGGCGGTACTGCTTCCGGCTTTCCGAGATCATCGACCCGGCCGAGGTGGTGTCCGTCAGCCTCTTCGGGCAGAGCTTCGCTCTGGAGGGATGAATATGGGAAGAAGGAGAGACGCTTTCGCGTCTCTCCTTCTTTTTCGGTTTTTCCCTTGCTTTTCTTACCAGATGGAGACCCGGTCAGCGGGGTCTACCCACATGCCGTCGCCCTCTTTGATATCAAAGGTCTCATAAAATTCGGGGATGGTCTGGAGGACCCGGTTCACCCGGAGTTTGTCGGGGGCGTGGAGGTCAGCCACGGCCAGGTACTCCTGGATGGAGCGGTAGGAGGTGGAAGCCCAGGCGTTGGCCATGGAGCGGAAGAGGGCCTTATAGTCAGGCTCTTCCAGCATCCGCTTGGCCGCCTCCACCACGCAGGCGGCAGCCCCCAGATCGGCCACGTTCTCGCTGAGGGTCAGCTCTCCGGAGCAGGTGATGCCGGGGGCGGACTCCTGGCCGTCGTACCACTCTGCCACCGCCTGACACTTCTCCTGGAAGGCGGCGTAGTCGGCCTCGGTCCACCAGTCGGCGGCGTTGCCCTTCTCGTCAAACTTGGCTCCGTTATTGTCGAAGGCATGGGTGATCTCGTGGGCGATGACGTAGCCGATGGCGCCCAAGTTCTCCTCCCGGCTGGCGTTCACGTCGTACATGGGGGCCTGGAGGATGGCGGCGGGGAAGGTGATGTCGTTGTTGGTGGCAAGATAGAAGGCGTTGACGGTGTAGGCCGGGGTGATCCAGACGCTCTTGTCCACAGTCTGGTCCTGCCGGGCCAGCATATCTTCCATAGCCGCCCTCTGGATGGCGAAGGTGTTGGAGAAGAAGGTGCCGCCCTCCTCGGGGGCCTTGATCTCAGCGTCGTCCAGGTAGGTGTCCCAGCTATCGGGGTAGCCCACCTTCACCCCCATGGCGTCCAGCTTTTTGAGGGCCATTTGCTTGGTCTCTTCGCTCATCCAGTCCTGAGCCTGGATGCGCTCTTTGTAGATGGCGATGAACTCGCCCACCATCTCCTCCACGTCGGCCTTGGCCTCGGGGCTGAAATAGGTCTCAGCATAGGCCCGGGAGAGATAGTCCCTCAGAAGGGACTGGACCTGCTGGGCGGCGATCTGCTCGGTGGTCTGGCGGCCCTCAACGCCATAGTAGGCCTCATTGAAGGCAAAGCCCGCCTCCTGGAAGTCCTGGCTGAGGCAGTCCGCCACGCTGAGGATCAGGCCCTGCTTGGACATGGCCTTCAGCTCAGGAAGATGCTCCTGGGTGCAGAAGGCAGCGGCGGCCTCCAGGGCCCCCACATCGGTGACCAGGATATCCCCGCCCGCTTTCAGCTTCGTGGCGGCAAAAAGAGCGTCCAAGTCCATCTCCGGGAAGAGGTCCTTCAGCTCCTCCATGGTGTAGAGGTTGTAGATCTTGCTCACATTCCCCTGGTCCTGTGGGTCCAGGGAGGCAGCGGCCACGGACTTCTCCGTGTCATAGACCCGCTGGGCTGTGGCCCGGGCAGCGGTCTCCTCCTCCCCCGCGAGGGTGAAGAGGGTGGTCATGTACTGAAGGTAGGCTTCTGTCTGCTCCTGGGTGCCGTTGAGGTAAAAGTCCTTGTTCTGGGCGGCGCCGAAGGCCCCGAAAAACAAGATGGTCTTTTCAGAGTCCATCAGGTCGGTGGTGTAAAGGAAGCTGGTAAGGGTGGAAAGGCCCAGGTCGGTGCGGAGGGCTATCTCGTTTTTCACCAGGTCGGCCACGGTCTGGGCGTTGTCAATGGCGTCCAGATAGGTCCGGATGGGTTCCGCCCCGGCCGCATTCCGGCCCTCCATGTCCATCACCGTACGGTAGAGGGCAGAGATCTTGGCCTCGGCAGTACCGGAAGCCTGGGGCTTTGCGGCAATGTCGGCGATCAGCTCCGCGATCTGGTCGTCGACCTTAAAGGAGAGGCCGTAGAGAGCGCCGTTCATCCTCTGGCCCGCGGGGATAGTGGACTGGGTCAGCCACTCCTTGTTGACGGCGGCATAGAAGTCGTCCTTCAGGTTGGTCCCCTTCAGGGCGTAGGCCCGGCGGATGAGGGTCTCCAGGTCCTCTTTTTCCACCAGCGCGTCATGGGAAAGGCCTCCCTCCCCCACTTCGTCCACGATGCCCGAGGCCAAAAGGCCGGATAGCTCGCTCTCCGCCCAGGAGGGCACATCGGTGAATTCCTGGCCGGCAAAGGCCATGCGGGCGTTGGCCCCCACAGGGGCCTCGAAGCCGCCGAAGGCCCGCTCCAGCATTACCAGAGCCTCCGCCCGGGTCAGAAGCCGGTCCAGGTGAAGGTCCCCGGCCTCGTCTCCCTTGAGAAGTTCCTCCCCGGTGAGGCCGGCGTAATCGTCGGCGGCGGTCATCAGGATATCCCGGGCCTCCCCACGGGTCAGGAGGTCCGCCGCCAGGGCGGAGGGCGCCAGCGAGAGGGCCAGGGCGGCGGCGCTGAAGCCCGCCGCCAGGCGCTTTTTCCAGTCTTTCATGTGTACATCGCTCCTTTTTCATTTTTCAAACGTGCCGAATCTATGATACTCCCCCGGGCCGCGAAAAGAAAGGGATCGCTTTTTAAAAATCTCTTAATTTCAGATAGGATGCCTCCCAGGGTCCAGATTATTTTACCACGTCCTATACAAATGTCAAGAGAAATTGTGAGGCAATGCCTAACATACAAAGAAGGGGGATTTGGGTATAATTTTGTTAGGTGATGGCTCATGAAACATACAAACAGCGAGGACACCGTCTACGACGTGATCCGCCGGAACATCAAAAAGTACCGGAAGGAACGGGGCATGACCTCGGCCCAGTTGGCCGAGGCGGTGGGGTTGAGCCACGATTTCATCCGGCAGATCGAAAGCGAAAAGACCCGGTACAATTTCTCGGTGGATACCTTTTATAAGATCTCCCAGGTCCTGGAGGTGGGGATGGACCGGCTGGCAGAGAAGCCATAGGAGAGCCCGGGCGCAAGCCCGGGCATTTTTGCCGCCCTGCTTTTGCCCTTTTTTCATGGGCTTTTGAAAATGACACAGAAAATACAAACGGACCCGGTAGGATAGGGGCAGAAAGGAGGGGTTCGGATGAACAACAGGATCCTGATCGTAGAGGATGAGGCAAAGCTGCGGGAAGTGCTGAGTGACTACTTCCGCAGCAAGGGGGAAACGCCCGTGGAAGCCGCCGACGGCGTGGAGGCTTTGGCTCTTTTGGAAGAGCAGGACTTTGACGCGGTGCTGCTGGATATTATGATGCCCGGGCTCAACGGCCTTTCCGTCTGCCGGGCGGTGCGGAAGGATAACGACGTGCCCATCATCTTCCTCACTGCGTTATCCGACGAGGAAGACAAGCTGCTGGGCTATGAGCTGGGGGCGGACGACTATGTGACCAAGCCCTTCACCATGTCGGTGCTCTACGCCAAGACCATAGCCCTCATCAAGCGGAACCGGCGGAATGTCCTCAGCGGCAGCCGGATGGAGGCGGGCGGGATCACGGTTGATCTGGGGGCGGGGCGGGTATACGCGGAGGGGAAGGAGCTCACCCTGACCCCCAAGGAGTACGCCCTTCTCTGCTGCCTCATGCAAAACAAGAGCCTAGTCATGAGCCGGGAGCAGCTTTTGGTAAAGTGTTGGGGCTATGACTATGAGGGCGAAGCCCGGGCGGTGGATACCCACATCAAGCGGCTCCGGGAGAAGCTGGGCGGCTGCGCCGGGTGCATCCAAACGGTCATCAAGGCCGGCTACCGACTGGAGGGGTGACGATGAAAGGGAGAAAAAAGCGCTCCTCCCTCACCGCCGTCAGCATCCTACTGGGGCTGGCCCTGGGGCTTATATGGCTCACCGCCATGGCCTGCCTGACAGTAGTCACCGCCCAGGAGATCTACGACAAACTTTTTGAGGCAAGTGACGGTTTTCTGGACCGGGCGGACAGCTACAGCGACCTGTCCCGCTTCTACGATAAAAACCGCAGCAGCTACGGCCAGCAGGGGGAACGACCGGACCTGGTGGAATACCAGATGCTGGACACCATCGCCGCCTACAGCCGTTACACTGTCTCAAGCTATGGCTATTATGAGCGGTATGGTCGCAGAAGCAAGCTTATCCGGGATGTGGACTACCTCATGGAGACAGCAGTGCTCTTCTACGACGGAAAGGGCAACCTGCTCCACAGCAGCGGCGATGATATCATGTATTTCAGCTACTGGACCCAGGCCGAATGGGAGGCTGGGGAGGAGCCCGATAGCGGGTCCCACTATGGCTGGGTGGACATCAGCGAAGGAAAAGATGGGGACTGGCAGGAGGGCCCCTGGCCCCGGTTCCGCAGCGCCTATGCCGGTGTGCGAAACCTGTACAGCTACCCCCTTCTGCGGGTCACGGGGTATTTTGAGGGCAGTGAGCTGAAGCCGGTGGTCCTCCACTATGTGGGAGAGCCCCAGCTGTGGCACGCGGTGGAGGAGGCCGGGGGCCATGCCGACAGCTATTCCGAGCTGGACCGGGCGGGGCGGCTGGAATGGGAGCTCCAGTTTGACCGCAGCGGGGAGTTCGCGGATAAGGAGCTGGTGACGGTCTATGTAGACCAGCCCCGGATGTGGGACTATGAGGGCGTTCCCCTCACCTACCAGGGAACAGAGTATGAAAGTCTGGCCCAGCTGGCGGAGATCCTGGACATCCCGGAAGGGGGAGCCGCCGTCCCCCAGTGGGGGGACCACCTGTTTGGCCTGGGGGTCTTTTCCCCCAATGAGCTGCTGGTTTTTGGCGGCTACCGGTATACCGACGACGAGGGCTTTGATTACAGCACGGGGGAGCTTCCGGAGGCGGACTTTTACCTTGTCACCGCTATCCGCAGCCACCCCCTCCGCTGCGCTGTCAGCGCCCTCCGGAACCTTTACCTTGTCACCGGACTATTGACCCTCATTCTTTTCCTCCTGGTCCGGGGCAGTATCAAACGGCGGCTGGTGACCCCCCTCCGGCGGCTCCGGGGTGAGATGGACACCGGCTGGAAGAGCCTCTACGGAGAGTGGGACGAGGACCACATCTGGGCCGAGCCCTACAGCCTTATTCAGCACTACCGGGAGACTCAGGAGACCCTGCGGGCCCAAAAGGACGAGGTGGCCCGGCTCCAAACGGCCCTCGGCTACGCCAAAAACGCCGAGGAAAATCGCCGCCGGATGACCTCCAACATCGCCCACGAGCTAAAGACCCCTTTGGCGGTCATCCATAGCTACGCTGAGGGGCTGAAAGAGCACATTGCCGAGGACAAGCGAGACCAGTATCTGGACATCATCCTGGCCGAGACGGAGCGCACCGACGGCATGGTGCTGGAGCTGCTGGACCTTTCCCGGCTGGAGGCGGGGAAGGTGAAGCTGAGCCGGGAGGAATTTTCCCTCACCCAACTCACCAAGTCCGTCTTTGAGCGGCTGGAGATGGCGGCCAAGGCCAAAGATCTCCACATCCGCTACGACCTTCCGGAGCCCTTCCCGGTGACGGCGGACGAAGCACGCCTGGCCCAGGTCATCGAGAATTTCGCCACCAACGCCATCAAGTACAGCCCCCTGGGGGGCGCCATGGCGGTGAGGGTTCAAAGGGGCTACCAGGCCCTCATCTTCTCGGTGGAAAATGAGAGCGAGCCCCTGTCAGCCGAGACCCTTACCAAGGTCTGGGACAGCTTCTACCGGGCGGATGAATCCCGCTCCGGTCCGGGCACGGGGCTGGGTCTCGCCATCGCCAAAAGCATTGTGGAGCTCCACGGGGGCAAATGCTTTGCCCGGAACACCGAAGGAGGCGTGGAGTTCAGCTTTACCCTGCCCTGCTGAATGTTTTTGTGAGCTGTTGCCATTCATTATATTCTGTATATTCTTGCATAATATGCGGTATATTTTCGTGTCTCCTCTCTTGTGTATGCCTATTTTGACAGTTCTGTACAATGCACGCACCCCATTTTTGTGCAGAATGCAAGCAAATTGGGGGTTGCATTTTGTGCATACGGCGTGTATAATTATGCATATCCCAAGAGGGAACCCGAAAGGAGAAGATGAAGATGAAAAACTGGAAAAAAATTACGGGCCTGGCTCTGACCGCTGCCCTGGCCCTCAGTCTGCTCACCGCCTGCGGCGGAAATCAGGAGGATGGCGGTAAGCGCCTGGACGAAATCAAGGAAAAAGGCGTTTTTACCATTGCCACTTCCCCCGACTTTGCTCCTTCGGAGTTCGTAGACTCCTCCAAAACCGGTCAGGACCAATATGTGGGCTTTGATATGACATTGGCCCGTTACTTGGCCGAGGAGCTGGGCGTGGAGCTGGACATTCAGGCCATGAGCTTTGACGCCTGCCAGACCGCCGTCAGCATGGGCGCCGTGGACGCCGCCATCTCCGGCTTTGCCCCCTCTGACGACCGGAAAGAAAACTATGAGCTTTCCATCCCCTACCGGGCCTCTATCAACGAAATCGACCAAACTCTGCTGGTTCGGAAGTCTGACGTAGACAAATACACCAAGCCCGAGGACTTTGACGGTTTGGATATTGGCTGCCAGAACGCCTCCCTCCAGTATCAGTTGGTCACCGAGCAGCTCCCCAACGCCAAGCCCTACATCATTGGTGATTTGGGCGTGGGTGCGCTGGAGCTGCAATCGGGCAATATCGAAGCTTTGGCTGTGGCCTACGGCAACGGCGTTCAGATTTGTGAGAACAACCCCGATTTGACCCTGTGCGCCTGGCACTTTGATTATCAGAGCATCGGCCAGGTGGTACTGATGGCCAAAGGAGAAACCAAGCTGGCTGAAGCCATCAACGAGGCTTTGGCAAAAGCCGAGGAGGCCGGCAAGTACCCCGAATGGTATGCCCAGGCCATGGAGGACGCCAAGAGTGCCAACGCCATCGAGGTCTCCATCCCCGACGAGGAGTAAGCAAGTCCAACACAAATTGAATGATTCGCGCAAGCCGGGGCGAGCAAGGCTCCGGCTTGCGTCCGGGAGAGATGAATATGAATTTTGCCAATATGGGTCGCAACATTGTGAAAGTGTGGATGGCTTACTGGGATAAGTTCCTCATTACCGGTTTAGGCTATACCCTGTCTCTGGCCGCCATTGCCGTCATTTTCGGCACGGTCTTTGGCGCCCTTATCGCCCTGATGCGCATGAGCAAAATAAAGCCCCTTCACTGGCTGACCGGGGCTTACACCGGCATTATCCGGGGCACCCCCATGCTGCTTCAGCTTTACCTTTTTTATTTTGCCCTGCCCCAGCTTATCCCCATTCTCAACCGCCAGCAATATGCCTGCGTCGCCATTGCCTTGGTGTGTAACTCGGCGGCCTATGTGTCCGAGATCATCCGTTCCGGCATTCAGGCGGTGGACGCGGGGCAGGCGGAGGCCGCCCGCTCTCTGGGTCTTAGTCAACGGCTCACCATGACCGAGATCGTCCTGCCCCAGGCGGTGAAGAACATCCTGCCTGCCCTGGGCAACGAGTTCATCATGCTGGTAAAGGATACCTCCCTGGCCTCCACCTTCTTCATTGGCGATATCATGACGCAGTTTAAGCTGGTCCAGGGTGTGACCTATCTGAACATTGAACCTTTGATCATCGTGGGCATCATCTACTTTATTGTTACCTCTATCCTCAACAAGCTGCTTGGTTTCCTGGAAAGGAGGATGCGCCGTGGCGACATCAGATAAGCTGATTCAGGTCAAAGGCCTGGAAAAACACTACATCAATGGCACCATCCACGCCCTGGACGGGGTCACCGTGGACATCAACAAGGGGGACGTGATGGTGGTCATCGGGCCTTCCGGCTCGGGCAAGTCCACCTTCCTCCGCTCTCTCAACCTGCTGGAGGAGCCTACCACAGGCCAAATCATCTTTGAGGGCGTGGACATCACCCAAAAAACCTACGTGAACGAAGAGGGCAAGACGGTGAAGCTGAACATCGACCAGCACCGTCAGAAGATGGGCATGGTGTTCCAGCACTTCAACCTCTTCCCCCACAAGACCATTCTGGAAAACATGACCCTGGCCCCCATGAAGGTGAAGGGCCTTTCCAAGGAGGAGGCCGAAACCAAGGCTCTGGCTCTTCTGGACCGGGTGGGGCTGAAGGACCGGGCCGGCGCGTATCCCATCCAGCTCTCGGGCGGGCAGAAGCAGCGGGTCGCCATTGTCCGGGCCCTTGCCATGGAGCCTGATGTGATGCTCTTTGACGAGCCTACCTCCGCTTTGGACCCCGAGATGGTGGGTGAGGTGCTGGACGTAATGAAGGAGCTGGCCCGGGAGGGCATGACCATGGTGGTGGTCACCCACGAGATGGGCTTTGCCCGGGAAGTGGGCAGCCGGGTCCTCTTTATGGACGCGGGCAAGCTGGTGGAGGAGGGCTCTCCCACCGACATCTTCGAGCACCCTCAGCATCCCCGCCTCCAGGATTTCCTGTCTAAAGTCCTTTAATTATTTGATTTGAAAGGAATGATAATCATGGATCAGAAGAAGCAGGCCGCCATCAGCGCCATCGAGGCCAAAGCCGCCGTCATCAACGACGTTTCCGACTCCATCTGGGAGTACGCCGAGCTGTCCCTTCAGGAGTTCAAGTCCGCCGAAAAGTACTGTGAGGTCCTGGAAAAGGAGGGCTTCACCGTGGAGAAGGGCATCTGCAACATCCCCACCGCCTTCTCCGCCTCCTTCGGCTCGGGCCGGCCTTACATCGGTTTGCTGGCTGAGTACGACGCCCTGTCCGGGCTCTCCCAGAAGGGCGGCTCTCTGGAAAAGGAGGAGCTGATCCCCGGCGGCTGCGGTCACGGCTGCGGCCACAATATGCTGGGCGCCGGCGCTCTGGCTGCCGCTCTGGGCGTCAAGGCCTATCTGGAAACCGCCGGCATCTCCGGCACGGTCATCCTCTATGGCTGCCCCGGCGAGGAGGGCGGCGCCGCCAAGGCTTTTATGGCCCGGGACGGACTGTGGAAAAACCTTGACGTGGCCCTCACCTGGCACCCCGGCGGAGCCAATGAGGTGGTCACCGGCTCCTCCAACTCCTGCATTCAGACCCAGTACATCTTCCACGGCGTTGCCGCCCACGCCGCCGGCAACCCGGAGCGGGGCCGCAGCGCGCTGGACGCGGTGCAGCTGATGAACTTTGGTGTAGAGTTCCTCCGGGAGCATATGGAGGACAGGGCCCGCATCCACTACGCCATCACCAACAGCGGCGGCATCAGCGCCAATGTGGTCCAGTCCAAGGCCAGCGTTCTCTATATGGTCCGCTCCCCCCATGTGGCCCGGGCCATCGAGCTTCAAAAGCGGGTGGACGACGTAGCCAAGGGCGCCGCCCTCATGACGGGCACCACCTATGAAAAAGTCTTTATTGACGGCACCTCCAACACCATCCCCAACCACGTACTGGAGAAGGTTCTTTTCGACAACTTCCAGGAGTTGGGCGTGCCCACCCACACCGCCGAGGAGTACGCCTTTGCCGACACCCTTGCCAAGACCTACCCCGGCGCCGACGAGCCCACCGGTATGGCCGCCAAGTTCAGCCTGTCCCTGGCCGAGGAGGTTCGGGAGCTGCAAAAGAAGTGCGGCCACGCCCTCAACGACTTCCTGATGCCCCTCTACCAGGCGGACGACGCTTACAGTGCCGGTTCCACCGACGTGGCCGACGTAAGCTGGCTGTGCCCCACCGGGCAGATCCACGTGGTCTCCTTCGCCAACGGCGCGCCCGGCCACTCCTGGCAGAACGTGTCCATGGGCAAGACCGACATCGGCCGGAAGTCCGTTATCCACGCCGGCAAGGTGCTGGCAGCCGCCACCATCGACCTTTTCAACCAGCCCGACACCATCGCCGCAGCCAAGGCTGAGTTTGAAAAGCACACCGCCGAGGGCTTCACCAGCCCCATCCCCGCCGACGCGGTGCCTGTGATTCCCGATTTGACCTGATCTTTCCTTTGGACTCCCTTCGAGGGGCGCCGCTTTCGCGGCGCCCCTCTCTTTTTCCCCCAAGGGGGAAAAAGGCTCCCCAAAAGGGGGAAAACGTGATAGAATAGGGGGAGAAAGGAAGGGACCGCTATGACGCACACCGCTGAACTCATTGCCGTGGGCACCGAGCTGCTGTTGGGCAACATCGTCAACTCGGACGCCCAGATGCTCTCCCAGGGGCTTTCCGCCCTGGGTATCAACGTATACTACCACACCGTGGTGGGGGATAATCCCCAGCGGCTCCGGGCCGCGGTGGAGACCGCCAAAAGCCGGGCGGATATCATCATCACCACCGGTGGGCTGGGTCCCACCTGTGACGACCTGACCAAGAACGTGCTGGCAGACTGCTTCGGCAAAAAGCTCATTTACAACGAGGAGGCCGCCCGGCGGATAGAGGAATACTTCCAACGGCTGGACCGGCCCATGACGGAGAACAATTATCAGCAGGCCTACCTGCCTGAGGGCTGCGTCCCCTTCCAGAACGACTGGGGTACCGCCCCGGGCTGCGGCTTTGAAGCCGAGGGCGTCCGGGTCCTCATGCTGCCTGGCCCCCCCAGCGAGTGCACTCCCATGTTCCATGAGCGGGCGGTGCCTTATCTCCGGGACCTGACCGACGGGGTCATCGTCAGCCGCTCCCTGCGGATCTTCGGCATGGGAGAGTCGGCGGTGGAGGCCCTTTTGCGGGATAAGATGAACGCCATGCAGAACCCCACCCTGGCCCCCTACGCCAAGGAGGGGGAGGTGGAGCTGCGCATCACCGCCAAGGCTCCTGACGCACAGACCGCTTTGGACCTCATCGCCCCGGTGGAAAAGGAGCTGCGGGAGCAGTTCGGCCCCCTTGTCTACGGCGCCGACGTGCCCTCCCTGGAAGCGGTGTGCTTCGGCCTTCTGAAGGAGAAGGGGCTCACCCTCTCCTCGGCGGAGAGCTGCACGGGCGGGCTCATCCCCAAGCGCATCACCGACATGGGCGGGGTCTCCGCCGTCTACAAGGGGGGCGTGGTGAGCTACTGGAGTGAAGTGAAGCACAGCGCCCTGGGGGTGCCCCAGGAGATGCTGGACGAATATGGGGCCGTCTCCGTCCCCGTGGCCCAGGCTATGGCAGAGGGAGTCCGGGCCCGGATGGACACCGACCTGGCGGTGGCCACCACCGGGGTGGCCGGGCCCGGCCCCGACGAGAGGGGCAACCCGGTGGGGCTGGTGTATGTAGCCCTTAGCTGGGATGGCGGGACCTTTGTCCGCACCGTCCACGCCGCCGGACCCCGGAGCCGGGTGCGGCAGCTGGCCGCCAACCACGCCTTCGACCTTGTGCGGCGGCACCTGATGGGCCTGCCCCTGGAGCTGGAATAGGGACGGAGTTTCGACGCTTAGTTTACATAATATTGGTTTACATAATTTCAGGAGGATATCTTATGGACCCCATTTTTCAGCGTGTGAGCATCCGTCAGTTTGAGGACCGGCCGGTGGAGAAGGAGAAGGCGGAGACCCTGCTCCGGGCGGCCATGGCGGCCCCCTCAGCCACCAATCAGCAACCCTGGGAGTTCGTGGTGGTGACCGAGCCGGAAACTCTGCAAGCCCTGTCCCGGTGTACGCCCTATGCGGGGCCCATGGGCCGGGCCAGCACAGGCTTTGTCCTTTGTATGCGCAAGGAGGTGCGGGCCCCTCAGTTTGCTCCCCAGGACATGGGCGCCGCCACGGAAAATCTGCTGCTGGAGGCCGCGGAACTGGGGCTGGGGGCCGTGTGGATGGGCGTCTGCCCTGAGGAGGGCTGGATGAGCGCCGTGGCCCAGGTCCTGAACATCTCTGAGAGCATTCAACCCTTTGCCATGGTGGCCTGCGGCTACCCCGCCGAGGAGAAGGACCAGGCGGACCGTTACGATCCCCAGCGGATCCACTGGGAGAGATGGTGATGGAGGGCCTTGTGATCCGGGCTGAGGTCCCGGCAGACCACCGGGCGGTGGAGGAGATGACCCGGGAGGCCTTCTGGAACGTATACGCCCCCGGCTGTGAGGAGCACTATCTGGTCCACTGCCTCCGCACCCATCCGGACTTCATTCCCGGGCTGGCCCTGGTGGCCCAGCTGGAGGGACGGCTTGCGGGAAATGTGATGTATACCGTCTCCCGGCTCACCGACGAAGAGGGCAGGGAGAAGGAAATTCTCACCTTTGGCCCTCCCACCGTTCACCCGGACTATCAGCGCCGGGGCATCGGCAAAGCCCTTTTGAAGCGGTCCTTCGATATCGCCCGGGAAATGGGCTATGAGGCCGTGGTCATTTTCGGCAATCCCGGCAATTATGTGGGCCGAGGAGTTCAAAGCTGCAAAAAATTCGGCGTTTCCACCCCAACGGGGAAATTCCCCTGCGCCATGCTGGTGAAGGAGCTGGCGCCCGGGGCGCTGGCGGGACACCGGTGGGTCTACCGCGAAAGCCCCGCCTACGAGGCGGACCCGGCGGGCTTTGAGGCCTTTGACGCCGCATTCCCGCCCAAAAAGAAGGGATGGCGGCCCAGCCAGGAGGAATTTTATATTTACAGCCATTCCGCCCTGCAATAAAGCCCCTTTCTCTTGACATTTTCCGGGAAATCGTTTATTCTTATATCAATAAATGTCCAAACCAGAAAGAATCGAGGGGCCGTTATGTCTGATTACGCAAGCCGCCGCATCTCTGAGGCCGAACTCTCCGTCATGGAGACCCTTTGGGACACCGGCACGCCTATGACCGCAAAGGATCTGCAAATCATTTTGAAGGAGCGCCGGGGGTGGGAGCGCACCACCGTCCGCTCCCTGTTGACCCGCCTCCAGGAGAAGGGCTCCGTTCAGGTGCTGAAAGACACCGACGTGGCCACCTATGCGCCCTCCTTCACCAAGGAGGAGTATGGCTGGGACCTGGCCGAAGTGCTGGTGGAGCGGCTCTACGATGGCAAGGCCGCCGCACTGGTGGAGGCGCTGAAGGCCCATAAGCTTCTCTGAGGAAATTTGCCCAAGGAACGATGGTAAATTCAATGACGGACTGTATTTTTCTGCCTAAAAATACGGTCCGTTATTCTTTTTGGATCAAAAAGATTGATTTCCCATCCCTTTAAGGGTATAATAGATGTTCGTGTAAAAAGCCCATTTTGAAACACAGCGGCGGGCGCGGGCTTGCCGTGAAGGAGATTACAGATTATGCAGAATGATAAATTACGTAACGTGGCCATCATCGCCCACGTGGACCACGGCAAGACCACCCTGGTGGACGAGATGCTCAAGCAGGGCGGCATCTACCGGGAAAACCAGGCCACCGTGGACCGGGTCATGGACTCGGGGGATCTGGAGCGGGAGCGGGGCATCACCATCCTGGCCAAAAACACCGCCGTCCACTACAAGGACGCCAAGATCAACGTGGTGGACACCCCGGGCCACGCCGACTTCGGCGGCGAGGTGGAGCGTATTTTGAAGATGGTCAAC
>JAAWPV010000052.1 GCA_022800215.1 Oscillospiraceae bacterium | reverse complement strand
GAGGAGCTGGAGAGGATGGCGGAGGACGATGCTTGATTTGCTGTTTCTCCCCGAAGGCTGGGAGGATTACCTCTACTGGCAGACCCAGGACAAGAAAACCCTGCGGCGAATCAATACGCTCATCAGGGACATCCAGCGTAATCCCTTTGAGGGCCTCGGCAAGCCGGAGCCATTAAAAGGCAACTACCAAGGCTGGTGGAGCCGGAGAATCGACGAAGTGAACCGGATTGTATATAAGACCGAAGCTAAACAGATTGTAATTGCTCAATGTAGGATACATTATAATTGAATTCATCCGCTAAAATTTTTAAATAATCATCATTTATAAGGGTCAAAGGGCAAAGAAAAGCCCGGAACCGTTGAGGTTCCAGGCTTTCCTATGGCAGCGGGTGAAGGATTCGAATTATCAGGGTAAGAATAAACTGAAATAAACCAAGTATAACAGAGCCCCATTTTTCAATGGGTTCCGGGTTTTCCTTTACCTTCTTGAACAACGGAAAACAATGCAACAAATCCGGGTAAGGGGTAAAAGTAGGGGTAGAGAAAGGGCCGAGGAAATCACTCCACGGCCCTCATTTTGATTACCACAGCCGCCCCCAGTTGGTCAGTTCCTCGATAAGCTCCACAGCCTTTAACCGCTCCGCCGGTGTGGCCGTTTCATCATCCCGAATGGAGCGCAGAACGGCAAGCCGTTGCTCTTTATCTTCTCTGGCCAGACGATCCCGCTCGGCCCGGATTGCGATATTGCGCCGCCGGGTCTCTCCCGATTTAAGCGCCGCTGCGTGTCTCTGCTCAGGTGTCAGTGCTGCCATAAGTAGCCCTTCCTTTCAGATATTTTTCGCCATAGGCCACAGCCTGCTCCGCCGTGGGGAAAAACACCCTCAGGGGAATATACGCCCAGCCTCCGGCCTCTTTTGTTCTCACAGAGGGCATAAACCCCCGCCGAGTGGATGTTGTTTTTACGGTTTTCATTCCCCCACAGCCTCCATAAACCGCTCCGGCTCGGTACAGAGGCCGAAGATACGCAGGGTTTCCGTAGCGTCCACAGGCTCCCCTGCCAGCCGGAACATATCATAGTCCCCCGCACTGACAAATTCCCGGCGGCTGTCCGTCCTCTCCAGCCGCCGTGTAAACTTCTCCCCGCTCTGGCGCAGTTGGTCAATGGTCCGCTGCACAGCATCCCCCGCAAGTTCGCCCTGCATGGCCCATGTGTGGCCGTGTTTGTGGGCCAGTTCACGCAAGACCTCCAGGGCAGCAGGGCACCCTTCAAGGGCCACAGAGGCCTGCCGGAGTTCGTCCACGCCCAGCTTCTCCCGCATCTGGAGCGTCTGCAAAAGTCGAAGTTGTTCGTCAGAGGGTGCAGATAAGGGGCGGGATCCATAGGCGGCCTTCATAGCATCGCAGGCCTCGTTAAGCTCCTTCATAGCCAGCTCCCTCACCTCGGCCAGCAGCTCAGAGCGGGCCTTGTCCAAAGTCTCCTTTTCCTCTTGATAGTGCTTGCTGTCTTTGAACTGCTCCAGCCGCTCATATTGGGGCCGAAACTTCTCATTTACACCCTCTACCGCCTGGCGGAACACCAAAACGGCCTGATAATACCTCTCTGTATTTTTCACGCGATTATCCTCCTATGTTGTCATACCACCGAAAGCGCCCGGCGGTCTGTGTCAAAATCTCTGGCAGAAGTCCACAGTTCCCTGCGCCTTTCACCTTTGTGATCTCCCCCGGCTTTGCCCGGAGGCAAAGCCTGATTGCTTCATCCGGGGACAGTTCCTCCATGTGGCCGTCTACAAGGTAGACCTTCCACAATGTCCCCCGCTCGGCCGCCATCTTCTCCATTAGACGGCCAACCCTCGCCTGTACACTACCCATTCCGTGCCTCCTTCCATCTCTCCAGCTCGTCCAGCTTCTCCACAAGGTTCAGCTGCTCGGTCAGCTTCAGAGCCGTATCAAGCGCCACCTTGGCCGCTGATACTCTTGCCTGTGGAGGGGCCGCCTTGTCCCTCATAACGCCCTCCAGCGTATCCAGTGCCGTCCCCATGCTCTGCCGAGACCGCCGCAGGCCATCGGCCAGTTGTTCATCAAGGGCGGCCTTGTAAGCCGCCTGGAAAGCCTTGTTTTCACTCAGCCACCGCTTCAGGGTTCGATATCCTACCCCGGCTTTCTCTGCCGCCTGCTGGACTGTGGGGGCCGATACAAGGACAGATAGCACCTTCTCCTGTTTTGGTGTCAACTCCCCATTAGATGGGCCATTTCGGGCTATTGTGGGCCGTTTCTCCATATCATCACCTCCATTGTTTGTGGGGTAAAAAACAACCGTTGATACCGTTGACACCGTTGGTGTCGTTGCAACACCTTACAATTTACTACATCAACGGTACCAACGATTGCAACGGTGCTTTCCTACCAACGTTACGCCGAAAACGGAAGCTGTGTTTCCCACCGCCGGTCCCATTCCGTTGCCGTGTATGTTCGATCCCATCTTCCTGTAAAAAAGCATCTAAGTCCCGGAGCCTGTTTGATAGCTCCCTGGCGGTGGGAGCTAATGCCGAATGGGTGATAAGTTGACCCGCCTCCAAAAGCTGTTGCGCCGTTCCGCTCCACCCGATCGGGCTTTGTTCCAGCAGGCCCAAGATGGTCCTGCGGATAGGGCTGCTCTGATAGGTCAGTTGGGCCTTAGCCTGCGTAAACGCGTCCATATCGCCCAAGTTTGCCCATCGGCAAGAGTTTGTGTTAAACTGCAGTATCAGGTCCGTGTCCTCTACGTCTCGGCCAGTAACAGACAGCGTGGTTTCCTCGTCCCCCCGCCGCTTTTTGGTCATGACCAGGGCGGTGTCCACCGCTCCCAGCAGACCGTTGGTGCCGGAAATCCGGTTGAATGGGTCGGCGTCGTCAATCATCTTGCGGAGGTGGTGGACCAGCACCAGGGCGACCCCATGCCCATCGGCAAAGCGCTTTAACTCCCCCAGCTCCCGGTAGTCGGTGGCGTATGCACCCTCTCGACCCCGGACAGCACCCCGAACCTTCTGGAGAGTGTCGACAACGATAAGCCTACAATTTGGGTGTTGGGCCAGATACCCATCCAGCTGGGTAAGTAGACCGCTGTCGAGGGTCCCAGCGGCAGTGGATACATCGAACAGAGCCGGGGCAGGACGACCACAAAGCAGTCGGGCCATTCGCATCTGAAGGCGGTTCCTGCTATCCTCCAAAGCCAAGTAGAGGACACGGCTTTGCTGGGTCCGAAAGCCCAGGAAAGTATCACCGTCGGCCACCGATAAGCAGAGATCCAGCATGAGCCAGCTCTTCCCATATTTGGGCGGTGAGGCCAGCACAGTCAACCCCTGAGGGAGCAGCCCCTGAACAGCGAACTGGACAGGCGGAAGGTCCATCCGCTGGAGATCAGGTGCCTTGATGACCTCCAGCCCCGGAGCTGCACCCTGTCCATCAGGCTCAAGAACCCTGGCGGTGGCCGCCAGCAGCTCAGTGAAACTGTGCCCTTGCAAGGTATCGCCCAAATCCGCCCGCTTCAGCAGTTCGGCGGTCTGAACAGCCCGCCATTCCAGCGAGTCCTTGTTCATCGGAACCGCCCCCCTTGACTGTCATAGAAGCCCCGTGGTATAATAAACCCACAAAGGAATGCGCCCGCTCGGTGCTTTCCCCCCCGCCCATCTCGGTGTTGCCTCACCGGGGTGGGCCTTTTGTTTTTTGTCATCCTGCGGCCTCCCCTAAAACGTCCTGCCCTGTGTGCTCTTTCATCCATGTGTCCAAATCGTCAGTGATGATGCGAATAGTCCTCCCGAACCTAACAGCTGGGAAGCCCTCCACACTACACAGCCGATACACAATCGGAAGGGAAAGCCCGTATAAACTTGAAAACTCCTTTGCTGTAATCGCTGCCATAAGATCTCCTTTCGGCAAGTGCTCCTGCAGTAGCTCTTGCAAATTTAGTGCAACAGAACGTCCTGTTGACAAATAGAGTATATCGTGGTAAACTTGAAAATACAATACCATTTTATCCAAATAAACTTAAAGTTTTAAGAGGCGGAAGTTATGGCAAAAAACAAGCAACCAATAAATCCCAAAGCCGGAAAGCGATTAAAGGAACTGCGTAAAGGCGCTGCCGTACTATCTGTGCCAGGTATGGAAAGTGTCAACGCAAAAATCACCCAAGCAAGGTTATCAGATTTTACAGGGGTATCTGTCACAACAATCTCGGACATTGAGCGAAACAAGGCACCACTCACATATCCCATTGCCTCACTTCTTATCAAGGCATGGCCGCAAGTACGCCCAGAATGGCTTATGGGGCAGGACGACTATATGACCCCAAATGATGTTCCGGTTTTAGCTCTTGGGCCATTTCATTGGCAATATGATTGTGTGGTAGCACTACTTAATTCCCGCGGCTTTTCCGTTCACTATGATGGCAAACATACCGCAATCAAGGGACCAGGGAAAACACCGAGCGGGCGCTATGCGTGGATAACTAAAGAACAGTGGGCAGGACTCGTGAACGCTATAAACAACTTCCCGGAATTTCTGTTGACACAGTACTTTAATGAACCACCTGAAACAGTAGACTTATTTTCCGCAATGGATAAGGAGGTAAAAACTAATGGCAAGAAAGAGTAATACCAGGGCAGCGCAGGGCAGCGGGAGTATTCGTCAGCGTGCAGACGGCACATGGGAGGCTCGTTATTGCGTTGGTAAGGATCCCGGAACAGGTAAACAGGTCAGAAAAAGTGTTTATGGTAAGACCCAAAAGGAGGTTCGGGAAAAGCTGGCCCAAGCTGTAGCGGCTCTCGATAACGGGGACTATTTTGAACCGTCTAAAATGACCTTTGCCCAATGGCTGGATATATGGACAGCCGAATATATGGGCGACAAGAAGTATTTGACCGTCAAACATTACAAGGCCCAAGTGGAAACCCACATAAAGCCGTCCCTGGGGGCTGTGAAGCTTTCTCAACTGCAACCCCACACAATCCAGCAGTTCTACAATGGCTTGCTCAAAAATGGCCTTTCTGCGAAGTCCGTCCGCAATATCCACGGCATTACTACCAAGGCACTATCTACCGCTGTCAGCGTAGGTTACCTTCGGAACAACCCCGCAGATCGTGTGACCCTTCCTCGTGTGGAGAAAAAAGAAATTCACCCGCTCACGGATGAACAGGTGAAAGATTTTCTCCAGATTGCTACCGGGGATGAATATGAAATAATATTGAAAGTGATACTCTTCACTGGGCTGCGGGAAAGTGAGGCTATCGGCCTTACCTGGGATTGTATTGATTTCCAAAATGGGACGGTAAAAGTGTGTAAGCAACTTCAGAAACGTCCACTCGCAGATGGAGGGTTTGCTTTTGCACCGTTGAAAAATGATAAAACCAGGATACTAAAAGTAGCCCCTTCAATTATGGCTCTACTAAAACGCAGACAGGCGGAACAAGTCGAACAACGGTTTATTGCAGGGGACTTGTGGGCAGGCTGGCAAAATGAAAAAGAGCGCAAGACCGCCCTTGTCTTTACCACAGCCACAGGGGGCAACCTCTCCCCGCAAACAGTCTACAATCACTATAAGAAAGTAGCTACTAAAATCGGTGCACCAGATAGCCGAGTGCATGACCTCCGCCATACCTACGCCGTTCTGTCCCTCCAGAATGGGGATGATATAAAGACGGTACAAGGTAATCTGGGTCACGCTACCGCGGCTTTTACCCTTGATGTTTATGGTCATGTGTCCGAGCGAATGAAAGATGATAGCGCCGCCCGAATGGAGGCATATATCAATGCCATTTGACGGGAAACCAGCCTGTAAGGGGTAAAAGATGGGGTAAATCCCCGCATTTTAGCAAAAGAAAAGCCTTGTATCCATTGAGATACAAGGCTTTTCTTTTGGCAGCGGGTGAAGGATTCGAACCCTCACATACAGAGTCAGAGTCTGCTGTGCTACCTTTACACAAACCCGCTATATTGCGCTCGCTGTCACAAACGCAAGAGTTATTATACCAAATTTGCGGCGATTGTCAATAGGTTTTCAAAAATATCTCATCCATAAGGAGAAAAGCAGTATACCGGGGCGAAGCCAGGGAAAACTGAAGTAGAGGTGACAAAACTTGAAAAAGTATCTTAATCTGGATGAGCTGCTGGCCGGGGAGCCAAAGGCATCTGAGATGTTTAACAAAATCCCCCAGTATACCAAGGACCGGATCATGAACCGGGGGCTCTTTGTGGGTTCTATGGATGAGCTGGAAGCCTACGTCAACAATATTCTTCGGGGAGACAGCTGAGAAAAGGCCCGGCGCTGTATCGCGCCGGGCCCTTCTGCGTCAAAGCTCTATGATATTATTGGGCTGTTTTCTTTTGGGCTTTGGCGAGGAATCGTTCGCTCTGAACCAGAAAACGGATATGGCGCCCTTTTCCGATGGGCCCCGCCTCGTCGTAGGCCGTTACCGAGAAGGTGAGGGCCCGGTCATCCACAGCGGTGAGCTCTGCCTCGGCCCAGACCTTTATCCCCACCGGAGTGGCGGAGTCGTGGGAGATATCCATGTGGGTCCCCACCGAGCTCTCACCTTCAGCAAGGTACCCTTCCAGAGCATTGACGGCAGCACCCTCCATCAGTGCCACCATCATGGGGGTGGCGAAGACGGGAAGGGAGCCGCTGCCCACCGCAGCGGCGGTATTGGTTTCGGTCACAACACTTTCAAAATGGCCCCGGAGGCCAACAGTCAAAGACATGCGCAAAACTCCTTGTGAAGGAACTATTTAGTAATTTTCCGCGTTGAGCTCAAAATAGCTCTGGGGATGGCTGCAGGTGGGGCAGATCTCGGGGGCTTTCTCACCCACTACGATATGGCCGCAGTTCCGGCACTCCCAGACCTTCACCTCGCTCTTGGCGAAGACCTCCTGCATCTCCACATTCTTGAGGAGGGCGCGGTAGCGCTCCTCGTGGTGCTTTTCGATGGCAGCCACCAGACGGAACTTATGGGCCAGCTCGGGGAAGCCCTCGGCCTCGGCGGTCTTGGCGAAGCCCTCGTACATATCGGTCCACTCGTAATTCTCACCGTCCGCGGCGGCAGCCAGGTTCTGGGCGGTGTCGCCGATGCCTTCCAGCTCCTTGAACCACATCTTGGCGTGCTCTTTCTCGTTGTCGGCAGTCTTGAGGAAGAGGGCGGCGATCTGCTCAAAGCCCTCCTTCTTGGCTTTGGAGGCAAAGTAGGTGTACTTGTTCCGGGCCTGGGATTCCCCGGCAAAGGCAGCTTCCAGGTTCTTTTCGGTCTGTGTGCCAGCATACTTGGACATCGTTCATTCCTCCTAAATTTAAGTGAGAATTATTCTCGCTTATTTTACCATACCATAGCTGGGACCAATTGTCAAGAGATGTGTCGGATCGCGGGAAAATATTGTGCCGCTTCAGCCCGGGGCGTTCATGAGCCGGACCCATTCGTCGTTGTACTGCTCCCGAATGGCGACAGGAAGACAGGTATAGACCTCACAGTATTCCTCAATGAAGGCGGTGTCGGGATAGGCAAAGGGGTCCTCGGAGACCTCCGGGTCCAGTTCCTCCCGGACGGAGAGCAGGGGGGTGGAGTACCAGGTCTCCTCCACATTGGCGAGGCCTGCTTCAGTGGAGCACATGAAGTTGATGAAGGCCTCGGCGTTTTCCTTGTGCTCACAGCCTTTGGGGATGCACATGGCGTCCACATAGAGGTTGGTGCCCTCCCGGGGGATGGCGAAGCGCAGGTCGGGGTTGTTCTCCTGCATGGTCAGGT
>JAAWPV010000051.1 GCA_022800215.1 Oscillospiraceae bacterium | reverse complement strand
GGCGGAGAACAGGTTTGTCCGGGGCCGCAGGTGCTGGATGGTGCGGAGGAACTCCACACTGTGCCGCTTTTTCTGCAGGGGGTAGTCGGGGGTGGAGGCGCCCTCCACCTCAATGGACTGGGCCTTTACCTCCAGGGGCTGCTTGGCCTCGGGGGTGAGCACCAGGGTTCCCTTCACAATAAGGGCGGCCCCCACGTTCTGGGAAGCGATCTCCTTGTAGTTGCTGAGGACGTTGGCGTCCATGACCACCTGCAGGTTGGTAAAGCAGGAGCCATCGTTGAGTTCGATGAAGCCGAAGGTCTTCATGTCCCGGATGGTCTTGGCCCAGCCCATGACGGTGACGGTCTGATTGGCGAAGGACTCCTTGTCGGCAAAGATCCGGGCGATGTGGGTACGTTCCATGTGGGTCCGCTCCTCTCTATAGATTCTTGCGTTTGGCAGCTGCTTTCGCAAGTATCCCTATTATAAGGAGTTTTGGAGAATTTTACAAGTCCTTTTTGCTGGGGCCATTTTTTGGCGGTTATAGCCCCTGTTCCTTGAGTTGGGACACCAGCTCCACATAACGGTCTGCCGGATCCACCGGATGACCCTTTCCCCTCAAAGGACGGCGGCGGAAGTCGATCTCGTCCATGTGGGACATGCCCCGGCCTCCCGTGCCCCGCCAGACGCCCTGGAAGCCGGTCCAGCGGGCGGATTCCACCGTTACAAGACCATCGTTTTCCCCCTCCACAAGACCCATGAGGAGGTTTTGCCACCACATGAAGATATCGGAGCGGAAGGAGGCCATAGCCCCGGCATAGCTCTGGTAGAGCACCCCGGGCACATCCGGGTTTTGGCGGTTGAACTCGGCGGCCCAGGCGGTGGTGAACTGGAAGCAGACCGAGCAGAAGTCGGGGTGCCTATCCCCGATGAAGCGGTACCAGCTGTTGACAAAGAACCCTGCCAGACGAAACATCCACTTGGGCAGGCGGTAGAGAAGATCCATGGTTTTGGAGCCGTGATGGGGGGTGGCGATGGTGGTGAGGGAGGCGGCGTAAGCCCCCATGCCCAGGGAGGAGAGGAGATACCGGGCATCCAGCCCGCCCTTGGAGTGGGCGATAAGGTGGAGCTTTTCCGCCCCGGTTTGGGCCAGAAGCTCCTCCATCCGCCCCTTCAGGGCTGCGGCGTTCTCCTCCACGGTGGCCCAGCCGTCCTGGCCGCCAAAATAGACCTCCGCCCCGTGGCGGCGGAGGGTGTCGGGGATACGGCCCCAGTAGCCCAGGTGCTTCCAGTCCCGGAAGCCGGTGCCGTGGATGAGTAGGATGGGGTAGCGGGTGCGGCAGCTTTGGTCATTCATGGAATTTCCCCCTCAAGTACCAGGCGGTCCAGCCAAGGCTCCACCCGGTCAGATAGAGTATGGTCCGGGGCAGAAGATTGCAAATGAAAATCCCTCCGCCTACGAAATCCAGGAAAGAAAAGATGCCCAGTTGAGCGTTTCGCTGGGCGGTGAACAGCCCAAAGAAGGAGGCGCAGAAACCAAGCGGGGTCAGCACAGCCGCAAAAACAGCCAGAATTACAGGCAAAGGGTGAGCCAGCGGAGGGGACGGCGCTGTTCCTGCGTCTTCCTCAGGGGGTCAAAAATTGCACTCCGGCGGAGAGAAGGAGCCAGGCCAGGGACTCCGGCCGGGGGTCTCCCAAAAGGTGAGGAAGAGAGATTCAAAGATGGGTTCAGACATCGCGCTTTTCCTCCCGCCGCTTGTACCTGCAAATCCCTGCGCCCAGGAGGTTGCCCAGGAGGGGGAAGAGAATGGCGATGGGGAGCATGATACTGTCGTCTATGCTGGCATAAAGCCGGGCAGTGAGGGCAAAAACAAAGGTGAAGGCGGCGCAGGCCAGGGGATAGAGGGGGCAGAAGCCCTGGCGCTTGCCCAGGGACAGGGCGGAGGTGAAGCTGCCGATGGGAAGGAGCAGGTAGGGGTAGAGAAGCCCGGAGAGGACAGGCACGTCGGAGGCGTCGCACAGCCGGAGGACGGTGGGGATCAGGAGACAGAGGAAGCAGGCGAAAAGGATGTGGGGCAGGGTCTCCCGCCATTTGAGGAAGGAGGGGGAGGGGGAGAGGCCCAGCCTTTCCCGAATCTGCCCTACCTCGGCGTACCAGCCCACCCACCGGCCCAGCCAGATGAGGATATAGATGAGGGTAAAGGGAAGCTGGAAGGAGAGGACAAGGCCGGGCAGGGGCTCGTAGGTAAAGTTGAGAAGCACCCAGGCCCACATGGTGGCCGACATGACCCCAAAGTGGGCCAGGGAGCGAAGGAGAAGGGTTTTTCCTCCGTCGGCAAAGGGCAGGGTGGCGATCCCTGCCTCCGCCCCGAAGAGGAACCAGAGGAGAAAGCCCAGCACCGCCCCCAAAAGCTCGGGTACGTTGGAGTTTAAGCAGAAGGTAAAGTCGAAAGCGGGGGTAGCGCCAAAGAGGAAACCCGGCTGGAGGAGAAAGCCCAGCAGCAGGCAACATGCAATCCCCAGAACGCCCCCCGCCAGAACACGGGCGAGGGCCTGTCTTTTGTCATTGAGAAGCATATCCATTCCTCCTTACAGTCCCAAGGCCTGTTTGATCTTCTTCACATACCGCCGGGAGACGTAGCAGGCGGCGCCGTCGACCAGGGAAATCTTGATGGTGCCGCTGAGAGTCAGATCCAGGGCGGTGATCTTCTTCAAATTCACGATCTCCGAGTGGGAGATGCGCACAAAGGTATGGCTGTCCAGCCGCTGCTCCAGCTCGTAAAGGCGGAGGCGGAGGGCAAAGACCTCCCCGTCCTCCCTGCGGGCGTAGACCCCCTTGTCCTGGGCATAGAGGCAGGTGAGGCGGGCCGTCTCCAACAGGAAGGCCTTGTCCGCCTGAAAGCCGGGGAGGGTGCCGTCGTCCAAGGCGGAGAGCCGCTGGGCAAGGCGCTCCACTTGGGGGGTGAGGGCGGGGGTCTCCAATACCAAAGCGGGGGCTTCCCGTTCCGGGACGATGCGGATCTTCACTTCCATGGCACTGCCTCCTTTCTAAGGCTATCATAGCGTGAAAAAGGCCGGCTGTCCATTCCTTTTGGACAGTCGGCGCTTTTTGGGGGACAAAAGGTTATCGAAGCTCGGTTTCTAAGGGCCGGCGAAGGTCATATCCGGCTGCGGTGACCTGGGACAAAAACCGGCTGATGGCAACAGAGGAAGTGGGGGCATTTACATAGCCTACCGACCGCTTGGAGTCCAGGCCGGCTATAAGATCGCCCCCCATTACGTTGGGCTGCCAACAGATCCAGCCGCCGGACTCCAGGGAGCCGACCAACTCCAAAGGGGCAGAGACGATATGGGTGTTGATTCGGGCGATGTGGCTGAGCAGCTCGTTGCCCTGCTCCAGCTGGGCCTGGGCGTCCTCAAGAGAGCCCTCCACCACCAGGCCGATAGAGTGCCCTGCCGCCACTGCTCGGCGCACGGCGGAGGCATGGGAGGGCAGGGAATCGGGGGTAAAGAGGAACAGGGCGTGGATGTTGGAGGAGTAGGAGTAGAAATCCGTCAGATCCTGATCGGTTTGGTAGGCCTCCACGCCCAAAAAGACCCGCACATTGCCCTTTCCGCCGGGGGAGGCAGAGGGGGTGGGAGTAGCCGTGGGGGAGGGGGTGGCGGTGGCCGCCGGAGCGGTAGGCTGGGGATTCTGGCTCTGGATCACCTGGTTATAGCGGTGCAGCATAGCGCCCTTGGCGGAGCTGAGAAAGAAGCCGTCCTCCATGGAGGCAGAGGCGTTGGTGATGCGGATCAGCGTGCCCCGGTCGGTGGTGGGCAGGAAGGAATACTGAAGTCCAAAGAAGTCACACACCGCTGCTGCCGGAACATAGGGGATACCGTTGCGGGGCACCGCATGAAAATTCATCTGGTTGCCCAGGTTATCCTCGCAGGTACCCATGCTTACCCGGAAGGTGAGCATACCGCTCAGAGCATACAGGGAGAGGATATTGCCCTGCTCGGGGGTAATGCCGTAGTAGACGCCCAGATCCACCCCGGTGGCGTTGCGGTCAAAGACGGTGTAGGGGATATAGATCACTCCGTTGATGGCCACAGGCCGGTAGCCGTCGTAAAATTTATCGTTGACGGCCAGCAGATAGACGGTGCTGCCAGAGGAGCCCCAGGCCGGCAGAACCAAAGCGCAGAAGATGGCCAAAGCGCAGAAAAGCGCGGCAAGGCGTTTTTTCACGGCGGGGCGCCTCCTTTCTTGAAAAATGAGGACAGGGGCGTTAAGAACGGAATATTTCCTCAAAGGTCTCCCCGTCCATTATCTCGTGCTCCAAAAGATATTGGGCGACCCGATCCAGATAGACCCGGTCCCGGGTCAGGATGGCCTCGCAGGTTCGGTAGGCCTGATCCAGCATGGCCTTGACTTCCTCGTCAATGAGGCTGGCGGTCTCCTCGGAATAGCTTTTGGCCTGGGCCATGCTTCGGCCGATGAACACCTCGTCGTGGCCGGAATCAAAGACCACGTTGCCCAGCTTATCGCTCATGCCGTAGCGCATGACCATGGTACGGGCGATGTGGCTGGCCTGGCGCAGGTCGCTGCCCGCCCCGGTGGAGATGTCCCCCAGCACCAGCTGCTCGGCGCAGCGTCCGCCCAGGCACACGGCGATTCGGTCGGTGAGCTCGGTTTTGGATTCAAAGGATTTGTCCTCCTTGGGCAGGTGGATGGTCATGCCGCCCGCCATGCCCCGGGGGACGATGGTGATTTGGTGAACCGGATCCTGGGTGGGCAAAGCGTGGATCACCAAGGCGTGGCCCGCCTCGTGATAGGCGGTGAGCTTCCGCTCCCGTTCAATGACCACCCGGCTCTTTTTCTCCGGCCCGGCAAGAACCTTGACCACCGATTCCTGCAGATCCTCCATGGCGATGAAGGGACGGTGGAACCGGGCGGCCCGGAGAGCGGCCTCGTTCATCAGGTTTTCCAGGTCGGCGCCGGTAAAGCTGGCGGTGGCCTTGGCAACCTTCTTTAGATCCACGTCTTCAGCCAGGGGCTTATTTTTGGCGTGAACCCGGAGGATCTCCTCCCGGCCTTTCACATCGGGGGCGCCCACATAGACCTGCCGGTCAAACCGGCCGGGCCGCAGCAGAGCGGGATCCAGAATATCCACCCGGTTGGTGGCGGCAAGAACCACAACCCCCTCGTTGGCGGAGAAGCCGTCCATCTCGACCAGAAGCTGGTTCAGGGTCTGCTCCCGCTCATCGTGACCGCCGCCCAGACCGGCGCCTCTCTGCCGGCCCACGGCGTCAATTTCGTCGATAAAGACGATGGAGGGGGAATCCTTTTTGGCCTGGTCAAAAAGATCCCTGACCCGGCCTGCACCTACGCCCACGTAAAGCTCCACAAAGTCGGAGCCGGAGATGGAAAGGAAATTGACCCCCGCTTCCCCGGCTACGGCCTTGGCCAGCATGGTTTTGCCGGTTCCCGGCGGGCCCACCAGCAGGATACCCTTGGGGATCCGGGCGCCCAACTTCAGATAACGCTCCGGATCCTTCAGGAAATCCACGACCTCCTGCAGCTCCGCCTTCTCCTCGTCGGCGCCGGCCACATCGGAAAAGGTGATTTTTTTCCCGTTGCTGTCTGCGGTTCGGGTATGGGCCCGGCTGAAGCGGGAGGGGCCGGGGGCGCCGCCGTTGTTGGACTGGCGCACCATCATGCTGTACCACATGAGGGCAAACAGACCGATGACAGCCAGCCAGGGCAGGAAAAACACCCATCCGGGCAGCTCGGTATCCTGGAGATAGTTATAGTCGGATAGGATGTGGGCCCGCTTTTGAGAGACCAGAATGTCGTTATATTCCTCGTAGAACAGCTCAGCGCTGTAGAGCTTGGCGGTGACGGTGCTCTGGCCGTTCCAGGGCTCTTTCAGGGTCATGGTGAGCTGCTTGTCCTTCACCTTCACTGTCTCTACCTGCTGGTTTTCAATGAGGGAGCGGATGTCCGCCGAGGTAGGGGTGGGCTTGCCCTCCAGCCCCTGGAGAGCATAGACGGAAAATATCAGGATCGCCACCACAAGGCCCAGAAAGCCGATGTCTCTGGCACTGATCTTTTTGTTCAAAGGGGGACCACGTCCTTTCGGAAAATAAGGAGCCTATGGAAACAGGGGTGCTTCCACAAGCCCTTAGCCTTCCCGGAAAGGGAAGGGGGTACACAAGGGGGCTCAGGAGAAAAATGCCGGCTGTCCGCCTTAATTTTTCTCATACACACAGGGCTTGAGAACGCCTATGTAGGGTAGGTTGCGGTAAAGCTCGTCATAATCCAAACCGTAGCCCACCACAAATTTGTCCGGCACTTCAAAACCCACATAGTCCGCGGTGATGGGCTTGGTGCGGCGGGAGGGCTTATCCAGGAGGGTACACAGCTTTAGGGAGGCGGGATGCCGGGCCTGGAGCACCTGGAAGAGGTAGCTCAGGGTGTTTCCGCTGTCCAAAATATCCTCCACCACGATCACGTCCTTCCCCTCGATGGAGTCGGAGAGATCCTTGATGATGTTTACCTGGCCGGAGGAAACGGTGCCGGAGCCGTAGGAGGACACCGCCATAAAGTCCACCTGGCAGAAGGGCTGAATGTTCCGGGACAGATCGGCCATAAAGATATAAGAGCCCCGCAGCACGCTGACCAGCAGGGGACACTTGCCGGCATAGTCGGCGCTGATCTGGGCGCCCAGATCGGCCACCCGCTTTTGCAGCTCTTCCTCGGAAATCAGTACATGGTCAATGTCGTTTCTCATTTCACTCGTGTGCATGTTCCTTCTCCTCTGTCTCTTTGATAAATTTGATCCGCTCGCGGCGGGGATGCGCAAGATTGTGTCCCAGACCGGCCACGGCAAGAATGCCGTCGCCGTCGGCTGCCACAGGCAGCCGGCCCCGTTCCGGCCGGGGGATCTTTTGGTCGATCAGCAGCCGCTTCAAGCTCCGGCTATGGCCGTTGGGGAGGGTGATCTCATCTCCGGTTTGGCGGGGACGAACCACAAGACCGGGCCAGGGGGGAGCATCCAAAATAAGAACCCACGGGGTGCCGGGGACAGGATTTTTGCCCTGTTGGGGCGGAAAGGGTTCTAAGGTAGAGGGGTTGTCCTTCCGGGTAGTAAAGATGAGGACGCCGTACTCCCGCCGTGCAGTGACGCCATGGGGCAGATCAAGGCAGCCGCCGGGGGAGAGAGATAAAATGGCGTCCAGATGGACGGTGCGAAAATCTTTTCGCCCTACGCCCAACCGATCCAGAAGCTGAAAGATCATGCGGGGCCGAAGAACTTGGGGAGCTTGGGAAAGGGCGTCCAGAGAAAGGGAGACTTTACCGGGCGATTCCTGCACCTGGGACAAAAACCCCCGGGCATTTTCATCCAGGTAGCGGTCAATCTCGGCAAGCTGGGCCGCGGTACGGGCCATGTGCTCCACGGCCCGGAAGTTCAGACCTCGGAGAACGGGCATGACTTTGGCCCGGAGTTTATTGCGGGCGTACGTCTCGTCGCGGTTAGAGCTGTCCTCGCGGTGGGGGATCTGATGCTCCTCCAGATAGCTCAGGATCTCACAACGGGTCATGCTCAGCAGCGGGCGGACGATATTTTCCCGCCGAAAGGGGATGCCGGTCAGACCGGTAATGCCCGTCCCCCGAATCAGGCTCAAAAGCATGGTTTCGGCGTTGTCGTCGGCGTTGTGAGCGGTGGCGATCTTGTCACAGCCCTTGGCTTCGGCCTGCTGAAAAAGGAAGGCGTACCGTAAGGTTCGGGCGGCTTCCTCTATGGAAGGTTTTCTGGTATATTCCA
>JAAWPV010000078.1 GCA_022800215.1 Oscillospiraceae bacterium | reverse complement strand
CCCCCAGGGCGGGGGCGCCCAGCTTGCCGAAGATGAACACCCAGTTGAGGAAGGTGTTGAGGACCATGGAGACCATGAAGATCACCATGCCCGGCTTGGGGTTTGCCATGGACCGGTGAGCCGCTACGTAAACCGAGGTCATGGAGTCGAAGAAGAAGGAGAAGGCCACGATCTTGCCATATTTGGCGGCCAGAGCCACCACGGAGGCGTCGTTGCCGAAAAGGCCCATGAACTGCACGGGGAAGAAGAACATGACGCTGCCGAAAATGAGAGTCACTGCCGCCGCGGCGTAGAAGCCGATGCCCAGTACCCGGTTGATGGAGTCGTAGTCCCCCTTGCCGTAGAACTGACTCATAAGGACCGAGCCGCCCGACTGAAGCCCAAAGGTCATGAGCATGATGACCATGACGGGGGTATTTGCCATGGTGACGGCGGCCAGGGGCGCTTCCCCCAGAAGACCCACCATAAAAGAGTCCAGCAGGCCTAAGGAGGTGGTGACCATATTCTGAAGGACCATGGGGATGGCGAGCATCGCCACCTCCCGGTAGAATTTTTTGCCTTGGTTCATGTAGGAAAACATGGGAAATACCTCTCAAAACAGTAGACTTTTCTTCTCACAGATGTGTTCCAGAAGCCCCGCCAGTGTGTCCACCTCTTCTTGTGTGGACTCCGGGCCGAAGGAGATGCGGATGGCCCCCAGCCGCACCTTGGGGGGGAGGGGCATGGCGGCAAAGACATGGCTGGGCTTGCCCCTGTGGCAGGCGGAGCCGGAGGAGACATAGACCCCCTGACTGCCCAGGGCCTCCACCACAGATTGTCCGGAGAAGTCGGGCAGAGACAGGGCCAGGATGTGAGGGGCGTCCCCGGCGCTCACCAGCTCCACACCGTTGATGGCGGGCAGTCTGACGGCGGCATAGTCCTTCACTTCCCGGATGCGGGCGGTCATATCCGGGGTCCAGCTTTGGACGGCGGCGGCAAAGGCGGCGATCTGAGCCGTTGGCTCGGTGCCCGGCCGCAGGCCGTTTTCCTGCCCGCCGCCTAAGAGCAGAGGTTTTATTTTGGGAATAAGGGCCTTTTTGATGTACAGCGCTCCGATGCCCTTGGGACCGCGAATTTTATGTCCGCAGAGGGTCACAAGGTCGGCGCCCAGCTCTTTTGGAGTAAAGGGGACCTTCAGAAAGCCCTGGACGGCGTCGGTGTGGAGAAGGGCGGGGGCGCCCTTCTCCCGGATGGCCTGGGCCGCGGCCTCCACGGGCAGGCGGGTGCCCACCTCGTTGTTGATGAGCATGATGGACACCAGAATGGTATCCTCCCGGATGGCGTTTTTCACATCCTCGGGGGAGATGCGGCCTTCCCTGTCGGGTTTTAAGAAGGTGACCTCGTAGCCCTCGGCCTTCAGCTTGTTCATAGGCTCTAAGACGGCGGAGTGCTCCATGGCGGTGGTGACGATGTGCTTGCCCTTCCGCTGGTTATATTGGAGGGCCGCCGAGATGGCCCAGTTGTCCCCCTCGGTGCCGCAGGAGGTGAAGAAGAGCTCCTCCGGGAGACAGCCCAGAGCACCTGCGATGACGGCCCGGTCAGCCTCCCGCCGCCGGGCGGCGGTCTTGCCCAGAAGGTAGACGGAGGAGGGGTTGCCGAAGTTCTGGGTCATCACCTCCACCGCCGCCCGGGCGGCGGCTTCACACACCGGGGTGGTGGCGGCGTGGTCTAAATAAACGGCCATGCAAGGCCCTCCTTTCCTTAAATAAAAAGAATACAGTTGGACTATTGTAATGCGAAACAGGGGGAAAGTCAAGTGGGAGAGGGGAAAAGGGCATGACGAGAATTTGCGGGGAAAAGGGGCCTTTTCCGGCAAAACCGCCAAACAAAACGGAGCGGTTGACCGCTCCGTTTCGCCTTATTTGATTTCGATGTTCTCTACACCGTGGCGAAGAATGATGTTAATGAGTTCATTGCGGGAATAGTTGCTGTCCGATGCGATCTTGTCCAGTTGGGCCAAAATATCCTCTTTGATGCGGACGGTGATGATCTTGCTGCCGTCCTCACCCCGCCGCTTGATGACCAAAGGTTCGTTACTCATAGCATATACCTCACAATCACATTCTACCACGATTATATATTGACGGAAACAACCGAGATATACTACAATAAGATGGTTATTATGATAGCTAAATATAATACAAACATGAAAAAGAGGAGAATGGAAAATGTTTTCAAATGTGGAAAAGAAGCTCCAAAAGGCGGCGAAAGTCCTTTGCGTGGTTGGGACGATCCTTGCATTTGCCTATATGTTTATATGTATCACTGCAGGGATAAATCTGTTGGACTATGGCGGCGGTAGACTTATGATCGCGGGGCCTATAGTTGGGTTGTTGATCTTCCTTTCTGTGATGCTCAGCACATGGGTCCTGTATGGGTTCGGAGAGATCATTAAGGAACTAAAGGAAAATAACCGTTTGCTGAGACTTGGCCTTGGTGAAGAGGAATGTGAGGAAGAAGAAAAATAAGGTGAGGGGGCGGGAGAAATCCCGCTCCTTCTTTATTGCCAAAAGCGGGAAAAAGGACTATAATGGAACCAACCTGCCAATGAGGTGAAGCGCATGAAAACACCCCTTTCTCCGGCGGAGGTACACCGCCAGTATAATGAGACCATGACCACATTCCTGAAAACCATCCCCGACGCCCGGCTCCGGGTCCAGCTCAGCCGGGAGGCGGACGACTTTTTCCGTGCCTGCGCCCTGGGGGCCTGGCACGCCGACGGTGGGATGCTTACCCCGGGCTATGTGGAGTACTATAACGCCATCTACCTCCGGGGCAACCCGGCTCCTTCCATCCTCTATTGGGAGCTGTCCACCAGCGTGGCGGGCTTCGTGACCCTCCAAAGCCCCGACTTCTTCCACCGGATGCGGGCCCTGGACAAGGTGTCGGGAAGCGACATCTCCCGGCGGTTCATCGACATTTTCATCCTCATGGGACTGCTTTTTG
Organism: Oscillospiraceae bacterium; assembly: GCA_022800215.1. GTDB lineage: Bacteria > Bacillota > Clostridia > Oscillospirales > Oscillospiraceae > Vermiculatibacterium. The sequence goes on along the minus strand of JAAWPV010000078.1, from coordinate 5,042 downwards.
CCTCGGTGGACGGCACCGTCAGCGAGGGGGAAGCCGCTTTCGTGAACCAGTCCGCCGACGCCATGACCCGGCTCTGCGACAAGGACGGGCTCAGCGGGGGCAAGGCCCCGCTGGACGCCAAGGATTTCGTCACGCTGAAGCCGGCGGCGGGCACCGCAGGGCCTCAGGATGCCGCCCCCCTTCCGGGGCCGGGGCCGGAGGAGAAGGAGGAGGAAGCCAAGGAGCCCGAACCCACCTTGGAGGAGCTGCTGGCCGAACTGGACGAGCTCTGCGGGCTGGAGAAGGTGAAATCCGACGTGAAGAGCCTCATCAATCTGGTGAAGGTCCGGAAACTGCGCGAAGAGCAGGGCCTTCCCGTGCCGCCCCTCTCCCTCCACCTTGTGTTCATGGGCAACCCGGGCACGGGCAAGACCACGGTGGCCCGGCTGTTGGCGAAAATTTACCACGCCATCGGGGTGCTGAGCAAGGGACAACTGGTGGAGGTGGACCGGTCGGGGCTGGTGGCCGGGTTTGTGGGCCAGACGGCGCTGAAAACCCAGGAGGTCATCGCCAAGGCCATCGGCGGGGTGCTGTTCATCGACGAGGCATACGCCCTCACCAGCCACACGGGCCAGAACGATTTCGGCCAGGAAGCGGTGGAGGTGCTTCTCAAGGGCATGGAGGACCACCGGAAGGACCTTATCGTCATCGTGGCGGGCTATACCGACCTGATGACCGGTTTTATCCACTCCAACCCCGGTCTGGAGAGCCGGTTCAATAAATACTTCTACTTTGAGGATTACACCGGGGAGGAGATGCTTGCCATCTTCCAGTCTGTGTGCAAAAAGAACGGATACACCCTGGATGAAGCGGCGGAGACTTACGCCAAAGAGTTTTTGGACGAGATGTACGCCTGCCGGGATGAGAACTTCGGCAACGCCCGGGATGTACGGAATTTCTTCGAGCGTTCGGTGGCCTTCCAGGCGGACCGGCTGGCGACGTTGGAAAACCCGGACAAAGAGGCCCTCATGGCCCTTACCGTGGAGGATTTGAAAAAGTCCGCCGGGGACGGGGAGGAGCAGGAGGAGGGAGACGGGGAAGCGCCCGCCGAAGAGGGCCGGGCCGATGCTTGAGACCCTGTGGGAGGACGAGGAGCGCGTTTCCGGCGTGACCGTTCAGGGGGAGACATTTGCTGGTTTGGAGCTGTGGGGGCTGGAGTTTACCGACGTGACCTTTTCCCGCTGTCGGTTTGCGGATTGCCGGCTGAGGGGCAGCTTTTTCGAGCGGGTGAAGTTGGAGGGCTGTGACTTCTCCAACTGCGCCTTTGTGGACAGTGTCTGGCGGGACTGTGAGCTCACCGATTGCAAAGGCGTGGGGGCGGAGTTTCGGGGCAGCCGCTGGCGGGGGTGCAAGCTGTCAGGGAGCCTGCTGCGAATGGGCAACTTCTCCCAAAGCCGGTGGGAGGACTGTACCTGGAAGGACTGTGATCTGAGCCAGTCCGTCTGGATCGAATGTAAGCTGAGCAAGCTGACCACCGGGGCCTGCGACCTGCGGGGCGTTAACCTTTTCCGCACCCCGCTGAAGGGGCTGGACTTTTCCCGCTGCGAGCTGGAGGGCATTACCGTGTCCGAGACCCTTGCCGAGCTGCGGGGGCTGACGGTGGGCGCCCACCAGACGGTGGGACTTGCCAAGCTGATGGGATTGAAGGTCGAAAGCTGAAATGGCTATTATATAAGGAGGAATTCCAATGAATCTGGAAGAAATGAAACGCAAGTACGCCTACACCCTGGCCAAGGTGGGACTGAACGTCCAGAAGGGCCAGACCGTGCTGGTGGAGGCCAACGTGGCCGGGGCCGCTTTCGTGCCCGTCTTTGCCGAGGAGTGCTACAAGCTGGGGGCGGGGAATGTGGTGGTCCACTATCTGGACCTTGCCACCATGAAGGTCGCCGCCCAATACCGCCCGGACGAGGACATCCGCAAGGTGGAGAACTGGGAGAAGGAGATGCACCAGCAGTATCTGGACGAGGGGGCCTGCTATGTCCGGCTGGAGAGCGAGGACCCCAAGCTGATGGAGGACATCAGCGAGAAGAACTCCAACGCCATCTTCGCCCATGTGGACGCGGTGCGGAACATCATGCGGGCGGCCAGCCGGGAGAAGCACTGCCAGTGGCTTATCGCCACGGTGCCCACCCAGCGCTGGGCCGAGTACATTCTGGACAAGGTGGGCCTCGAGGCGGAAGAAGCGCTTTGGGAGCTCATTTTCAAGCTCTGCTACATCACCGAGGACAACGACGTGGTGGAGACCTGGAACCAGCGGGACAAGGTGAAGGCCGCCCGGGGCAAGGCAGTGGACGATCTGCACCTTACAAAGCTTCACTACACTTCGGGAAACGGCACCGACCTCACCGTGGGTTTGACCCCCTGGTCCAAGTTTGGCCGTGGGGAGCGGAAAATGCCCGCTAACTTTGTGCCCTTCCACGCCAACATCCCTTCGGAGGAGATTTGCACCAGCCCGGACAAGTTCGTCACCGAGGGCGTGGTCTATGCCTCCAAGCCCCTGGTGCTGGGCGGCAAGAAGATCGAGAACTTCGGCTTCCGCTTTGAGAAGGGCAAGGTGGTGGAGGTCATCGCCAAAGAGGGCAAGGAGATGCTGGAGGCCCTCATCGCCACCGACGAGAATTCCTGCTACCTGGGAGAGGCGGCTTTGGTGGAGTATCACTCGCCCATCAGCATGAGCGGGGTGGTCTATTTCACCACCCTCATCGACGAGAACGCAAGCTGCCATCTGGCTTTGGGCCGGTGCCTGGGCAAGGGCGGCCCGGAGGAGGAGCAGTACCGGTTCAATGACGCCACCATCCATGTGGACTTCATGATCGGCACATCCGACATGAAGATCGTGGGCACCACCGAGAGTGGCGAGGAGGTCACCATCTTTGAAAACGGCGACTTCGCCATCGACGTGGGGTAAATAAACAGAAGGAGTGGAAAGTTATGACATACGAAATGCACGTGGCGGGGCTGACCCGGAATCTGCCCCTGTGCCCGCTGAACGAGAATCTGCAAATCGGCGCCTTCGTCATCTTCGGGGACGTGGAGCTGACGGTGGCCTGCGCCCGGGAGCTTTTGAAGAAGGCCCCTGAGTTTGACTACATGGTGGCGCCTGAGGCAAAGGCCATCCCCCTCATCCATGAGATGGCCCGGCAGGGTGGGCGGAACGACTACTTCCTGGTGCGGAAGGCGGCAAAACTCTACATGCAGGGGGTTTTTGAGGTGGAGGACAAGTCCATCACCACCGCCGGCACCCAGAAGCTCTACATGGACGGCAAGGACGCCGCCAAGATGAAGGGCAAGCGCATCCTCATTCTGGACGACGTGATTTCCACCGGCGGGTCGCTGGCGGCGGTGGAAAGCCTGGTGGAGCAGGCCGGGGGCAACGTGGTGGGCCGCATGGCCATCCTGGCCGAGGGCGACGCCGCCAAGCGGGATGACATTATCTATCTGGAAAAGCTGCCGCTGTTTGACGCCAAGGGGAAGCCCATCGATTAAAACCTCCTTTCATAAGTAGTCAAAACACCCCCAAGTGTTGTACGAAACGATACAACTAAAATGAAAAATTTTGAAAAAATTTTTCAAATTCCGATGGATGTATGGTTAGATACAATGAAGAAGGGAAAAAAGACCCCCCGTGGGAGCATACGCTCCCACGGGGGGTTATAATAATAGGCTTGCACAGAAGAAATATCTCCGTACGGTTATTTTGGCCGAAAAGGAGTTATACCGCTAAATCCAGCCTGTTCTAATAATGTCAAAATACTATCTCTTATTCTGGATATGGGGAGTGAGGAATCAAATATAACACTAACAGCTACTGTTTTTTCTTCTTCGTCAATATGCAGGCTATTAATATGTATACGGCTATCACCAAGTCCTATATTTAAAAGTTGTTTTACGGCTTCATCAGATAGATTAGATAGATTTTCCGTGAAGTTCAGTCTAACCACGAAACGTCGCTGATATGGACGAGTAGATGGGGGTGCACTAGATTTTTCTATCGAATTTTCGATTTGATCTAGCTTCTTAATAATCAGCTTTAGCACATCGTCTTCGGTTGTATCACTCTGCTGCATAAATTCCAAGATGTTGTTTGTTTTTACAATGTCAGATAGTGCGTCTAAAATGGGGCTTGATTTTTGCTCAAAATTAATTTCTTTCAAATATTTTCGTAAGTTTTCTTGTAGTTCTAATACTCCTTTTGCATCATTTACATAGAATATAGTTCGTTCTGAGATAATATCTGCCGGCAAGTTGGTTTCTTGATCTGCTATTGAAATCAGCGGAGTTCCAAGGCAATGCCGAAAAGCTAATTCATACATAACATTTGGATTTTTCCCGGTTAGATTTGCAATCACCAAGTCTGCATTATATATCTCAGCAATTACTTGCTTTGTAATAGTTCCAGTGACATTGATTCTGTGGGCTACAACAACATCATATTGGTCTCCCAATGCAGGTATTATTGCCGCATCAATAATACCTTCAATATGTCGCCGTATCGGTTCGTTTTCACTACCTATCGGTGTTATGATAAAACACTTCTTTTTCTTTTCCATGATATTCATCTCAGCTTTCCATTTTTATAAGGATGATAGTAGAGAGATTAATCTTGTAGCTTTTGTTTATTGTATCACTCGCTTTTCGGCTTGTCTACAAAAGATACAACATTTTATGACATTTTTAGCGACTTATAAATTACGAGTTAAAGCACCTATGACAGGAACATACACCTCTGCCATAAGTGCTTTTACTTGAAAGGATTTATGTATTATTGTGAATGATAGCAATGATTGAAGAATATATTTCTTGAGCCAAAGAATATGTTTGCTTATATTCAGGGTCATGACGTGATATAGGGGTTTCCAAGATGGCAACTGGATGGTAGGGGTTTAAGATGTCATTGGTGATGATATCCAGATCAGAAAGTGGCAATGGAAATTGGTACAGTCAATGCGGACTACAATGTAGAAGAAGCGGTTGGCGTGGTCAAGAAAAACGGAATTGAAACA
>JAAWPV010000050.1 GCA_022800215.1 Oscillospiraceae bacterium | reverse complement strand
TATTCCATCTCGTCCTCGATCTTCTTGGCCACGTCCCGGGCCAGAATGACCATCTGGTCCTCGGTGACCTTGTCGGGCTCCACCATGATGCGGATCTCCCGGCCCGCCTGGATGGCAAAGCACTTCTCCACACCGGGGAAGGAGGCGCCGATGCCCTCCAGAGTCTCCAGCCGCTTGATGTAGTTCTCCAGATCCTCCCGCCGGGCGCCGGGCCGGGCGGCGGAGATGGCGTCGGCCGCCTGGACCAGGATAGCCACCAGGGTCCTGGGCTCCACGTCGTTGTGGTGAGCCTCAATGGCGTGGATGATCTCCTCGCTCTCGTGATACTTCCGGGCAAGCTCCACACCGATGGCTACATGGGAACTGCCCTCGATCTCCCGGTCGATGGCCTTGCCCAGGTCATGGAGCAGGCCCGCCCGTTTGGCAGTGGTCACGTCGGCTCCCAGTTCGGCGGCCATAAGGCCGGCCAGGTGGGCCACCTCCAGGGAGTGGTTCAGAATGTTCTGGCCGTAGCTGGTGCGGTACTTCATACGGCCCAGCAGCTTGATAAGCTCGGGGTGGAGGCCGTGAACATTGGCCTCAAAGACAGCCCGCTCGCCCTCGGCCTTGATGGTAGCATCCACCTCCCGTTTGGCCTTCTCCACCATCTCCTCGATGCGGGCGGGGTGGATGCGCCCGTCCTGGATCAGCTTCTCCAGAGCAATACGGGCGATCTCCCGGCGGACCGGCTCAAAGCAGGACACCGTGATGGCCTCGGGGGTATCGTCAATGATAAGATCCACGCCGGTGAGCGTCTCCAGAGTGCGGATGTTCCGGCCCTCCCGGCCGATGATGCGGCCCTTCATGTCGTCGGAAGGCAAGGGCACCACGCTCACCGTGGCCTCGGCCACATGGTCTGCAGCGCAGCGCTGGATGGCGAGGGAGATGATCTCCCGGGCCATGTTGTCAGCCTCCTCCCTGTAATGGACCTCGGCCTCCTTGATCTTAGCGGCGGACTCATGGGTAACCTCGGCTTCCAGCTGGCTGACCAGCATATCCTTGGCTTCCTCGGCGGTCATGCCGGAGATCCGCTCCAGCTCGGAGACCTGCTTCTGCTTGATCTCCTCGATCTCCTCCTTGGCCTTTTCCAGCTCAGCGAGCTTATTTTGAAGGGTTTCTTCCTTCTTCTCGATGTTGTCGGTCTTGCGGTCCAGGTTCTCTTCCTTCTGCTGGAGACGGTTCTCCTGCTTTTGGATGTCGCTGCGGCGCTCTTTCTCCTCCTTCTCCCATTCGTTCCGGGCGGTGAGGATGGCCTCCTTGGCCTCCACCATAGCTTCCCGCTGCTTGTTCTCGGCGGTCTTGATGGCCTCGTTCTTGATGCGCAGGGCTTCGGCCTCAGCGTTTTCCACGATGGTGGCGTCATGCTTGCGGCGGTTGTCTTCCAACACTTTCATGACGACTGCGCCGATCACCAAGCCGATGGCCAGCATGATGGCGCTCATAACATTGAATTCCATGTCGTGCTTTTACACCTCCATATTCATTTGTTGTGGTCCCTTGCGGACCTCATAAAAAGGAAAGCGCCAAAGGCGCTTTTCCCAAAAATGCACCAACTATATTTTAAGTCTCAACCGGTTTTCTGTCAAGGTATTTCCGTTGCAAAACATAAATTCACCTTCTGCGGAAAACCCCGGCGGACAAAATATTTTCTCCTGCTATTTCCTAAGGCAGATTCCTATGATATAATAATTTTCCTACACCCTTTCTCAAGGAAAAAAGAGGAGGTTTTATCTTGCAAGAGAAACTGACTGTGCGGCAGCTAACTTTGATCGGCTCCATGCTCTTCGGTCTCTTTTTCGGGGCCGGGAACCTGATCTTTCCCCTGATCTTGGGCGCCCGGGCGGGATCCGCTTTGCCTGTGGCTCTGCTGGGTATGCTGGTCACCGCCGTGGGCATCCCCCTGCTGGGGGTCATGTCCATGGGCATCTCCCGGAGCGAGGGGCTGCTGGATCTGGCCGGGCGGGTGTCCCCCACCTTCCGGCTCCTCTTCACCTGCGCCCTCTACCTTACCATCGGGCCTCTTTTCGCCATTCCCCGGTGCGCCGCCACCAGCTTCACCATCGGCTTTTCTCCCTATGTGGGGGACAAGGTCATGCTGTGGCAGGGCCTCTTCTCCGCCCTCTTTTTTGGAGCGGTGCTCTATTTCTCCCTAAAACCCTCCAAAATTCTGGACTCAGTGGGTAAATTTCTGAACCCCGCCTTCCTGTTGTTTCTGGGGATCCTGCTGGTGGCCGCTCTTGCCAACCCTGTACAGAGCGCCGCTACGGTACCCCCCAGCGGGGACTACAAAAGCGCCGCCTTTGCCGCCGGCTTCCTCCAGGGCTATGACACTCTGGACGCCTTGGCCTGCCTGGCCTTCGGCATTATCGTCATCCGTACCGTCCGGCAGCTTGGCATCACCAGGGCCGAGGATGTGGCCTTCAGCACGGTGAAGGCGGGCCTTGTGAGCATGTCCCTCATGGCCCTCATCTACGCCGCCACCGCCCTGGCCGGCGCCCAGAGCTACGGCCTTTATGCCGACCGGCTCAGTGATCCCGGCTTCACCGGCGGCGACGCCTTCGCCATTATCTCCCACCACTATTTCGGCGGGGCCGGAAGCCTGATCCTGACCGCCACCGTCACCCTCTGCTGCATGAAGACTGCCGTGGGCCTTGTGACCTCCTGCGCGGAGACCTTTGAGGAGATGTTCCCCGGGAAGCTCCGCTATCCCCAATGGGCCGTGCTTTTTACCGGAGGGTCCTTCCTGATCTCCAATGTGGGTCTTTCCAAGATCATTGAATTTTCCGCCCCCGTGCTCTATTTCCTCTATCCCCCGGCCATCGTGCTGATCCTGCTGGGGCTCTCCGGCAACCTTTTCAACCATGATGGAAGGGTCTATCGGTGGACCATGGGCTTCACCCTGGCCGCGGCGGTACTGGAGCTTGCCCGAGTGTTAGGGCTGGAAATCGTGACCCAGACCGCCGGACGGTTTCTGCCCCTCTATGCCTACGGCCTGGGCTGGCTGATCCCGGCAGCGGTGGGGTTCCTCATCGGTATGGCAATCAGAAAAAGAAAAATTTGACCCGGAGGAGACGTTACAATGGAACCATTGAAAATCGCACTCTTGCAGATCTCCCCCCGTGAGACTTTGGCGGAAAACCTGGAAAAGGGGCTTGCCTCCTGCCGGCGGGCCAAGGAGCTGGGGGCTGACATTGCCCTCTTTCCCGAAATGTGGAGCAACGGATACCGCATCTATGACCAGCCTGTGGAGGACTGGAAGGCGGAGGCCATTCCCGCCGACAGCCCTTTTACGGAGGCCTTCGGCCGCCTTGCGGCGGAGCTGGACATGGCCATCGGCGTCACTTTGCTGGAAACCTGGGCGGGCGGACCTCGGAACTCGCTGGTCCTCTTTGACCGCTTTGGGGAGCGGAAATTTCTCTACGCCAAGGTCCATACCTGCGACTTTGATGTGGAGCGGAACCTGACCTCCGGCGAGGATTTCCCCGTCACCGTGCTGGATACGGCCCAGGGTCCGGTGAAGGTGGGCGCCATGATCTGCTATGACCGGGAGTTCCCTGAAAGTGCGCGGATCCTTATGCTGAAGGGGGCCGAACTCATTCTGGTGCCCAACGCCTGCCCCATGGAGATCAATCGGCTCTCCCAGCTCCGGGCCCGGGCCTATGAGAACATGGTGGCCATCGCCACCTGCAACTACCCCGGCACTGTCCCCGACTGCAACGGCGGCTCCAGCCTTTTTGACGGGGTGGCCTACCTTCCCGAACTCAGCGGCTCCCGGGATACCTGTATTTTACAGGCGGGCGAAGAGGAGGGCATTTTTATCGCCGCCCTTGATCTGGAGCAACTCCGCGCTTACCGGGAGCGGGAGGTCCACGGCAACGCCTTCCGGCGGCCTACAAAATATGCCATTCTGACCGATACCCAGGTGGAGCCCCCTTTTGTGCGAAAGGGCCGCCGGAAATAAAGAATACAGCAGCGCCCCGGCGAACGGTCCGCCGGGGCGCTCTTTGTCCGATTTATTCCTGTCCGGAAGGCTCGCCGTCCCCCTCCTGATCCGTCCGTACGGCTGCGGGGTAGATCTCACCCAGCCGCTCGTCTCCGAAGTGCTCATCCATATACTCCTCCACCGCGTTCTGGGGCGGAAGGCCTGCCGCCCGGCCCTCCTGCCGGGCAAGAGCCAGGGTGCTGACCCCCATGTTAACCACCATAAAGACAAGCAGCACCCAGGTGAGGGGGCGGCCCAGCTTCTTGGGGATCTTCTCAATGAGCCCGGAGATCTTCGGGTAGCACACCTTGATCCACACCACCGCCGCAATGCCCCAAAAGAAGCAGTAGAGGAGGTTCACCCTCCCCGCCAGATTGAATGGCAGGTGGCTGTAATCCCAAAACACCACGCCGAACACCATCTCCGTAAACACACTGCAAAAGTATTCGTAGGCGCCTCCCAGCAGGGTCCCCGCGGTGAAAAGGAAGCCGTCAGAACGGTCCCGGTGCTTATAAAGGAGCAGGCTGGCAAGGGCCAGGGCGAAGCCCCACACCAGGGAGAAATCCCCCCACACCAGGCTGGAGCGGCTCATCCACACTCCCATGGTAAGCCGGCAAAAAATCATTTCCACAATATCCCCCAGAAAGGCCCCCAGCAGAAAGAGCCAAAAGAGCTTGTAGAGACCGCACCCAGCGGCAAAGGCCTCCGGCCTCTCCCGGGGTTTGGTCTGAAAGTCGGCCTTGGGGTGGGCCTTCTGGATCCGGCGCTCGGTCCGCCGCAGCACCCAAGTGCCCATCCGGAGGGTGAAGGCCGCCATCCGGCTGCTCCACTCCTCCACCCTGGGCAGCCGGTGAAGTGTGCCCGCCAGTGTGAGAGAGGTGGCCAGACAGTCTAGGACCAGCAAGCCCAGCAGGCACCACAGCAGGATATGGGAGAGGGTATCGGGCACCATCTCCCCCACATAGCCTACCATGGGGATGATCCACTTCACCGCCGCCATGCCCAGAAGGCCCCAGAACACGGAGGAACCCAGGCTGATATAGCCGTCCAGGTTCCAGCGGTACGGGGAATAATCCCACCAGCGGGTGTGGGTCAGCTTCTCCAGGGCGTGGCCCGCCAGCCATTCCACCACCGTGGCGTAGATGGCGCTGCCCAGGAAGAGGAAGAACCAGTTGTCCACCAGATCCCGGAGGGCGATGCTGATAAGTACCCCCGCGAAACCGTAGACGATGCACAGGGGACCAAAGAGAAGGCTCCGGTCCACATATTTCTTCTCCCTCACGGCGGCCCAGGCAGTCTCGGCCAGCCAGCCCAGGAAGGAATAGCAGAAAAAGAGCCAAATGATCCGGTAAAAGGTCTCCATAAGCGGCTATACTCCTTCGGCAGGTTTTACCCTTTGTATTTCAGCTTCTCCGGCAGAGAGTCGTCCTCCTCCACCCACTCCTTCTGTACATCTACAGTACGGTATTCAGTGGGGGTGTCCCGGATGACAAGCCGGGTGATACCGGCGTTGATGATCAGCCGCCGGCACATGGAGCAGGAGGTGGAGCCGGGGATCAGCTCCCCGGTTTTGGGGTCCTTGCAGACCATGTAGAGGGTGGCTCCCAGGGTCTCGCTCCGGGCGGCGGAGATGATGGCGTTGGCCTCAGCGTGGACGCTGCGGCACAGCTCATACCGCTCTCCCGAGGGGATTTTCATTTCCTCCCGGGTGCAGTAGCCCAGGTCGGCACAGTTTTTCCGGCCCCGGGGGGCGCCGTTGTAGCCGGTGGAGATGATCTCGTCATGCTGGACGATGATGGCGCCATAGCACCGCCGGAGGCAGGTGGAGCGCTCCAGAGCGGCTTGGGCAATGTCCAGGTAATAGTTTTCCTTGTCGATGCGTACCATAGAAAGGGCCCTCCTTTTGCTTTTCCAACAGTATAACGGTTTTTTCGACCTTTGACAACCCCTATAAAACCATCTTCCCTTTTTCTTAAAAATTCGCTATAATCAGAGCAGATCCCCCATATTTCCCTTTTTCGGAGGTCGTTGTATGGAAAAGCCCACTCTGTCCCTCATCGTGCCCATCTACAATGGGGAAACTTACCTGGAGACCTGCCTCAACTCTATTCTGGGGCAGACCTTCCGGGATTTTGAAGCCCTCCTGGTCAACGACGGCAGTACCGACGGAACCTCGGAGATCTGCCACCGCTATGCCCGCTCGGACAGCCGCCTCCAGGTCATCGACAAGCCTAACGGCGGGGTCTCTCAGACCCGGAACTACGCCATGGACCGGGCCCGAGGCACCTATCTCCAGTTTATGGACGCTGACGACTGGCTCGCCCCCAACGCCATGGAGGTCCTCTGCCACGCCGCCACCAGCACAGGCTGTGACCTGGTCATCAGCCATTTCTACCGGGTGGCGGGAGAGCGTCTCTCCCCCCAGGGGCACATCAAAAAGGCCCGGGTCCTCACCCGGCAGGAGTTCGCCGAGCACATGATGAAGGCCCCCGCCAACTTTTACTATGGGGTCCTCTGGAACAAGCTCTACCGCCGCTCCATCGTGGAGGCCAACCGTCTCCGCTGCCCGGAAAGCGTGGACTGGTGTGAGGACTTTCTTTTCAACTGTGAGTACATCCAGTACGCCAGGCTCATCGCCGCCGTCCCGGAGCCTATTTACTACTACCGCAACCGGGAAGACAGCCTGGTAAATAGCCAGCTCAGCCTGCCCAATATCATCGAAAGCAAGAAAAACACCTTCCGCTACTACAAGGACCTCTACCAAAAGCTGGACCTCTACGAGAACCAGAAGGCGGGCATTTACCGGTATTTCCTCTCCGCCGCCACCGACGGCACCGTGGGCCCTCTGGCCCCGCGGCTCACCGAGGAGGCCCTTCCCCAACCCCCGAAAGACCTGAAAGCGCCCTGATGTTCATAGATTGTTTACGTTTCCTTTCTTGACCTTGGGCCAGAAAAGCGCTATCATACAATATATACTTTTACATTGATAAGGGAGGTTCGGGCGAATGAATTTCATTCAGCGGTTTATGTACGGGCGCTATGGCATGGACCAGCTCAATATAGCCCTTCTCCTTGTTTATCTTGTCCTTTATCTGATCTCCGGTTTATTTCGCAGCCACACACTGCGGCTGCTCTCCTTCCTCTGTCTGATCACGGTAACGGTTCGCTTCTTCTCCCGGAGGGCGGACCAGCGCAGGGAGGAAAATGCCCGCTTTTTGAATGCGGTGGGCCCTCTGCTCCGGCGGTACAACGTGAACAAGTCCCGCCGTCAGGACAAGGACCACAGTTATTTCAAGTGCCCCAACTGCGGCCAGCAGCTTCGGGTGCCCAAGGGCAAGGGCAAGATCTCCATCACCTGCCGCAGCTGCGGCGCCAGCTTTGAGGAGAAGACCTGAATGATAACGCAAGAGAGCCGGAGGCGATGCCTCCGGCTCTCTTCTCTCATAATTTATAGTACCAGCATAATTTTATTATAATTTAGGTCCCGCGCCTTCTTTTGTACTGAAAACCAATCTATAATGGTCAGAATCCCACATAAACCCAAGGTAAGCAACTTCAGAATTCCCATTCCTGTCTCCCCCAGCATAAAGCGGTCAATGCCCAGGCTCCCAAGGAAAATAGATACCAGCAAAATCGTGGTGGGATCTTTCAGTTCCACAGCAGAAACCAGGTTGAACTTGTCCTCATCCGCCTCCAGCAGCTTTTGCTTGATGAAAACGATTTTCTCCGCCGGCAAATATTTCTGGTTTGTCATGATGTACATATCCACTTTGTCTTGTGTCATATTCTTCTCTCCCTTTTCTTTTTATATATGGCAAGCACAACGGGCAAAGGCTATGATTCCCCAAAAATACAGTGCAGCGTCTGCAAAGATACGCATGTTTCCGGAGATCGTATCCCTCCGTGTATAGAGCAGAATAAAAACTGGCGCCAACAGAAACAAAAAATGTTGATGGAATGCTCCCTGCCAATCCCCCGACAAAAAAAGGAGCCACGCTCTGGTGAGTCCACAGCCAGGGCAGGTAAAGCCAAACCACCGGTATATGGGACATCCCAAAAGGCATCGTAATATCAGGAAAAAAGCAAGTATTCCGCCTTTCAAAACACCCCTTGACACGTCTCCCCCTCCACACCGTTTGAGTTTCATCGCCTTGCCGAAAGTACAAAATAAATATACCATAGTATTTATAGTTTGTCAACGATAATGGTACTATAGTATTGTTATTTTGAACACCGAGAGGTCAACCTATGCTCAATCAACAAATTCGCACATTGCGTTTGTCCCGGAAAATGAGCCAGGTAGAACTTGCACAAGCCTTGTGTGTCACAAAGCAGAGCATTTCTAACTGGGAAAACGACAATATCCAGCCTTCCGTGGAAATGCTGGTTAAAATTGCAGAGGTTTTTTCCGTTTCTACCGATTATCTTCTGGGGCTTGAGAGCCGGGAAACCATTGATGTAACGGGGCTCCCCCTGGAGACCGTCTCTCATCTGCGCCAGATCGTAGACGATTTGCGCAGCGCAATCCTCTGAAAAAAACTTGCTAAAAGAGCGAGCCGGAGGCGGTCGCCTCCGGCTCGTTCTTTTATTCTATTTCTGCCTGCGGTCCAATTTCCATCATATGGTCGGCTTCCTAAATTTCACAGCCTCACTTCCCCACGCAGAAGCGCTCAAAGATCCTTCCGGTCACGTCCTCCCGGATACTCCTCCCCGTCAGCTCTCCCAAGGCCTCCAAGGCCTCCTCCACGTCGGTGAGGAGGGCGTCGGGGGTCACACCGGCCTTCAGGGCTTCCAAGGCCCGCTCCGCCGATGTCTTGGCCCGGGTGGCCGCCTCAGCCTGCCGGGCGTTGGTGAGCATCTCCCCCACCTCGTCTCCTTCCCCCTGAGGGAACAGGCGGCTGACCAGCTCTCCCAGCTCCCGCAGGCCGGTGCCCTCCCGGGCGCTTACTTCCACACTGTCAGGGAGGGCGATGAGCGGCATGGGAACCTCCGCCGGAGGCAGGTCGCACTTATTATAAATGAGCACCGTAGGTGCCTTGGTCAAGGCAGTCTGAACCAGCGTCAGGTCCTCCCCGGTAAAGCCCACGCTCCGGTCCACCAC
>JAAWPV010000049.1 GCA_022800215.1 Oscillospiraceae bacterium | reverse complement strand
CACCGGGCCAAAGCCCGCCGCTGCGGGGACCAACACCGCCTACGCCTCCACCCAGTCTGTTCTGGTGGACGGCAGGGCCGTGGAGTTCCAGTGCTACGCATTGAAGGACGCCAACGGAAACGACACCAACTATATCAAGCTCCGGGATATCGCCTCCATTTTGAACGGCACCGCCGTCCAGTTTGAGGTAAGCTGGAACGGCGCGGTGAACATCGAGACGGGGAAGGCTTACACCCCCAACGGCAGCGAGATGTCCACCCCCTTCAGCGGCAACCGGGCTTACGAGAACGCCACCGCTCCCACCAACATCAACGGCCAGACGGCGGCCCTGGAGGCCATCATGCTCAAGGACGACAAGGGTGGGGCCTACACCTACTACAAGCTCCGTGACCTGGGTACGTCCCTGGGCTTTAAGGTGGACTGGAGCGCCGAAAAGGGCATCTTCATCGAGACAAAATAAAGAGAAAACGAGGACGCAGGAGGGAAGCCCGGCGGCAGATGCCGCCGGGCTTCCCTGTTCAAACAAACGAAGGGCGAAAAGAGGAGAGAAAAAATTGGGAGATTTCCGGAAAAATGGTGAAAGTTCCCTTGCTTTTCGCCGGAGAAATGTTATAATGATTGATAAGCGACCAAACCCCTATTATACGTTCGAGTAGAAACTAAGGAGGACTGCTCAATGGCAAAAAAGTACGTTTACCAATTTTCTGAAGGCAATGCCACCATGCGGGAACTGCTGGGCGGCAAGGGCGCCAACCTGGCTGAGATGACCAACATCGGAATGCCGGTGCCCCAGGGCTTCACCATCACCACCGAAGCCTGCACCCAGTACTATGAGGACGGCCAGAAGATCAATGACGAGATCATGGCTGAGATCTGGGAGCACGTTGCCAAGATGGAAGCCATCAACGGCAAGAAGTTCGGCGACCTTCAGAATCCTCTGCTGGTCTCCGTCCGTTCCGGTGCCCGGGCCTCCATGCCCGGTATGATGGACACCATCCTGAACCTGGGCCTTAATGACGACGTGGTCAACGCCATGATCGCCGGCAACCCCGACCCCAAGTTTGAGCGGTTCGTCTATGACTCTTACCGCCGGTTCATCCAGATGTTCTCCGACGTTGTTATGGAGGTGGGCAAGAAGTACTTCGAGAAGCTCATCGACGAGATGAAGGAGCGCAAGGGCGTGCAGTTCGACGTGGAGCTGACCGCCGCCGACCTGAAGGAGCTGGCCACTGAGTTCAAGGCCGAGTACAAGAAGCAGCTTGGCCAGGACTTCCCCGCCGACCCCAAGGTCCAGCTCTACGAGGCCATCCGTGCCGTGTTCCGCTCCTGGGATAACCCCCGGGCCAACGTGTACCGCCGGGACAACGACATCCCCTACTCCTGGGGTACTGCCGTCAACGTCATGCCCATGGTGTTCGGCAACCTGAACGACAACTCCGGTACCGGCGTGGCCTTCACCCGTGACCCCGCCACCGGCGAGAAGAAGCTCATGGGCGAGTTCCTGACCAACGCTCAGGGCGAGGACGTGGTGGCCGGTGTCCGTACCCCCATGCCCATCTCCGAGATGGAAAACAAGTTCCCCGAGGCTTATGCCGAGTTCGTCAAGGTGTGCAGCACTCTGGAGGACCACTACCGCGACATGCAGGACATGGAATTCACCGTGGAGAACGGTAAGCTCTATATGCTCCAGTGCCGCAACGGCAAGCGGACCGCTCAGGCCGCTCTGAAGATCGCCTGCGACCTGGTGGACGAGGGCATGATCGACGAGAAGCAGGCCGTTCTGATGATCGACCCCCGGAACTTGGACACCCTGCTCCATCCCCAGTTTGATGCTAAGGCCCTGAAGGCCGCCACCCCCATCGCCAAGGCTCTGCCTGCTTCCCCCGGCGCCGCCTGCGGCAAGATCGTCTTCACCGCTGAGGAGGCCAAGGAATGGCACGAGCGGGGCGAGAAGGTGGTCCTGGTCCGTCTGGAGACTTCTCCCGAGGATATTGAGGGCATGAAGGCCGCCCAGGGCATCCTGACTGTCCGCGGCGGTATGACTTCCCACGCCGCCGTTGTGGCCCGGGGCATGGGCAAGTGCTGTGTCTCCGGCTGCGGCGACATCAAGATGGACGAGGCCAATAAGAAGTTCGAGGTGGCCGGCAAGACCTATCATGAGGGCGACTTCCTCTCCCTGGACGGTTCCACCGGTAACATCTATGACGGCGCCATCCCCACTGTAGACGCCACCATCGCCGGCGAGTTCGGCCGGATCATGGGCTGGGCTGACAAGTACCGTCAGCTTGAGGTCCGCACCAACGCCGACACCCCCGCCGACGCCCGCAAGGCTAAGGAGCTGGGTGCTCAGGGCATCGGCCTGACCCGTACCGAGCACATGTTCTTTGACGCCGACCGTATTCCCGCCATCCGCCGCATGATCTGCTCCGACACCGTGGAGCAGCGGGAGGCCGCGCTGGCTGTCCTGGAACCCATGCAGCAGAGCGACTTTGAGGGCATTTACGAGGCCATGGAGGGCTGCCCCGTCACCATCCGGTTCCTGGATCCCCCCCTCCATGAGTTCGTTCCCACTGAGGAGAAGGACATTGAGCTGCTGGCGAAGGACCTGGGCAAGACTGTGGATGAGATCAAGGCCATCATCGACTCCCTCCACGAGTTCAACCCCATGATGGGCCACCGTGGCTGCCGTCTGGCCGTCACCTACCCCGAGATCGCCGCCATGCAGACCCGGGCCGTCATCAAGGC
This sequence comes from Oscillospiraceae bacterium, assembly GCA_022800215.1. GTDB lineage: Bacteria > Bacillota > Clostridia > Oscillospirales > Oscillospiraceae > Vermiculatibacterium. The sequence goes on along the minus strand of JAAWPV010000049.1, from coordinate 6,865 downwards.
CGCTCTGAACGTCAACGCCAAGCATCCCGACTGGAATGTGGTCCCCGAGATCATGATCCCCCTGGTGGGCGAGGTCAAGGAGTTGAAGTACGTCAAGAGCGTGGTGGTGGAGACCGCTGACGAGACCATCAAGGCCGCCGGCTCCAACATGAAGTATAAGGTGGGCACCATGATCGAGATCCCCCGTGCCGCCCTTACCGCCGACGACATCGCCAAGGAGGCCGAGTTCTTCTCCTTCGGCACCAACGACCTGACCCAGATGACCTTCGGCTTCTCCCGCGACGACGCCGGCAAGTTCCTGGGCTACTACTACGACAAGAAGATCTACGAGAGCGATCCCTTCGCCCGTCTGGACCAGACCGGCGTGGGCAAGCTGGTGGCCATGGCTGCCAAGCTGGGCCGTGAGACTCGCCCCGACATCCATCTGGGCATCTGCGGCGAGCACGGCGGCGATCCCACCTCCGTGGAGTTCTGCCACAGCGTGGGCCTGGACTATGTGTCCTGCTCTCCCTTCCGGGTGCCCATCGCCCGTCTGGCTGCTGCTCAGGCTGCTATCAAAAATCCTCGGTAATTTAGGCTCTATTCAGCACCCGCCCCCTATGGGGGCGGGTGCTTTTTTTGTGCCCGGTCCACTTTACGCTGGGAAAGGATTATGCTATAATATCATATGATTTTGAACACCACCGGAGGGGATGCCTCGTGGAGGAATTGAGAGAACTGAAGGAGCGCATGAAGACTCAGCGGCCCGCCGACTGGGACAACCTGCCTGATTTGAGCCTTTACATGGACCAAGTCATCGGCTATATGCCCCGGCAGCTCATTCAGTATGGGGAGGCGGAGCGGCTCACCTCCGCCATGGTGAACAACTATATTAAAGACGGCCTGCTGCCCCGGGCGGACGGCAAGCGCTACAACAGGACCCACCTGGGCTACCTCACCGCCATCTGCGCGCTGAAGCAGGTGCTGCCGGTGAAGGACGCGGGGCTGCTGGTCAATCTTCACGCCGGGCAGGAAGAGCAGGCGCGGTACGCCCATTTCTGTGCTGAGTTGGACCGGGCCCTTACCGATTCTGCCGGGCGTTTGGACGTGGATCGGGGACCGGAGGAGCTGCCCCAGCTTGCATTGACGCTGGCTTTGAGAAGCTATGCCGATGGTCTTGCCTGCCGCCGGGTCATGGAGCTGATCCGTCAGGCGGAGGGCGGGGAGACGTCCAAAAAGAGTAAGAAGGAGAGGAAGGAAGAGAAGCGCCATGAGTGAGTATGTTATCGTGACCGATTCATCCTTGGATATGAACGCCAAGCTGGTGGAGGAGCTGGGGGTCACCGTGCTGCCTTTGACCTACACCATGAAAGGGCAGGACTACAAAAACTGGCCCGATCACCGGGAGATGGACCTGAAAACCTTCTATCAGGCCATGCGGGAGGGGGAGGTGGTCACAACCTCCGCCATCAACATCCAGGAATACAAGGACTGCCTCGGTCCCATTCTGGCCTCAGGCAAGGATGTGCTGCTGATGGTCTTTGACGCCGCCATCTCGGCGGGCACCATCCAGTCAGCCAACCTGGCGGTGGAGGACCTTAGGGAAGAGTTCCCGGAGCGGAAGATCCTGCTGGAGGATACCCGCTGCGTCACCGCTGGACTTTACCTGCTGCTCAAGTATGCCACTGACCTCCAGAAGGCAGGTAAGACCATGGAGGAGGTCCGGGACTGGTGTGAAGAGCACAAGTACCAGGTCTGCCACTGCTTTACGGTGGAGGACCTTGCCTATCTCCGCCGGGGCGGCCGTATTTCAGCCACCACGGCTGTGGTGGGTGGGATGCTGAACATCAAGCCCATTCTCCACACTGACCCAGACGGCAGCCTCACCAGCATCGGCAAGGTCCGGGGCCGGGCCGCGGCCCTGAAATTCCTGGCTGAACTGGTGGAAAAGCATATTACCGAACGGGACCTGGCGGTTATCGTCCACGCCGACTGCTTGGCGGATGCGGAGGCTTTGGCCGCCAACGTGAAGGAGCGAACCGGGGTCAAAGAGGTGGTCATCGGGGACTTGGGCCCTGTCATCGGCGCCCACACAGGCCCCGGATTGGTGGCAGTGGTTTTTCTGGGCACCGAGCGGAAGAGTGGTCAATAAACAGTCATAATTCAGCACCCCAGGTTGGTAAAACCAACCTGGGGTGCTTTTTTGTTACTTGTCAGGAATTTGAACTGCTTACTTCAGACTATTGGCCACCTGCTGGGCGGCGTAGCGGCCCGAATTGACGGCGAAGGAAATGCCGAAGCCGGCGCCGGGGTACTGGTAGGTGTATGCATTGTTGACAATGGTTTCACCGGCGGCAAAAAGACCGGGGATACCGTTGCCGTCACCGTCAGAGACCTGGCAGTTGTCTTTCACTACGATGCCGGAGAGGGTGCCAAAGGTGCCAGTGGTCACCTTAGCTACATAGTAGGGGCCTTGGGACAAGTCCATGGCGGCCTCGGCAGGAAGGCCGAACTTGACCTCTCCACCGGCCTGGGCCTGGGCGGTGTATTCGCTTACCTCGGCCAGCAGACCCTCCTTGTCGATGCCCATGGCGTCAGCCAGCTCCTCCAGGGCATCAAACTTCTTGGTGCCGCCCGTAGTCACATTAGTTTCCAAGGTCTCCCGAGTGGCATCGGTGGCAGTGGCAATGCGGTAGGCGATGCCGCCTATGTCGGCAGTGGCCCGCTGGACCCGGTAGCCGGCGATCTGCTCATTGACGAACCGGCGGCCATCGGGGCCTACCATAAAGGTGGTCTGGACGCCGCCCTGGCCCTCGTATAGAGCCAAGGTGCCCATGGTGCCATTGCCGGTGACGGGGGTGCCAAACTGCCGGGTGAAGGTGATGGCGTCGCCGTTGGCCCCGGCGTTCACTGTGATTTGACCTTTGCTCCAGACGGGGGCGTACTGGGCCATCAGCTCAGCATTGCTTGCAAAGCCGCCGGTGCAGAGCAATACGGCCTTGGCGTTGATTTGATAGGCGTACTCCTTATCCTCTACGGCGACGCCGGTGACGGTGCCATTCTCCACAACCAAACCGGTAACACGGCTATTCAGCCGCAGGTCAAAGCCGGCATTCTCCACATAGCCGGTGAGAAACTGGTGGAAGCCGGCGCCCCGGTCCTCGGCCCAGGCGGCAAAAATTTTCTCGTTGTGGGGGCTGGAAGCGCTCAGACCGTCCTGGAGGGGCAGCCCGGCATTTACCAACAAATCAAAACTCTCGCCGGACAGGGCGTAAACGTTCTCGATGAGGTCGGTATTGAGGTCGTCTGTCATGGAGCTTTCCTTCAGGTAATCGGCAATGTCAGAGGGGGTACAGACCATGTCCAACTCCTGATGGCGGGTGGAGTCGGTGGCGAGAATGGCGCCGCCGGTGGCGGGCAGGGAACCGCCGATTTGACCCAGTTGTTCCAGCAAGACCACATTCAGTTGGGGATAGTTGCTTTTGAACTCGTTGGCGGCCATAACGCCGGCCAGACCGGCGCCCACAATGACCACATCGGCGGTCTCGGCGTCTTTCTGGGTCAAAGTTTTGTCTGTGGCGGCTTCGTACTTGGCGGTATCCAGGCCGGTCTTGGTGAGGGCGTCCTTCACGGCGGCTTTGATGGCGTCACTGGTGATAGTGGCTCCGGCTACGCCGTCCACGGCAATGCTCTGAGCGGCCAAAATGGCGCTGGGCAGGTCGTTGATGGCAGGGTCAGCCACACCGGCGGTCTCGGTGTGTTCGGTGACGGTAACGGCTTCGATGGTCTCACCGTTCAGGGTCACGTCCACCTTCAGGATACCGTTGCGGCCCTGGGCTTCGCCCTGAATCACGGTAGGTCCGCCGGTGGTAGGGGTGGGGGTGGGTTCACCCTTCCCGCCGCAGGCCGCCAGGGAAGCGACCAGAGACAGGGAGAGCATAGCGGAAATCCACTTCTTTTTCATGACATTTTCTCCTCTTTTTATTGGTTTTGATCGCACCGGAGCGTAGCAAAGGCCTTTTTGCCCCAGTGGGAATTCTTTAGGATGGCTCGGCCTACGCCGATGAGGTCGGCGGCGCCGTCAGAGAGAAGCTGCTCGGCGGCGGCAGGCTCGGTGATACCGCCGGTAAGGAGCACGGGGATTCCGACGGCCTGTTTGATGGCTGTGGTTTCGGGAGCAAAATAGCCCTGAACCCCCTCCCGGCCTTTCACGGTATAGCCTTGGGCGCCACCCGAGATATCCAGTAGGTCCACCCCGGCCTGTTCAAAGGCCACGCAGGCTGCTATGGCATCCTGAATGGTGGCGCCGCCCTCCGCATAATCGCAGGTACCCAGGCGAAGGAGAACGGGGTAATCCGCACCCACGGCTTGTCGTACGGCATGTATGACCTCCAAATGGATACGGATGCGGTTTTCCGGGCTGCCGCCGTAGGCGTCGGTGCGGTGATTGAAGTAGGGGCTGTAAAACTGGTTCAGTAGGTAGCTGTGGGCGGAATGGATTTCCACGGCGTCAAAGCCGGCTTCTTTGGCCCGCCGGGCAGCCTGGGCGAAGGCGTCCACTACGGTGTGGATGTCCTCTTGGGTCATGGCCCGCCAAGGCTCTTCCAGCTCCCGGACGGCCTCCACAGAGGGGGCCACTATGGTTTCCCCGGTGACCCGGGATACGGCCCGTCCGCCAGCGTGGCTGAGTTGGGCGGCTACCTTTGTGCCATGTTTGTGGATAGTGTCGGTCAGGCGGCGATAACCCGTAATTTTGTCGTTGCTGTCCAGGCCGGACTGGCTGGGACTGGCCTTGCCCTGGGGGAGGATGAAGGAATGCTCGGTGATGATGAGGCCCAGGGTCTCATCGGCGGCCTTTTCCTCGTAATATTCCACCGTCTTGTCGCTGACCGAGCCGTCGGGGGCAGAGCGCTCGGTGGCCATAGGGGGCATGACAAGCCGGTTGCGAAGGGTCATGCCTTTGACGGTGAAAGACCGCTCCAATTGCAGCATAACAGATTCTTCCTTTCTGACTGAGAATGACAGTATGTCAATAATGCTCTATCACTATGGCATATTTTCGGGCGTTTGGGAAATGCCAAGGTGATATGGGGGGCATTCAAAAATGAATGACAGGGAGGTGGGTAAGGCCATTTCCCCTTGCCTTTTGGCTCTTTTGGCCCTATAATGGAGTAAAAAGAATGCAGTCAGGCGGTGATTTGCATGGCGGCCATACCGAATTTGGATTCCCTGAAGGTTTTTTACTATGCTGCCAAGTACCAGAGCATTACCCGGGCGGCAAAGGAGCTCTTTTTGAGCCAGCCCTCCGCGACCCGAACCATCCATGCTCTGGAGGCCCAGATGGAATACCAGCTTTTTGTTCGCAGTCCCCAGGGTGTGGCGTTGACGCCGGAAGGACAGATGTTTTACCAGAGCCTGATCCCAGCCATGGAAAGCATAGAAAACGCCGTGGAGGAGATGGGGAAAATGCGGCGGCTGGAGAAGGGCTTTGTCCATGTGGGGGTCAACAATCTGGCTGCTGAATACATTTTGAAGGTGGCTATCGACACCTTTTCCGACCGGTATCCCGGAGTGACCATTACGATGAGCCGTGTGGACCTGAAACGAGTGGAGGAGTCTCTCTGCAATGGCTGGCTGGATTTTGTACTGCATATCGACATGGACGATGAGCCGACGGGGAGTGACTTTTTGGCGGAGACACAGCTTATGAAGCAGGAGGTGGGGGATTTCCCCGACGCCTTTCTGGTGGGCGCCCGGTACGCTTATCTGGCCCAGCGGCCTCACACGCCCGGTGAGCTGGCGGCCCTGCCTCTCATTATTCCGTTGGAGGCCCATGACGCCAGCCGGTATTATCTGAAGCTTTTACGGGGGACCGAGAGCGCCACTCCCATCGACATTACGGTGGATGGGGCCCAGTCCCGGCTGGCCCTGGCCCGGCGAAACCTGGGACTGACCCATTTTCCTGCCGCCTTTGTCCGGGACCAGTTGAGCCGCCGGGAGCTGTTCGTGGTGAAAAGCGACCTTCCCATGCGGAACAATGTGGTTTCGGTGTTCAGCGCTGGGGAGGAGCTGCCCAATCTGGCAGCCCAAAAACTCATGGAAACACTGCTGCAATTTCAGAAGTGAGAAGGCAAAGGAGAGGAATTATGTCAACCTGGTTGGAAGTGACGGTGGAGACAAGTGATGCCCAGATGGAGGCTCTGTGCGCCAGGCTCACCATGAACGGGGCCGAGGGCCTTGTGATGGAGAGCGAGGAGGACTTCAAGACCTTCCTGGAGCAGAACCGGCAGTACTGGGACTATGTGGACGACGGCCTTCTGGAGCGGATGAAAGGGGTCGCCCGGGTGAAGTTCTATGTCCCCGACGACGGGGAGGGCCGGGAGCAGATGGCCGCCGCCCTCCGGGGCATCGAAAACCCTGTGTCCACCGCCCCCCTGAAGGAGGAAGATTGGGCCTACGGCTGGCAGAAGTACTACCAGCCCATGACAGTGGGGGAGAAGTGGTACATCGTTCCCGAGTGGGAGCGGGGTAAGCCTGTACCGGCCGGCCGGACGGCGGTGTATCTCAATCCGGGGCTTACCTTCGGCACCGGCTCCCACGCCTCCACCCAGCTTTGCCTGACCTTGCTGGAAAAGTACCTGGAGCTGGGGGACGCAGTGTTGGACCTGGGCTGCGGCAGCGGCATTCTGTCCATCGCCGCCATGAATTTGGGGGCGGGAAGGGCTCTGGGAGTGGACATCGACCCCAAATCGGTGGATGTGGCCTACGAGAACGCCGAACTGAACGGCATTGGCCGGGACCGGTACACCGTCCGGGCGGGGGATGTGCTCTCCGACAAGGCTTTGGTGGAAGAGCTGGCGGGGACAGGGCCTTACCGGGTGGTGCT
>JAAWPV010000048.1 GCA_022800215.1 Oscillospiraceae bacterium | reverse complement strand
GCCCTTGGCCCTGGGGAGTTTCCAAAGAGGGGCGACCGCAGTCGGCCCCTCTTTGGTCGTTTCCGAAAGGGGGTGGCCCCGGAGGGGGGAAGATCGAAATCCCCCCTCCGGGCGCTTTTCGGGGTCAAGGGGGACTTTTTCGGAAAAGTCCCCCTTGAATGGGGATCCCGGCCGGGCAGGCCGATAAATGATTCAACATAGATATACAGAAAGAAGGTACTCCCATGGCAGAAGGCACCCCTATGATGCTTCAATACAACAAAATCAAGGCCGACCACCCCGACTGCATCCTCTTTTTCCGCCTGGGGGACTTCTACGAAATGTTCAACGAAGACGCCAAAACGGCCTCCAAGGAGCTGGAGCTGACCCTCACCACCCGGGACCGCTCCCGACCCCCAGAGGAGCAGACCCCCATGTGCGGCGTGCCCTACCACGCCGCCGAGGCCTACATCGCCCGGCTCATCGCCCGTGGCTACAAGGTCGCCATCTGCGAGCAGGTGGAGGACCCCGCCACCGCCAAAGGCCTGGTGGACCGGGACATCATCCGCATCGTCACCCCCGGCACTGTCATCGAGGAATCCATGCTGGAGGACGGGAAAAACAACTTCCTCTGCGCCCTGTGCCTTGTGGAAGATAAGGCGGGGCTTTGCTTTGCGGATATGTCCACCGGCGAGGTGTCCTGTACCGGCTTTGACGGCCCCCAGTGGCGGGAGCACGTGGAGAACGAGCTGGGCCGCTTCTCCCCCCGGGAGGCGCTTCTCTCCCCCGGGGCCATGGAGGACGAAGGGCTGAAACGGTTTCTGACAGAGCGGGTGGGAGCTCGGCTGGAGCCGGGCGCCGCCCCCCATTTTGAGGAAAATTCCGCCCGGACGGTGGCGGAGCGCCAATTCGGCTCCACCGCCGCTGACCTGCCCCAGGGCCCTGTGACCCAGGCCGTGGGCGCCCTCATGGGCTATCTCATTGAGACTCAAAAGACCGACCTTTCCCATATGTCCACCGTCAGCTATTACGCCACCGGGGAGTTCATGGAGCTGGACCTCACCGCCCGGCGGAACCTGGAGCTCACCGAGACCCTCCGGGGGGGCGAGAAGAAGGGCAGCCTTCTCTGGGTGCTGGACAAGACCTGCACGGCCATGGGCCGGCGGCTCATCCGCTCCTGGCTGGAAAAGCCTTTGCTCTCTCCCGTGCAGATCGGCAAGCGTCAGGGGGCGGTGGCCGACCTGGTGGGCGATTCGGTCACCCGTCAGGAGCTGGAGCGGGAGCTGCGCGAGGTCACCGACCTGGAACGGCTCATCGGCCGGGTGGTCTACGGCACCGCCGGGGGGCGGGACCTGGTATCTCTGAGCCGGGGCCTTGGCAAGCTGCCCCGGCTGCGGGAGCTTTTAAGCCCCCTCAAATCCTCTTTGCTCACGGTTTTGCGGGAAAATCTGGACGATTTGACCGATTTGCGGGGCCTCATCGACGCCGCCCTGGTGGACGAGCCTCCCTTCTCCGTCCGGGAGGGCGGCTTCATCCGGGAGGGCTACAACGCCGAGGTGGACAGGCTGCGGGCCATTCTCACCGGCGGCAAGGACATGGTGGCCGCCCTGGAAGCCCAGGAGAAGGAAAAGACGGGCATCCAGCGGCTGAAGGTGGGCTTTAACAAAGTCTTCGGCTACTACATTGAGGTAAGCAAGGCCAACACGGTGCCCATCCCCGTCCATTATATCCGCAAGCAGACTTTGGTGAACTGCGAGCGGTACATCACCCCGGAGCTCAAGGAGATGGAGAACACCATTTTAGGGGCCCAGGACCAGGTAACAGACCTGGAGTACAAGCTCTTCTGCGAGGTGCGGCAGGCCGCCGCCGACAAAGTACACGAGATTCAGCGCTCTGCCGCCGCCGTTGCCCAGGTGGATGTGCTGTGCTCCTTCGCCCGGGTGGCCGCCGAGAACGGCTACTGTATGCCCCATGTGGACCTTTCCGACGTTATTGAAATCACCGAGGGCCGCCACCCCGTGGTGGAGAGGGCGGCGAAAAATGCCCTCTTTGTCCCCAACGACACCAAAATGGACGGACGGGACGATATGTGCGCCATTATTACAGGCCCCAACATGGCAGGTAAGTCCACCTACATGCGGCAGGTGGCCCTTATCGTCCTCATGGCCCAGATGGGTTCCTTCGTCCCGGCCAAGTCCGCCCGCATCGGCATGGTGGACCGGGTCTTTACCCGCATCGGGGCCAGCGACGACCTGTCCGCCGGGCAGTCCACCTTTATGGTGGAGATGACCGAGGTGGCCGAGCTTCTGAAAAACGCCACCGGGAAAAGCCTGCTCATCCTGGACGAGATCGGCCGGGGCACCTCCACCTACGACGGTATGGCCATCGCCCGGGCGGTGCTGGAATACTGCGCGGACAAAAAGCGGCTGGGCTGCAAGACCCTCTTCGCCACCCACTACCATGAGCTCACCGCTCTGGAGGGGGAGATGGCGGGGGTGAAGAACTATAACATCGCCGCCAGGAAGAAGGGGGAGGACATTCTCTTCCTCCGGAAGATCATCCGTGGCCCTGCCGAGGCAAGCTACGGCATCGAGGTGGCAAGGCTGGCCGGGGTCCCCTCCCAGGTCATTTCCCGGGCAAAGACGGTGCTGGAGGAGCTGGAGGCCGCCGACTGGCAGCCCGGCGCCGTGGGGGCCGGACGGGCCCCGTCGGCAGACGGCGGCCAGGTCTCTTTGGAAGACATGTCCGCTTTGGCTTTGGCTGACAAGGTCCGCTCGGTGAACGTGGACACCCTGACGCCCATCGAAGCGATGAATCTCATCTATCAATGGAAGAAGGAACTGTAACGATGATACGGGAAAAGAGCTGCGGGGCCGTCATCTTCCGGATGGAGGAGGGGGAGCGGAAATACCTCATCCTCCGCAGTACCAAGGGTCACACCAGCCTCTGTAAGGGCCATGTGGAACGAAACGAGACCGAGCGCCAGACCGCCAGGCGGGAGATCCTGGAGGAAACCGGGCTGGAGGTGGCGTTCCTGGAGGGCTTCCGGGAAGTCATCGCCTATTCTCCCTCTGAGGGTCATATCAAGGACGTGGTATTCTTTGCAGCGGAGTGGGCCGCGGGGGAACCGGTATGTCAGCCTGAGGAGGTGGCGGAAATTTATTTCCTCCCCTATGCAAAGGCCCGGAAGGCCCTGACCCACGCCAGCGACCGCCAGGTGCTGGACAAGGCGGAGGAATTTTTGAATGGCCGCTAAAGTCCCAAAACGACTATTATTGAAAGAAGAGGGGTGAAGCCCATGTTCCGTCGAAGCTGGAGGACCAAAATGACCGCCTCGGAGGCTCAGCGGGGTTTGGTATTTTTCCTTCTCTACCTCTTTGTGTTTCCCCGGCTCAACGCCTGGATCCAACGGCTCATCATCGGGGACGGGGAGGGCGAGGTGCTGGTGGCCGAGGCCAACGTGATCTACTATGGCTTCCTCTTCATTCTGGCTCTCTTTATATTCTGGAGCTTTTTGAAAGAGGACTTTATCGACCTGATGGACTGGCTGCCCGAAAACCTCTTCGGCCTGGGGGCAGGTCTGCTGTTTACCCTGGCCCTGCGGCTTTTGCTGGGCCTTCTGCCCCTGCCCGTTTCCGACCCCATCTCTTTTCAGTACGCCTCCGAGTTCCGGGGGGCTCCGGCGCCCACGCTGGTGCTGGTGCTGCTCCTCATCCCGCTGGTGGAGGAGGTGCTGTTCCGGGGGTTCCTCTTCGGTCAGCTCCGGGGATACAGCAGGCCTTTGGCCTTTGTGGTGAGCATTCTCTTTTACGCCGTGGCCATGGTGTGGCGGTACGCCCTGGACTTTTCCGACCCCCGCTACCTGCTGCTGTCCATCCTCTATCTGCCCCTGTCGGCGGGGCTCACCTGGTGCTATGACAACGGGGGCAGCATCTGGAGCTGCGTTGCCCTCCATGCCGGATTCAACGGCTTTTTACTCTTCATCGCCTTATAACTTAACGTATTAACTGTGGTGATTTATCCTATTTGTATTGCATCTCGGGAAAGGGGGCGGAACCATGCCTGACATTCAAGTGCTTTCCACCCATGTGGCTGACCTGATTGCCGCCGGCGAGGTGGTGGAGCGGCCCGCCAGCGTGGTGAAGGAGCTGTGTGAAAACGCCGTGGACGCGGGGGCCAAAAGCGTGACGGTGGAGATCCAGAACGGAGGCATGAGTCTCATTCGGGTCACCGACGACGGCAAGGGCATCGCCCCCGATGAGGTGGAGACCGCCTTCCTCCGCCACGCCACCTCCAAAATAAGAAGCGAGTACGACCTGGAGGCCATCGGCACCCTGGGTTTCCGGGGGGAGGCGCTGGCGGCTATCGCCGCCGTCTCCCGGTTGGAGGTCCTCACCCGGCGGCCCGCCGACGATCTGGGGGTCTCCCTCACGTTGGAGGGGGGCGTGAAGACGGACCGGGAGGAGGCGGGCTGTCCCGCCGGAACCACCATGCTGGTGAGGGACCTTTTTTACAACACCCCCGCCCGGCTGAAGTTCATGAAGAAGGACGCCGCCGAGGGGGCCGCCTGTCTGGCGGCGGTCCAGCGCCAGGCCCTCAGCCACCCGGAGGTGGCCTTTAAGTTCATCCGGGACGGCAAGCAGGAACTATTGACCCCCGGGGACGGGCAGCTTCGCTCCGCCATGTATGCCGTACTGGGCCGGGATATGGCCCTGGGCTTCGTACCCGTGGAGGGCAGCGGCGAGGACATCCAGGTGTCCGGCTTCGTGTCCCAGCCCACCTGCTGCCGGGGGAACCGGGGCTACCAGTTTTTCTTTGTCAACGGGCGTTATATCAAAAGCCAGACCCTCACCGCCGCTTTGGAGCAGGCTTACGCCAACCAGAGGATGGTGGGCAAGTTCCCGGGCTGTGTGCTCCACCTCACCGTCAAGCTGAACCGGGTGGACGTGAATGTCCACCCCACCAAGCAGGAGGTAAAGTTCGGCGCCGAGCGGCAGGTGTTCTCCGCCGTCTACTACGCCGTGCTGGCCGCCCTGGGGGCGGACAAGAGCCGTCCCGCCGTTACGGTGGGGACGGCGGCAAAGCCCCCGGCGGAGTCTTATCAGCAAACCAGTCTGCCCCTGCATGATTTTACGAACCATGGGACAGCGGGGACAGTTCTTACCGTCCCCGAAGGACAGAAGGACCGTCCCTCTGGCCCCTTCACCCATCCCGCCGGGCCCGTTTCCGCCCCGGCGGCAGAGGTGCCGTCCCGCCCCGTCCCCCAGGCGGAGGTGAGATCCCCCCGCCGGGCCGACCCGGTGCAGAGCGTGGGGACCGCCCAAAAGCCGGACAGGGAAGGGGCCACGGTTTTCAAGGAATCACCTCCCGCCCCGGCGCAAGCGGACTTTCCCCCCGTGTCAAAAGAACCGCCCCCCCGTATCGAGGAAACGCCCCCTGCCCCGGCGGCGGACGCAGCGCAAACAGACCATCCTGTGTCGTCGGAGGAAGAGCCCTGGCGCATCGCCGGGGAGCTGTTCCGGACCTATATCCTGGTGGAGCAGGGGGACAAGGTGCTGCTCATCGACAAGCACGCCGCCCACGAACGGATGAACTTTGACCGGATGCGCTCGGTGGACTACACCCCCATGTCCCAGACCCTCATCGCTCCGGTGGTCTACACCCCCGCCCCCGAGGAGGCGGCCATCCTGCTGGACCACCTGGCAGAGCTGGATAGGGTGGGCTTCGAGGTGGAAGACTTCGGCGGGGGCTCTCTGGCGGTCCGCCGGGTGCCCGATTATGTGGACATGGGCGAGGTGGAGGCCGCTTTGGGCGAGATCGCCGGCAAGCTGGCCCTCACCGGCACCACCGGCGAGACAGAGCGGATGGACGAAATTTACCACACCATGGCCTGCAAGGCCGCCATCAAGGGCGGCTGGAAAAACGCCCCGGAGGAGCTGGAGCGGGTGGCCAAAGCGGTCATTTCCGGGGAGGTCAAATACTGCCCCCACGGGCGGCCCGTATGCATTGAACTGCCCCGAACCGAACTGGAAAAACAATTCAAGCGCCGCCCTTGACAGGTTTCGACAGACTTCGGGCAAGAATTGGTATATTATGGAAATCATCTAATAGAGAAAGGATGATTTCCATGCCTAAGACAACCGACCTGCAAGATTTGTTCCTCACCCGTGCCCGCCGTGCCCAAGAGCCCGTGACCATGTTTCTCATGAACGGGTTTCAGATGCGGGGGAAGATCACCGGCTTTGACGCCTTTGTGGTGGTGCTGGACACCGAAGGAAAACAGCAGATCATCTACAAACACGCCATCTCCACCGTGGTCCCCCTCCATTCCATTGATTTAAGCCCCGATATCACTACATAAGCGTTTCCGTCAGAAAGAGAGATCCCCTATGAAGCAAGGCACCGTCATCAATCGAATCGTCGTATTCCTGTTTACTGCCGCTATCCTGGCCTACACCGGGGGAGCGGTCTGGAGGGAGATGCACAATTTTTACCCCACGGTCCAGGCTTACTCCTACGTGGTGGAGGACACCATTGAGACCACAGGCTATCTGGTCCGTCAGGAACAGCTGCTTACAGGGACAGGGGATATTGTCCGCCTCATCCCCGCCGAGGGGGAGAAGGTGGCGGCCGGGGCTACGGTCGCCCTGCTCTACGACGACGAAGAGGCCCTGGAGCGGGACCAGCAGCTGGAGATTCTGGAGACTGAGGCTCAGCAGCTCTCCGCTGCCATCGAAGCCGCCGGGGAGAGCAGTCAAAGCGACAACTCCACCCAGCGGGCCACCGAGGCTCTGGTGGCCCTTCGGGCATCGGTGGAGAGCGGAGATTTCACCCACCTGGAAAGTCAGACGGTATCCTTCAAAAGCGCCGTCTACCAGCAGGCTCAGCGCTATGGTGACGCCGGAGATCTGGCCGCCGCTTTGGCTTCCATCCGGGCGGAGGCCGACTCTCTCCGGAGACAAGCTATCCAGGACACGGGCTATGTGACGGTGGCTCAAAGCGGCATTTTTTCCGGGCGGGTGGATGGCTATGAATTGGTGCTGACCCCGGACAGCCTCAACGATTTGACTCCCTCTGTACTGGATGAGCTGTCCCACCGGGTACTGCCCACCGGAACCACTGAGCTTGGTAAACTGATCACCAACAGCACCTGGTATTTTGCCTGCCCTCTCACCGAAACAGAGGCCAGGCGGCTCACGGTGGGCGGCATAGTCACCGTCCGCTTTTCCCGAGATTGGTCCGGGGAAGTGGATATGACGGTGGAGCGGATGAGCCCGGCGGAAAATGGCCGGGTGGCCGTGGTCTTCAGCTCCAACCGCTACCTTTCCGACACTACCCTTCTCCGCCGGCAGACGGTGGATCTGGTGTTCTCCCAGCAGACCGGCATCCGGGTCCCCAAAGAGTCCGTCCGGGTGGAGGAGGTCCAGGAGACCGACGAGGACACCGGGGAAGAAAGGACAGCACAGGTGACCTGCGTCTACGTGGAGGTGGGCATCACCGCCGAACGGAAGCAGGTGACCGTTTTGGCTCAGGGCGAGGACTACTACATCGTGAACCCCGTTCTGTCTCAGGACGCCGGAGCCAGCCAGGAAAAGAAAGTGCTTCGGCCCGGGGACCAGGTCATCATCGCCAGCGGCGAAATCTGGGACGGGAAGGTTCTGGAGTGAGCTTCCATCCCCAGGGAAGAAAAAGGAAATCTTAATTTTCCGAAAAATAGGTCAAGTTTTTGTTGACATAAAACGGGAAATGAGCCATAATGAAAGTGATATCAACTGCCCTCCCCGAAAAGGGCAGTTATGGTGACGCCGAACTGCCTTTGGGCAGAAGGACAATATACCCGATACTTAGGAGGAACCATTATGGGACTGCTGGATGAACTGAAGCGCATCGCCCGCCCCGGTGAGGATGAGGACGAGGATGAAACCTTTGACGATTTTGACACCATGGGCACCGGCCGTCTTGACCGGACCGCCGTGCGGGAGAAGCCTGCGGTGCGGCAGAGTGCGGACCTTTTTGATTCCGACCGCTCCGACAGCCGGGACCGACGGAGCAACAAGGTGGTCAATATCCACACCACCACCCAGCTCCAGGTGGTGCTGGTGAAGCCCGAGCGGTTTGAGAACGCTGCCGAGATCGCCGACCACCTCCGGGAGAAGCGGACGGTGGTACTGAACCTGGAACAGACCAGCAAGGATGTGTCCCGGCGGATTCTGGACTTTTTGGCGGGGGCCTCCTACGCCCAGGAGGGCAAGGTGAAGAAGGTGGCCCTTTCCACCTACATCATCACCCCCTACAATGTGGACATTCTGGGGGACCTTATCGACGAGCTGGAAAACAACGGACTTTATTTTTAACGAAGCGCGGAGAAGCGGGCAAGGAGCGACACTGGAGCGGAGCGAGGGCGAGCGGCGGGCCGCATAGCGGCCCAAGACCAGCCCGAGCCGTAGGGAAGTGGAGCGACTGCCCTGACCGCTTCGCAGCGTGACAGCCCGAAGCGCGGAGAAGCCGAGTGCGAGCGACGATGGAGGGGAGCGAGGCCGAGCGGAAAGTCCCGAAGGGACTTGAAGACCAGGCCGAGTCGGACCGAAGCGGAGCGAGCGATACGAGGCTTCGCAGCGTGACAGCCCGAAGCGCGGAGCGGTGGTCTGCTGAGGGGCTAACGACAGAGCGGAGCGAAAAGCGGCGGGCCGCAACGCCGACCAGAGCTCTTTGCGCAGTCGGCGGAGTTAGATCCCGTGGCGTCCAGACCATCGCGCAGCGTGACAGAGCTAACCTTACACATAGAAACGGAGTGGAATACCTATGCTGACACCTCAGGAAGTAGCGGAGCACGCCTTTCAAAAGGCCTCCTTTGGCGGCTATAATATGGCTATGGTGGACGAGTTTCTGGACTTGGTCACCGCCGACTACACCAGCCTTTATAAGGAAAACGCCGCACTGAAAGCCAAAATGAAGGTGCTGGCGGACAAGATCGAGGAGTACCGCTCCACTGAGGACGCCATGCGGAAGGCTCTGCTGTCCGCCCAGCGGATGGCCGACCAGATGATGGTCGAGGCCGAGGAGCAGAAGACTGCCATGCTCACCAAGGCGGAGCAGGAGGCCCAGGCCCGGATCAACGCCATCCAGCAGGAGGTGGAGAGCGAGCAGCTGCGGCTCACCGCCGCCCAGAACGCCACCTCGGCCTACATCACCAAGCTGAAGGAGCTCTATCAGAACGAGATGGAGTATATCTCCGGCCTCAGCCGGCTCAACGCCACGCCCAAAGCCCCCGACCCGGTAGCCGTGGCGGCAGAGTCCATCAGCAGTGCGGTGGAAAAGGCTGTACAGGAGGAATTTCCTTCGGTTGAGCCTGTGGTGCCCTTTACCCTTCCTGAGATGCAGGAGCCTGCTCCCCAGGCCCAGACCGAGGACGACGATGAGCCCACCGTGCCCATGGAGGCGGCGCCCCAGAGCGTCTATGAGGAGCTGCGGCGGGGGCCGGTGCTGCTCCAGGAGGATCAGGACGAAGATGAGGACGAGGACCGGGTGGAGGAACCCACCCGCCGCATCGACTTTGACAACCTGAAGTTTGGGAAGGATTACGAAATAGAATAGAAGCGCGGAGAAGCCGAGTGCGAGCGACGATGGAGGGAAGCGAGGCCGAGCGGAAAGTCCCGAAGGGACTTGAAGACCAGGCCGAGTCGAACCGAAGC
>JAAWPV010000047.1 GCA_022800215.1 Oscillospiraceae bacterium | reverse complement strand
TGAAAATGCCTCGTTTCCCGCTGAAATAGCGGGTTTTCTCATGTCTTCCCGTCCCATCCCGGTTTATCCCGCGTTTCTCAAATATCCTGTCTCTCTACAGATACGGCGGTATATAGATATCCCTTTATACTCTTGATATTAATATAGGATTGGGTGGAATGTTCATTGTCAAACCCAATCGCTCCACCTTGGGTCAGAAGCATATGGCGATAATAGACCTTCTCCCCATTCTCATTCTGGTAAACAAACATGGCCGATATATCATCCACATCCCGCTCCGTTTCCACAAACCCCTCCGGCAGGTAGGAAGGTACGATGGTCCCCAGCAGCGCCGGGTCCCCATCCTGGCCCCGGAATTCGTACTGGTCCACATCCTCCCCGTGCTGGAAGATGTACCGCTCCACCCAGGCCCGGGCGGTGGGGTTGGTCCAGACAAGGGCCCCGGAAAGCCCCAGAGCCAGCAGCAGGCAGGCCGCCGCCCGAAGGGTCCTCTGCCACCGGGGCATTGCCCGGCGGAAGGGTGCCTTCCGCATCCTCTGCCGCCATTGCAGATACCCCATGGAGTAAACTGGTTCCGGGAGGGCGGCGGCTTCGGCATTCAGGACTGTTCCATAGTCCGCCCTAACCCCGTCCAGCAAGGCCCGGCGCAGCAGGACGTCAAATTCATTCCTTGCTTCCATAGTCATACCCCTCCTCCCGCAATTTTTCAATGAGCAGCTTCCGGCCCCGGCTGATCCGCTGGCTGACAGCGTCGGCGGAAAGGCCCAGGGCCCTGCCAATCTCTTTGTCCTTCATCTCCAGCACAAATTTCATCTCCAACACCTGGCGGTAGGTTTCCGGCATGGAGCGGATCAGCTCCACCAGCCGGGCATAGCTTGTTTCCTCCTCCGTACCCGTGGGAGCAGGAGGATCCCACTCCTCCGGGAAAGCGGTCTCCCTGCCCCGCTTGCGCAGGATGTCGATGGAAACGTTCTTCACTATGGTAACGGCCCAGGGCCCGATTTCCTGACAACTTTTTTTAAAAATTTTTTTAAAAGTTTTAAAATGCCTCGCCACCCGCAGAAAAGCCTCTTGGGCGGCGTCCTCCGCCAGGGCTGGGTCCTGAAGGATAGACAGGGCCACATGGTACAATTTCTTCTCATAACGGTCAAAAAATGCAAGAAACAGGTCTTTATCGCTCTGTTCGTCCAACACAGAAAGGCATACCGCCAACATGGCCCATCCTCCTTTCCTTTTTTCCCCATCATACACAAAAACCGGAGGAAAGTAAAGTGGAGCCGGTCCGCCCAAACTTTTTCTTGTCTTTTTCCGGAAACGCGCTATAATGAAACATCATACACAAAAGGAGTGAGTTCCATGCCCAAATCCGTCATCCCCCAGGGGTACGCCCCGTCCCTGAACCTCTACGACACCCAGAAGGCCATCGGACTTTTGAAGCGGGTCTTTGAAGATACCCTGGCCGGGGCCCTGAATCTCCGGCGGGTCTCCGCCCCCCTCTTTGTCCAGGCCGAGACCGGCCTCAATGACGACTTAAACGGCGTGGAACGGCCTGTCTCCTTTGACGTTCCCTTTGCCCAGGCCGACGCCCAGGTGGTCCACTCCCTGGCAAAGTGGAAGCGCATGGCCCTCTACCGCTACCACTTCTCGGTGGGAGAGGGGCTCTACACCGACATGAACGCCATCCGCCGGGACGAGGAGCTGGACAACCTCCACTCGGTGTACGTGGACCAGTGGGACTGGGAGAAGGTCATCGCTCCCCGGGACCGCAGCGAGGCCTATCTCCGCCGGACGGTGGAGGCCATCTGCGCCGCCATCCGGGAAACCCAGGCGACCCTTCAGGCCTCCTTCCCGGTGCTGAACAAGCTGCCCCGGCTCAGCGGGGAGGTCAGCTTTGTTACCACCCAGGAGCTGGAGGACCGCTGGCCCGACCTCAGCGCCAAGGAGCGGGAGAAGGCCTGGGTGAAGGACCATCCCCTCACCTTCCTTATGGGCATCGGCGGGGCCCTGAAGTCCGGCAAGCCCCACGATGGCCGGGCGCCGGACTATGACGACTGGAGCCTCAACGGAGACATTTTGGTGTGGAACCCCGTTCTGGAGGACGCCTTCGAGCTAAGCTCCATGGGCATCCGGGTGGACCCGGCGGCCATGGACAAGCAGCTCACCCTGTCGGGCCACGACGAGCGGCGGGAGCTGGAGTTCCACAAGCTGCTGCTGGCGGGCAAGCTGCCCCTTACCATCGGGGGCGGCATCGGCCAGTCCCGGCTTTGTATGTACCTTTTGGGCCGGGCCCACATCGGGGAGGTCCAGGCGGGCATCTGGGACCAGGAAACCATGGAAACCTGCCGGAATGCGGGAGTGATCCTGCTGTAAGAAGTGCGGAGGCAAGGGTCTGCGAGCGTGACAGCCCCTTCTAACAATGGTGTGTTCACCCCCAAGTGTGGTACGTTTCCGTACATCCAAAATCAAACTTTTTTATTTTCGTGAAAAATGACGAAAAGCCGGGAGCATTGGCCTGCTCCCGGCTTCCTGTTGTCGTGCTTTGTATAAGTCAAACAACAACATGGTAGTATATGCAAAAATATTTATATAAGATTGACAACTTCTGCCTTTTGTGTTATCCTATAAATGGAAATAAGAAAGGGGTGAGTCCCATGGGGCAGGAAGAGACCGTTTGGAATAAGAGAAACAAAATACTGACGAAAACAGAAAGGATGGAATACAATAAAAAAGAAGTTGACAGCACTTGTACTGGCTCTTGCTATGGCGGTGGGGCTGACCCAGGGAGCGTTTGCAGCAAACGATAATAGGATTGATGAAGATTTTGTAACAATTGAAAAGTTGGGTGACACGAGCTTATATACCTATCATAAAGGTAATTTTACCTATTCATCTCAGTTAGAGCCTAACGGAATTATGATTTTTTCTTATTCTCAGGGCAAAGATTCAGCCATTTATCAGAGTCAACCTTTTAATGTTTGTGATTATGTGGATGTTTCCGGGAACGATAAGGAAGATTTAACCACTATAAATAATTGGGTTATGCAAAATCTTGATGCCTTTTCGGTGGAATTGGCATATGTACCACCGGTTGCGAGACCTTTGGCTCCACGAGCAAAAAGTATTTCACAAGTTGTGCAAGATACTTTTGGCAGTAACTATACAAACAAATTCATTCAAGCTGCAACCAGAACTTGGGAAGAAACTTACGGGTTGCATTGCTATGCTTCTCAGTCAACCTATCAGCTGGACGGAGCAGTTTTTCGTTTCGCCGAAAAAACAGCAATTTCTGTTATCAATACCTGGATTGGACAGCATTTGTTCAAATTTGATTATAGCTTCCTCATTGCTGCCTGTTCAACGGTAATTAAGGTGTATGATGGAGTAAAATGTATTGAAAAAGCTATTAGCGGAGAAGCGTACTATTATGAGTGTGATCGAATTAAAAATGTAAAAATTCCTTCTTATACTGACGAGACAATTTATTCTGCATATCAAAAGTTGACATACAATTTTATTTATGACTCTGGCAGTGGTATTTGGGATATTAGCAAAGAACCGATTGGTTCAAATACCCACTCCAACTATGGCAATGATCTTCATGACAATACTAAATTATTTGATGCCGCATTCAATTGGTTTATTTCAAATTATTTGCTTCCTTAAGCAGACAGCGGGACGGTTCTTTTGTCCTGACGGCCAATCCGAAGGCAGAAGGACCGTCCCTCTGTCTTCAACGGGAAACCAAAAGGGGGTAGCTGTCCTATCATGTGGAAAGATGAATGGAAACGGCTGCTGGCCAGGTGGATCTGCACGGTGTCCCTTGCCTTTTGCACTTTCGGGGACCATCACCACATCATCGGATGGCTCACCCTGGCTGCCACCGCCTATGACAGCGCCTCCACCATACGGGAGAAGCTCCACATCTCCCATGATACCGATGGCGAGTGCTATACCTGGATCGCACTCTCTGTCATTTTTACCATCATATGCCTCAGCATTCTGTTATAAAGAAAGAGCCGGGAGCATTCGCTCCCGGCTCTTTCCTTATTCTCACTCCATCACCCTTCGGATGGTCTCCAGCAGCAGGCTGAGGTCCACCGGCTTTGCAAGGTGGGCGTTCATGCCGCTCTCGCTGGAAAGGCGCTTGTCCTCCTCAAAGGCGTTGGCGGACACGGCGATGATGGGGAGCCCCGCCTTTTGGGGGTCGGGGAGGGCCCGGATGGCCCGGGCGGCCTGGTAGCCGTCCATGACGGGCATCTGGATATCCATGAGAATGAGGCTGTACTCCCCGGGGGCGGCGGCCTCCACCTTTTCCAGGGCCTCCCGGCCGTGGACGGCGGTGTCCACCCGGAAGCCCTCGCTCTCCAAAAGCTCCCGCTGGATCTCCAGGTTGAGAAGGTTGTCCTCCACCACCAGCACCTTCCCCGTCAGGCAGGGCCCGGCGGCCGGAGCGGCGGGCTGGGGCGGGACCATGCCCGCCAAAGGCAGGGTCAGGGCAATGGCGAAAGTGCTGCCCTTGCCGGGCTCCGACTCCACCGTGATGACGCCGCCCATAAGCTCCGCAAGGCTCTTGGCGATGGTAAGGCCCAACCCAGTGCCGGGCACGCCGCCCAGGGTGGTATTCTTCTCCCGCTCGAAGGGGGCAAAGAGCCTGTCCATAAACTCCTGTCTGATCCCCACCCCGGTGTCCCGGACGGACAGCCGGTAAGCGCCGTAGCCGGCGGCGGCGCCGGAAAGCTCCTCCACCAAAAGCTCCACCTGGCCCCCGGCGGGAGTATACTTGATGGCGTTGTCGGTAAAGAGGGTAAGGATATGGGTCAGCTTTTCTTCATCCGTTCTGACTGTGGGATGGCCCACCCCGGATACGTTCATGGTGAGGGAGAGGCCCTTGGCCTCCGCCTTGCCCGCCATGGCGGCACGGACCGAGCGGGCCGCTCCGATGAGGTCACACTCCTCCTCGGCCAGCTGGACCCGGCCTGACTCCATACGGGCGATCTCCAGCACAGCGTTCACAAGGCCCAAAAGCTGCTGGCCCGCCGCTTCGATCATATCAAGATACTCCGCCACCTTTTGAGGGTCGTCCAGCCGCTTCCGGCAGAGGGCGGTGAACCCCAGGATGGCATTCATGGGAGTACGGATGTCGTGGGACATATTGGCCAGGAAGGTGGTCTTAGCAATGGCAGCCGAATTGGCCTGCCGCAGGGCGTTTTCCAGCACCTCACGCTGCCGAATGCCGTTGCGGATCACCTCGTCCACACTGCGGGCCGCCAGGACCACCTGTGTGACCTCCTCCCCGCCGCTCACGTTTACCAGGTGGAGCTGAAGATACTCCGTTTTCCCCTCTCCCTCCACCCGGTAGGTCACATCGGAAATATTGTGCCCCTCCAGCCGCCGGCGGACACCCTCCGGGGTCAGGACACCGGAGAGAAGGACCCGGTCCTCCGGATGGACCCAGGTGCGGATGTAGTCGGCGGCAAAACCGGAAAACTGGCGGGTCTGGCTATCCTGCTCAAACTGGTAGCCTACCCTGCCGCTGGCCCTGTAGGTCTGAATGGTATCACTGGCCAGATCCAAGTAGAAAATGGATTCATAGTCCACGCTAAGCCCTTCGATGACCTCCAGCCGGCGGAGGTGTTCCTCGCTGAGGCCCTCCAGCTCCTGATGATACTCTTCGATACGGCTCAAAAGACTGCTCTCCCGCTGGAGCCGCAGGGCACGTTTTTCGGTGGCATCCCCCACAAAGACGCAGAACAGGTCGCCGATCTCGCTGCGGACAAAATGGCCGTAGTCCTCCACCCAACGGATCTGGCCATCTTTGCGGACGATGCGGTACTCTACATAGTCCAAATCGTACCGGCTGTCTGCGATCTGCTCCTGGATACTCTTTTCCACCGCCGCCAGGTCATCCGGGTGGACGATACCCCGAAAAGAGTTGCCCGTTAGGGCCCAAAGCTCCTCCTCACTGTCACACAGGAAAAGGCGAAGCATGGCTTCGTTGGCGTAAAGAAGCTCCTCGTCGCCATCCGCCCGATAGATGAAAAAGCCGCCGGGCATCCAGTCGGTCAGCTGGCGCATCTGACGGAAAAAGTACGGTTCTTCCCCCTCTCCCGGCGCCGCAAGCATGGCTTCGATCCAACTGCGGTCCGCTTCATTCATGGACCCACCTCCTTAACATCATACTCTAATTATTAGGTATTATATCAGATAGTGGAGAAAAATGGTAGGATTTTTTCACCCCGTTTACTCTGTTTGCATAGAATGGGCCAGCAAAGGAGATGGAGGGAATGCCTATGGGAGAGAGACGAATTTTCTGGGTCATCGGCGGGGACCGCCGGCAAGCCGCCCTGGTCCGGGCCTTGCAGGAGGACGGCCACGAGGTCCATGCCTGCGCCCTGGAACAGGGGGTAGAGGAAAGTTTGCGGGAGGAGAGCCTGCGGGGCATTGAGAAGGCCCACTGCGTCATCCTGCCCCTGCCCGCCGGGGACGGGGTCTTTGTAAACGCGCCCCTCTCCGCCCAAAAGCCTGCATTTGAAGAGGTGCTGGACGCCATGAGCCCCGGACAGGTCCTCTGCGGCGGGATGGTGTCCTGCGCATGGAAACAGGAAGCGGAGCAGCGCGGTATCACGCTAACGGACTACTTTGACCGGGAGGAGCTGGCGGTAAGCAACGCCGTGCCTTCCTCCGAGGGGGCCATCCAGATCGCCATGGAGGAGCTGCCCATCACCCTCCACGGGGCCCGGATACTCATTCTGGGCTACGGGCGGCTGGGCAAGGTGCTGGCCCGGCAGCTCCATGGCCTGGGGGCCAGAGTCACCGTCAGCGCCCGAAAATACGCTGACCTTGCCTGGATCCGGGCCATGGGCTGGGAGGCTGTCTCCTCCCACGATCTGACGGGTATCCTGGAGGGCCGCGACCTGATCCTCAACACCGTCCCTGCCCTCATTCTGGACCGGGAGGCGCTGGGGAAGGTGGATCCCGGATGCATGGTCATAGACCTTGCCTCCAAACCCGGAGGGGTGGACTTCGAAGCCGCCGAGGAGCTGGGCGTAAAGACGGTCTGGGCCCTGGGTCTTCCCGGCAAGGCGGCCCCCGTCACCGCCGGCCTTGCCATCCGGGACGCCATCTACAACATATTAAGTGAGTTAGGAGAGTCATTATGAACGAATCATCCTGCCGGATCGGCTTTGCCTTCACCGGCTCCTTCTGTACATTCGCTGCCGCCATGTCCACTCTGGAGGCCGTCAAGGCCCGGTTTGGAGACGTGACCCCCATCGTCTCCGAGGCCTCGGGCACCCTGGACACCCGCTTCGGCAACGCCGCGGACTGGCGCCGGGAGATGGAGCGCATCTGCCAAAAGCCCATCATCGACACCCTCCAGAAGGCGGAGCCCATCGGCCCCAAGAAGCTGCTGGACGCCCTGGTCATCTGCCCCTGCACGGGCAACACCCTGGGCAAGCTGGCAAACGGCATCACCGACTCCACCGTCACCCTGGCCGCCAAGGCCCACCTGCGGAACGGCCGGCCCCTCATTCTGGCGGTATCCACCAATGACGCTCTGGCGGGAGCGGCCAAAAACATCGGGGTGCTGCTGGACAAAAAGCACACCTTCTTCGTCCCCTTCCGCCAGGACGATCCCACAGGTAAGCCCACCTCCCTGGTGGCCGACTTCTCCCTGGTCCCTGACACGGTGGCCGCCGCCCTGGAGGGGCAGCAGATCCAGCCCATGGTGCTGGGGCCCAAAGCGTAACCGGTTTTCAAACGCGCTCCTCTGACGGGGGAGCGCGTTTCTTCTTGTCTCCTCCCCGCCCCGGTGCTATAATAGAGCAAAAAGACGGACAGGAGGTCCTACCATGTCTGAACTGATCCGGGCCGGAGCGCAGTCCTGGTATTTGGAAGGCCCCACTCAAGTGGGCATCATCGAAGCGGGCGAAGGCAAGGTCTGGCTCATCGACGCCGGCGGCGACAAGGACGCAGGCAGGAAGATCAAAAAGGTGCTGGACGAGAAGGGCTGGACCCTCAGCGCCATCCTGTGCACCCACTCCCATGCCGACCACATCGGGGGTTGCCGCTACCTCCAGGGGCAGTATGGCTGCCCGGCCTACGCCCCCGGGGGAGAAGTCCCCTTCTGCCGCCAACCCATTTTGGAGCCTGCCCTTCTTTACGGCGGCTGCCCGCCCAGCGAGCTGCGGCACAAGTTCCTGCTGGCTCAAGCCTGCGACGCCCTCCCCCTCACGGACCCCGGTTTCCCCCCTGAGGTGGAGGCTATCCCCCTCCCCGGCCACTATTTCGACATGGTGGGTTACCGCGCTCCCGACGGGGTGATCTTCCTGGCCGACTGTCTGGCCAGCGAGGAGACTTTGGGCAAATACGCCGTCACCTTCCTTCTGGACCCGGCGGCCTATCTGGACACTCTGCATATGGTCTGCACGCTGGAAGCTCCCCTCTTTGTGCCCGCCCACGCCCCCGCAGCCGCCGATATCTCCCCCCTGACCCGGGTCAACATCCAAAAGGTGGAGGAGATCGCCGGCCTGCTCTGTGAGCTCTGCGGAACAGGCACCACCTTTGAGCATATCCTCCGGCAGCTTTTCATCCGGCTGGGGCTCACCATGACCATCCAGCAGCATTTTCTGGTGGGCTGCACGGTGAAGTCCTACCTGACCTGGCTCAAGGAGACGGGCCGGGTCACCCTCCGGGTGGAGGACAACCTGCTCTTCTGGGCCAAAGCCTGAAAGCCCTTTTTCAAAATACCGTATCTTGGGTGAGCGTTGTGGTAAACCACAGCGCCCACCCATATATCTTGTGGTCCCCTCTGTCCCGGTTTTGGGACCCAAATTTTTGTAAACTGCGGTTTCAAGCGGGTTTGCGGGTTTTGGTTACATCTTTTTCCGCAATATATAGGTTCCGTTTTTAAAATTTAACACAAGATATTGTAAAAAAGCCCTTGCATTCTGTGAAGGAGTGTTGTATACTAATCCTGTTCCGTCACGACGGAACCAAGAAAATTATGTAAATTTACTATTTATATAAAATACAACAGACAGGAAGGGGACGGCAGATATGAAAATTATCAAACGCAGTGGTCAGGAGGTCACCTTCGACGCTGAGAAAATCTTTGCCGCCGTCGCCAAGGCCAACGCCGCCACTAACGGCGCCCGGGAGCTGACCCCCGGCCAGATCCGGGCCATCGCCGACCGCATCGAGGCCATGGCTGCCCAGATGGGCCGCACCCTCTCGGTGGAGGAGATCCAGGAGCTGGTGGAAGTGGAGATCATGAAGGAGGGGGCCTATGAGACCGCCAAGCGGTACATTCGCTACCGGTACACCCGCACCCTGGTCCGTCAGTCCAACACCACCGACGAGCAGATCCTGACCCTCATTGAGAGCAACAACGAGGAGGTCATGCAGGAGAACTCCAACAAGGACCCCAAGGTCAACGCCGTCCAGCGGGACTATATGGCGGGTGAGGTCAGCAAGGACCTGACCCGCCGGGTGCTGCTGCCCCAGGATATCGTGGAGGCCCACAAGCAGGGCATCATCCACTTCCACGACATGGACTACTTTGCCCAGCATATGCACAACTGCGACCTTGTGAACCTGGAGGACATGCTCCAGAACGGCACCGTCATCTCGGGCACCATGATCGAGAAGCCCCACAGCTTCTCCACCGCCTGCAACATCGCCACCCAGATCATCGCCCAGGTGGCCTCCAAC
>JAAWPV010000046.1 GCA_022800215.1 Oscillospiraceae bacterium | reverse complement strand
CCCAAAGAGCTGTTCTTCTCCCAGAGCCACACCGCCCAGTCCACCTTCTCCGCCCAGCCTGCCGATATCCCCTCCGCTTGGGCCCAGGACGACGTGTGGGCCGCCATCTGCGGCAAGCTGGTGCCCAACGACCTTCAGGGCACCTATACCGCCAACATCACCCGGGAGGAGTTCTGCCGCCTGATGGTGGCTCTGGTGGAGGAGAAGACCGGGACGGCCCTTCCCGCCCCCGCCGCCCCCTTCACCGACACCCAGAGCCCCGCCGTGGCCGCGGCCTACGCCGCCGGCATTGTGAAGGGGGCCACTGAGACCACCTTCAACCCCAATGGCTCCATCACCCGGCAGGAGGCCGCCGTGATGCTCGCCCGCACCGCCGGGCTGCTGGGCCTGACCGCCGGGGCAGGGGAGACCTTTGCCGATGGTGGCTCCGTCGCCTCCTGGGCCGCCGACGGGGTGGCCTTCACCTCCGGTCTTGTGGATTCCACCGGGGCCAAGGTCATGGGGGGCACGGGGGACGGGGCCTTCTCCCCTCTGGCCTCCTACACCCGGGAACAGGCCATTCTCACCGCCCTGCGGCTCTCCCACTGCGAATAAAAAGCAAAGAAAACCGCCGCCGGGTCAATGCCCGGCGGCGGTTCTATGTTCCAGGTGTTCTTTCAATAACAGATTAATATAGCTGGATAAGGAACGGTCATCTTCCTCTGCCAGACGTTGGATCTCTTCCAGTACTGGTCCATCTAATGTAATGCTAACAGATTTTTTGAGTGGTTTCATTTCATCAATCACCCCGCTCAAAATAATACTATATTCCACGAGAAATCTTTGACAAATCGTGTAAAACAGTATAAAATAGTGTTAGATGCTTTTGCTGCATCTGTGATTATAAGGAGGAATATGAAATGAAACGAATTATTTGTGTAATCCTATCTGCATCGCTTGCACTCTTGCTCTGTGCTTGCGGAAAACAGGAAGACTCAGAAAACACACCGACTCCTCAACCGAATGAAACCGTATCTCCTTCCGCAGAACCCACACAAGAGTCAGATTCTCTTGATGCGTTAGGAAAGATTGACGTGGAATCCAATTTGTTTGATGTTACGCTAACTATTCCGGCAGAGTATATGGACGAAGACACGACCCAAGAACAGTTGAACGAGGATGCGAAACAAAAAGGCTTCAAATCTGTTACCCTCAATGAAGATGGTTCTGCAACTTATATAATGACAAAAGCGCAACATGCTGAAATGATGGATGGGATGAAACAATCCATTGATGAGTCTCTTAATGATATGGTAGGCTCAGAGGATTACCCAAGCATTATTTCGATTGAGGCCAATTCTGATTATACATTGTACAAGGTGACTCTTAATACGGAAGAGGTTGGCCTTTATGAGTCTTTTGCCGTGTTGGGATT
The DNA here is from genome assembly GCA_022800215.1 of Oscillospiraceae bacterium. Taxonomy (GTDB): domain Bacteria; phylum Bacillota; class Clostridia; order Oscillospirales; family Oscillospiraceae; genus Vermiculatibacterium. The sequence continues at coordinate 8,354 of JAAWPV010000046.1, read as the reverse complement.
TTATATGTATAGCGGGATGTATCATGTTTTTAATGGAACTGAAGTTGATAATGTATCGGTACAGTTTATCAGCCAGTCTACAGGGGAAATTATCGAAGAGGCAAACTCCAAAGATATGAATTAATATTTATTTGGGAACAAGAATACCGCCGGACACTTCCGGCGGTATTCTTCATAATTTTGCAGTGTTGTGTTATTCCAGCCCCATGAGGGCCTCCAGCCGTTTTTGGAACAGCCTGTCAAAGACCGCCATCACCCGGCCGACCCCCACCACGCCCACCAGGGTGCCGATCCCCAGGGCGCACATAAAATGGCCTGTGGCGAGGCCCAGTACGAAAGTTACCGCCATACAGAGAAGGTCAAAGAGGTTTTTGGTAAGGCCCAGCTCCACCCCAAACCGCCGGGATATGGCCTCCACAATGCCGTCCCCGGCCCCGGGGATGAGCCTTGCACTGAGGCACAGCGCCGCCCCGATGCCGGTGAAAAGGACCGCCCCCAGAAGCAGCAGCACCTTGCCCCACAGCGCTTCCGGCTCCATGATGGCAGCATCCATCCAGTTCAGCACCCGGCTGAGGGCAAGGCTCACCACCACCTGCCCCAGGACGCTCAGCCACTCCCGCCGGGGCTTCAAAAAGAGCTGCACCGCCGCGCACAGGGCGTAAAAGACGAACATGCCGTCTCCGAACTCCACCCCCCAGACAAGGGCGGCGAAATAGGGGGTGGTGGACATGGCGGAGGTGCCCAGGGCGCATTTGTTGTGCAGCGTCAGCCCCAGGGCCAGAACCAGCAGCCCCAGCACATAAAACCCGCCCCGCCAAACGGTCTCCTTCTTCATGTCAGCCCTTCACCGAAGCGGCGATTGCGTCCGCCAGAGCCTCCAGCTCGCCGGCCTGGCTCCCCGCCAGGGTGGAGCGCATGGTGACCTTGGGCTCCAAAACCGTGCCGCCCAGCTCCCCGGCAACGAACTCGCCCATGAGCTTGCCCGCATTGGGCGCCCAGGTGCCGTTCTCCATGAGGGCAAAGGTCCGGCCCTTCAGGTTCAGGGCCTTCATGTCCTCCAGATAGTCCCGCACAGGCGGATAGAAGTCCATGTTGTAGGTGACGCTGGCAATGACGATGTGGGAGAAGCGGAAGCTCTCGGCGATAAGCTGGGATACGTGGGTGGTGGACACGTCGTAGAGGGTATTCGCCACCCCGCGCTGGGTGAGGGCGGCGCACAGGGCCTCGGCGGCCTGCTCGGTGCCGCCGTACATGGAGCCGTAGACCACCAGAACGCCCTTGTCCTCGGGCTCGTAGCGGCTCCACTTGTCGTACTTGTCCACAAACCAGCCGATGTCGCTCCGCCATACCGGCCCGTGGAGGGGGCAGATCATCTTGATATCCAGCCCCGCCGCCTTGGCAAGGAGGGCCTGGACCTGGGGCCCGTACTTGCCCACGATGTTGGTGTAATACCGCCGGGCGTCGGGAAGCCAGTCGTGGGCAAAGTCCACCTCGTCGTTGAAGAGCTTGCCGTTCAGGGCCCCGAAGGTGCCGAAGGCGTCGGCGGAAAAGAGGATGCCCTCTTTCTCCTCATAGGACACCACCACGTCGGGCCAGTGGACCATGGGGGCGGCGTAGAAGGTGATGCTGTGCCCCCCGAAGGACAGGGTTTCCCCCTCCTTTGCCACCATCCGCTCCCCCTTCACCGGGGCAAAGCCGAACTGGTCCATAAACTTCTGGGCCGCCAGGCTGGAGACCACAGTGGCCTCCGGCCACTTTTGGAGGACGGCCCACAGCCCCGCCCCGTGGTCGGGCTCCAGGTGGTGGAGGACGATGTAGTCCAGCTTCCGCCCCTGAAGAAGGTGCTCCACATTCTCCACAAGCTGGGGGGCTGCCGACCAGTCCACACAGTCAAAAAGGACGGTCTTTTCGTCCAGCAGCAGGTAGGAATTGTAACTCACCCCGTTGGGAATGGGGTGGATGTTTTCAAAAAGGGTGGTGTGCCTGTCGTTGGCCCCCACCCACCAAAGCTCTTCCGTCACTTTTCTCACGTTGTACATGATAAACGCTCCTTTGTGTGGTAATTTCTGTTAGCATTTGCATTTTAGCACATCTTCATGAAAAAGTAAAAGAAAAAAGCCGGGCATCCCGGCTTTTTTCTCTGATTTAGGGCAGGGGCAGCCTTCCGGCATGTTTCTCGTCCTTCAGATATTCCCGCAGTATAACGTTGATGCAGCTGGATACGGAGGTATCGTAGACCTCCGCCAGTTCATGCATCTTTTCCAGAACAGGCTCATCCAGCGTAATACTGATTTTTGTTTTCAGTGGTTTCATTTTTATCACCTGAGTATAATATACCACCAGGTAGAATTAAATATTGCTTTTTCCTACCAAATCGCCTATAATCCTACTAAGGAGATGATATGGAATGGAAAAGGAAAAAAGACCCCTCCCTCCTACGATGAGGAAGTGTTTGAAGCAAACTTTTCCGAATTTTGGGAGAGCCAGGAATGTGACGACTTGAATTGGGTCCTCTACGACCTGATAAAGGCGGCCTATGCCGCCGGCTACCGCACTGCGGGAAAGGAACCGCCGGAATACCGCCGCAAGGTCCGAACCTCCTTCACGGTGGTAGAGCGGGAGAAGGGCTGAATCCGTTGTAAGGAAAAGGCCGGGAGCGAATCGCTCCCGGCCCTTTCCTTATTTTCACGGTTTTTCCGGGGGTAAAACGGTCCCTCCGCCCAGCACCGTGTCTCCGTCATAGAGCACCGCCGCCTGCCCCGGGGTCACCGCCCGCTGGGGCGCGTCAAATTCCAGCCGCACCCCGCCTTCCACGGGGTAGGCCCAGGCCGGCTCCTCCCTCTGGCGGTAGCGGGTCTTGGCCTTCACCCGGATAGGCCCGCCGGGGACTTCCCCCGCGACCCAGTTCATGTCCCCCGCCCAAACGGTTTTGATATACAGGGCCGTTTCCGGGCCCACGGTGACGGTGTTTTTCTCCATGTCCTTGCCGCAGACATAGGCCCGCTCCCCCATGGGGAGCCCCAGCCCCCGCCGCTGGCCCAGGGTATACCGCACCGCTCCCCCGTGGCGGCCCAATATCCGCCCCGTTTCATCCACAAAGTCCCCCTCCCGGTAGGGTTTGCCCCGGTAACGCTCCAAAAACGCGGCATAGTCTCCGTCGGGGACAAAGCAGATATCCTGGCTGTCCGGCTTTTGGGCGTTAGGAAATCCCATATCCCCGGCCAAAGCCCGGATCTCCTCCTTGGTCTTGTCCCCCAAGGGAAAGCGGATGCGTGCAAGCTGGGCCTGGGTCAGCATATAGAGGACATAGCTCTGGTCCTTTGCCTCATCCAGCCCTTTTTTGAGCAGAACCTTGTCCCCGCTTCGCTCTATGCGGGCATAGTGGCCCGTGACCACACAGGAAAGCCCTTTCTCCTCCGCCAGACGGAGGAGAGCGTCAAATTTCAGGTAGCGGTTGCAGTCAATACAGGGGTTGGGGGTCCCACCCTCCTCATAGACCCGGACAAATTTGTCCACCACCTTCTCCCGAAAGGTCCCCGTCAGGTCCACCACCGAGAAGGGGATCTCCAGCAGAGCCGCCACCTTGGCCGCATCGTCCATATCCCGGAGGGAGCAGCAGCTTTTGGCCCGGCACAGCTCCCCCTTGCCGTTGCGGTAGAGCTTCATGGTGCAGCCCTCGCAGCGGTAGCCCGCCTCCAGCATGAGCTGAGCCGCCGCCGAGCTGTCCACTCCGCCGCTCATGGCGATGAGCGCGCTTTTTTCCGCCATTTGATCTGTCTCCTCTCCCGCCATTTCCTATTATCTTACTATGATTTATGAGCGTTGTCAACCATAGAAAAAGGGCCGGGAGCGAATGCTCCCGGCCCTTTCTGCTTTTCGTTTGGTGGGGCTTACTGCATGTCCTTCACAGCGGCCTCGAAGGCGGTGACAGCCTCCTCAGCGTTCTCAGCGATGACGAACATAAACCACTCGCCGCTGGTGACGAACTTGGCGTTCTCAGCCTTGGGCAGCTGGTCGGCCAGGTACCAGGTAAAGGTCTCCACCTGCTTCTGCTGGTAAGACTCCAGAACAGCCTTCAGCTCCTCGGTCTTGCCCTCGGCCACCTTGCCCACGGCCAGGGTATCGGGGGTGGTCATCATGCCGGTGAATGCCACGATCTCGGTCACCATATCGGCCTTAAAGCCGTAAGTCTCGCCCCAGTACTTCTCCAGATCCTCGGCATCGGTCTTCATGCCCATACCCATGCCGGCGGTCTCCATGAGCTCATAGGCCAGCTTCACCAGGGGAGTGCCGTTGGGGGTGGTGATCTCGTAGCTCTCCGCTTCATCGGTGGAGTTGTCAATGACGGTGACGCCCTCCAGGCCCTCCAGCACGGAGATGGGAACGTAAGTCACGCCGGCGTTGGCAAGGGCGGAAACGCCCTCCAGCTTCTCCTCGCCCACGGTGATGGACCCGTCGTTGTAGTCAACGATGATGCTGGTGTCGTTGAAGTAGAAAAAGCTCTGGTTCTCGTCCTTATACCAGGAGGCGCTGCCGTGGTCGGCCTGGGCAATGGCCCGGAGGGGCACATACCCGGCGGGCACGTTGGCGATGTCCGCCAACTGCACGGTGATGGTCTCGGTCTCCCAGGTATCGGGAATCTCCTTGGTGTAGTCATAGGCGGTCAGCGTCTCGCCATTGACCACAAGCACCTTGTCGTACTTACCGGCAAAGGGGTTTGCGGAGATGAGCATGGGGCCCCGGGCGCCGTCGGCGGGGGTCCAGTCGGCAGGGCGGTCGGCAGCCAGAGCGGCAGAGCCGAGAGATACGGTCATGGCCAGGGCCAGAGCCGCGGCAGAAGTACGCTTAACGTTCATGTAATTGTCTCCTTTTTCTGTTGTGATGAAAGGCCGCGCAGGCCTTAACGTACTCTTAGACGAACCGGCGGGAAAAAAGTTCCCGGTTTTTTCAAATTTTTTTCTTTTCTTTTTTTCGGCTGTACCACACCCGGTTGAAGCAGCTCCCCAAAATGACGATGGTGCCGCAGAGGTAAAGCCAAACGAGCAGGATCACCACCGAGGCCAGGGACCCGTAGACCAGGGAATACCGGGAGGAAAGGCCGATGAAGTAGGAGAAGAGAATGGAGCTGAGCACCAGCGCCGCCGAGGTAAGGAAAGCGCCCAGCAGCACCGGGGGCCGGGGCTTCACCCGGGGGGCGGTGGAACGGTAGACCACCATGACGAAAATCATCACCAGGCAGAAGAGGATGAGAAAGCGCATCCACTGCCATTCCCAGGGGAGGGTCAGGTGGGCCAGCCGGGGAAAGTGATGGATAAACTCCTCCAGCAGGTGGAAGAACCAGTTGCCCGTCAGCACCACCACCACGGAAAGGTAGATGGTGAACAGGAAAAGCACCGAGAAGACCACGCTGGCCACAATCTGCCAAAGGCCGGTGTAGCTTTTCCGGTCATAGATCTCGTCCATCACGTTCATCAGGGACCGCATGGCCGCCGAGGCGGAGAAGAGCATCATGATAACTCCGCCCACCAGCAGCGCCCCCGACTGGTTGGTGCTGATGTAGCCCACGTACTCGGTGAGCACTGTCAGGGCAGCTTCCGGGATGATAATGGCGGCGTTTTCCAACAGGGCGGCCACGTCCAGATCCAGGGTGCCGATGATGGCGTTGACGCAGATGAGTACAGGGAAGAAGGACAGGATCAGGAAGTAGGCAAGCTCTGCGGCGGCGCGGGAGACGTGCTTATTAAAGTAGAGGTCCAGCATATCCAGCACGAACCGGACGGGTCTGCTTTGTATCACGCGCTTCATGGAGCACCTCCCAACTTGTCCTAAAACACAAAAACCACCTGCGTAAAGCGCAGGCGGTTCGTGTTCCCCGGACCAAACTCAGGCCAGCTTGTTCAGCTTCAGGGTCATGCCGCTCTTCTTGTGTGCGGCGTTGTTCTTGTGCAGGATACCGTGACCGACGGCCTTATCAACCGCCTTGACGGCCACCTTGTAAGCGCCCTCGGCCTCGCTGCGGTTGCCCTCCGCCACGGCGGCCTCAAACTTCTTGATCTCGGTCTTCAGGGCAGACCGGGCAGCCTTGTTCTGCAGCGCTTTGGCCTTGTTCACCAGAACACGCTTCTTGGCAGACTTAATATTCGGCAAGCCAAACACCTCCTCCGAAATGACGATTTCAGGCATAGTATGCCTGTGCAGGTATCTATTTTAGCAGACCGAGGCAAAAAATGCAAGAATTATTTTCAACTTTTCTGATTTTTTCGTATAGCCGGGACTTTTCCGCAAAAAATAGCTGGTGAAGAAATTTTTTACCACAATATCTTGGGGCAAGGAGGACGCATTATGTTGGAGCGGCGGACCGATCTGGCCATGGAGGCCAGAGAATTGTTGGAGCAGGAGGGCCATTCCCTGCCGGGGATCGAGAGCCATGAGGAGGAAGCGGAGGGCTTTCCCCTCACCACCGTCCGGGTGGTGAGCCCGGAGGGCGCCCAGGCCCTGGGCAAGCCGGAGGGGGTCTACCACACCCTGGACCTTGCGGGGCTTTCCCGCCGGGAGGAAAAGGCCTTCCCCCGGGCGGTGAACGCTCTGGCGGGGCTTCTTCGGCCTCTGCTGCCCCCGGAAAGGGAAGGGGTGCTGGTGGTGGGGCTGGGCAACCGGGCCATCACCCCCGACGCGGTGGGGCCCAAGGCCGCTGACCGGACCTTTGTGACAAGGCACCTCATTGACATGGCCCCCGAGCATTTTGGGGATTTTCGGCCTGTCTCCGCTCTGGCGGCGGGGGTGCTGGGCACCACGGGCATCGAAAGCGGCGAGATCGTCCAGGCGGTGTGTGCCAAAACGGGGCCAAAGGCGGTCATCGCCATCGACGCCCTGGCCGCCCGCCGGGTGGAGCGGCTGTGCGCCACAGTGCAGCTCTGCGATTCGGGCATCGCCCCCGGCTCGGGGGTGGGCAACCACCGCTTCGCGCTGAACCGGGAAAGCCTTGGGGTGCCCGTCATCGCCCTGGGTGTACCCACGGTGGTGGACGGGGCCACGCTGTGTGCCGACCTTCTGGAGGAGGCAGGCCAGCCATCCGACCCCCAGGCCCTGTCCGGGGCACCGGGAGCCACCCTTATCGTGACCCCCCGGGACATCGACCAGCGGGTGGAGGACATGGCCAAGGTCATCGGCTACGCCGTCAGTCTGGCCCTCCAGCCCGGGCTGGAGCTGGAGGATCTGGAAGCGCTGGTGGAGTAATAAGAAGGGCCGCCTTTTTCTGTCATACCGTCCCCGCCCGGTGCATACCATGTACCAAACCAAAGATCATCCGGGAGGGACAAGCGATGAAACAGATCCAATGGGGGCGTTTTTTTCGCCGGGGGATGGCGGTGTGTCTTGCCACCATCGCCCTTTGGCTCATGGTGCTGGGGGCCAGCGCCGGGGCGGCTTCCGGCCGATGGGAGGAGCTGGGCGCCAACGAGGCTCTCATCACCGCCGCTTTGCGTACCGAACTGGGCTACGATGAACGGGAGCTCTCCTTTTGGGACCGGCTGGTGCTGAGCCAGTCGTCCCTTCTGTGGGCCAACCTGATCCCCCCCGATACGGCGGAAGTCCCCCCAACGCCCCAGATTCTCCCCAACGCCCAGCCTGCTCCTGACCACGACGATGTCACCGAGGAGCCGCCTCTCTCCACCGCAGCCCCGGGGGATATTGTGGAACGGACCCTGGTGCCCACCACCGGCGAGGGCTATGTGACCGGGGCAGGGCTCTACTTATATAACCGCACCAACCTTTCTGTGGACCTGGGGGAGGTTGCCGCGAAAAAGGTGAAGTTCACCCTTTCCCCGGCCTCGGAGGGGCCCCAGATCCTCATTATCCATTCCCACGCCACCGAGGCCTACACCCCCGACGGCACCGACATCTACACCCCCAGCGACAACAACACCCGCACCACCGACGAGGGCTACAACATGATCCGGGTGGGGGACGAGATGGAGCGGGTCTTTACCGAGATGGGCCTTTCCGTCCTCCATGACCGGGGGATGTACGACTACCCCGTCTACAACGGCTCCTACACCCGCTCGGGGCCCAAGGTGGAAGAGTATCTGGCCCAATATCCCACCATCAAGCTGGTGCTGGACATTCACCGGGACGCCCTGGTGGGAAGCGACGGCACGGTCTACAAGGTCTGTACTTCCATCGACGGGACGAAAACCGCCCAGGTCATGCTGGTGGTGGGCTCCAACGAGGGCGGCGCGGACCATCCCGACTGGCAGGAGAACCTGACCCTTGCCACCAAAATCCAAAAGAATCTGGACACCCTCTATCCCACCCTGGCCCGGCCCATGACCCTGCGGCAGTCCTCCTACAACCAG
>JAAWPV010000080.1 GCA_022800215.1 Oscillospiraceae bacterium | reverse complement strand
GACAAGCAGGTGAGCCAGATCACCTCCATAGATGTGCAGAAGCTCTATACCAAGCTAAAGCAGGAGGGCCGAGTTCATGAACACCCGGAGTTTGGGCACCAGATCTCCGACGCCATGCTCAACCGCATCCATGCCATGTTTCACCGGGCCATGAAGATCGCGGAGCAGGAGCATCTGATTTCCAAGAACCCTACGGAGGGGGTTGTGGCGCCTAAGCCGAACTACCGCCCCAAGCAGATCCTCAACGATAAGCAGTTGGACAAGTTTATGGAAGCTATCCAGCGGGACGAGGTCTGGCGGGACTTCTTCTACACGGAACTGACCATCGGCCTGCGCTGCGGTGAACTCTGCGGCCTGAAATGGGAGGACTTCGATGAGGAAGCGGGAACGCTGAAGATCCAGCGCACCGTCCATGCCAAAAGAGAAGGTATTCTGGACGTAGGCGAGCCCAAGACGGGGAAGGGGAGCCGAAAGATCGTCCTGCCGGCGACAACAGCGGCGATACTCCGGGAGCGGAAGAAAACCGCCTTGACCGAGTGGATATTCCCCCAGCCGCTAAAGCCGGAGGAGCCTACCAATCCACACTCAGCCTATTACCATATGAAGGCTATCTTGAAAAAGGAGGGGCTGCCCAGCATCCGCTTCCACGATCTGCGGCATATCTTTGCCACCCATGCTTTGACCAGTGGCGTAGATGCAAAGACTCTGTCCGGGATATTGGGGCACACCAACGCCTCCTTCACTCTGGACACCTACACCCATGTGACTGGAGATATGCAGAAGCAGGCGGCGGGCATCGTGGGCGACTTCATGACAGATATCTTAGGAGAGGAGTGGAAGCCATGGGAAGAAAGCGCAAGAATGGCGAAGGAACCGTCCGTCTGAGAGGAGATGGCCGCTGGGAGGGGCGGGTAGTCATCGGTTATGATGAAAAAAACCTCCCCAAGACGAAAAGTGTTTTCGGCAAGACCAAAGCCGAGTGCATGGACAAGCTGAAGAAGCTGAAGGAACAACTGGGGCCAACCAAATCGGAGAAGATACACCCCGGTATGCCCTTCGGGGATTGGATGGATTTCTGGTATCAGAACTACTCGAAACCGAAACTGCGGGCTACTACTCGGAGCGGCTATGAGGGACGAATTTACGGGCACATCATCCCGGAGCTTGGTAAGATACCTCTGAACAAGCTGACCCAGAACGACCTGCAGCAGTTTTACTCCAGATTGAAAAAGAGCGGGCGGCTCATCCATGCCGATCACTACGGAGAGGGGCTGTCAGACCGCATGGTGCGTGCCTGCCACGCCAACTGCCGGACAGCGCTGGAGAGAGCCAAGAGCGAGGGACTTATTAAGATTAATCCAGCCATTGGCTGCAAGCTGCCGCCCAAGAAGGCAAGGGAAATGCAGGTTCTGACCCGTGAGGAGATCCAGCGGTTCCTGATCCAAGCCAAGGCGGAGGGATACTTTGAACTCTTCCTCCTGGAATTGACCACAGGCCTGCGGCGGGGAGAGCTGCTGGCCCTCCAATGGGAGGATCTGAACGAGGAAACCGGGGAGTTGCATATCACAAAGCAGGTGTACCGCACCAAGGAGGACGGCCTCCTGATCTCTCAGCCCAAGACGAAATCCTCCATCCGCACCATCATTCTGCCGCCGCCCATGCTGGCAATCCTGCTGGAATACAGGAAAACCGTGGATTCCCGTTGGATGTTCCCCTCCCCGGTGAAGGAGGACAGCCCTATCGATCCGGGAGCCATCAGGCAACGGCTCCACTTGATTCTGGAACACGCCCAGTGTAAACAGGTGAGGTTCCATGATCTCCGCCACACCTTCGCTACTACGGCCTTGGGCAGCGGGATGGACGTCAAGACCCTCTCCGCCATGCTGGGTCATGTGTCGGCAGCCACCACGCTGGACATTTATACCCATGTCACCGACACCATGCAGGCGGAGGCAGCCGCTAAGATCGACCAAGGAATAGGAAAAGCGGCTCCGCAGGAACTGCCCGCAGAGCCGCAAGAAAAGCGAACTATGACCACCTTCCAGCCGTATGTTGGCAAGATGCGTAAGCCAGGGACCGGCTGTATCACCCAAATCAGCGAACGCCTTTGGGAAGGCCGTTATTCCCCCGTGTGGCCGGACGGCAAGAAGCGCTCTCGGAATGTGTACGCCAAGACGAGGGAGGAGTGTGAAGCCCTGCTGCCGGGCCTGATTGCGGAGATGAAGGCGGAGATCCAGGCAATCAAACAAAGCGGCGACCTGGGCGCCATCCCGGATGGGATCAGCAAGAAGAAAAAGAAGATTGCTACCTATATGCGCCAGCATCCGGAGGTTACGAACAAAAGTCTGATTGCACGAGAAGTGGGAGTAGATAAAAATACGGTGCGGAGGTACTATGATGAAATACGAGAAATTATGCCTACATAGTGGATATATCAAAAACTTTCTGGGAGTGCATCCGTTGTATCAAGTTCATTAATTAGCAATAGGCCATATATGAGATTGATTAGCTTTATACAATCCAATTTGGTTTTTCTTCGCATTGAACGCCCATGAGCAATCCAATGACGATTGAGCCCCTTCGGTTCTTTCTGAGTGAACGGTGTGGGTAACGAAAAAGACTCTACTGTTTTTTGAAAAGTTATCGATAGAGCCAATATGGCATACTCGTTATTATCAAGGTACTCTTCTCTTTCGAGTTTACTATCTATTGCTATTAGCCTTGGAGGAAGACTGTGCGTCGGGTTTCCGCTGATATCAGAGAGCAGACCATCAAAAATGGATGTAAAACCGACAACGGCTAAATCATTTTGACTATTTTTGAAAGAAATAATAGATTGCTCAAAGAGACGCATATATTTATGTAAGTATGGATTAGCCTTACATTTTTCAATTGTAGTATCTATCGATTTGAACTTACTCTTCACAAAAAATTCTCGTAAGGTCTTATTAACATTGTTTGAACTTAGAATTGCGTCAATAAATTCATCCGACAAATAGTCCCACTGTACAAATTGAGCATTTCCCAATTTTTCAATAACGATAAGTGGGCGAGAAGCGTCTTTAAACCCTGCGATTATACCGTCTATTTTAGGCTGAAATTCAGCGATAACATCGGCAAATGATTGTAAAAATACTTGAATATTCGCAGCCATTTCTGTGAGAGGTTGCATCGCCTTCTGCATGTTTTGCATCATCTCTGCCAGAAGAGAAAAATCAGGAAGATTTTCATTGGGGAGAGAGTCATTACTCAATTTTATCACCTCCAAAATAGCAATCTTGTTGTAAAAAGTGTTACATTTGTTTTACGAACAAAAGCACACCCAGAATGACCAGAACGCCTAACACGGTCATGCCCCAGAGAAGTCTCTTTCCTATATCGGTCGGCTCTTGCTCGGAATAAGAAATCTGCTTCTTCAGTGTGGGCTGTGGCTGAGGTGTTGCAGGCCGCACCGCTTTTCTTGTCCTTCTCAAAACCGCAAGCGGATCTTGCTGACACAGGAGACGGCTATGGAAGTCTTGGAGATACTCTACATCATCAACAGCGCAGTCTGTCGCCGTCATCTCATGGGCAATTTGGTTGCGCAACCACCGCACCCGCTTTAGTGACCGGTAGTCTCGCTCCCATGACGGGATCCGCTGCCGCCCATAGGCGAAATCTCGTTCCATTTGCTCAATGTATTCGCTTACGCCTCGCTGCGACGAAAACATATCCCGGCAGATCCCGTCTACTCGCTTGAACTCGTCAAATAGCTCTCGATCGAGTCTCTGCATACCTGCGCACCTCCCTATCTCTTCTGCAGTTACTTTCTGATTATATCGTATCAGGAGCGCCTACACAAGTCAACGCTGTCCGCCCCTGTCCTGTATGGGGCAGTTTAGGTTAAAATTTGTGAGCGAGTCAGAAATGACAAAAAATCCTTGAAATCTTGCGGTTTCAAGGATTTTTGTGTTTCGTTGACAAAAAGATGCGGACTTGTAGACGTTGCGCCGCAACGGTTTTCAAAGATTGTGCGGCGTTCAGATGGAGCAGTCCAGAAAAACAGTCCAAAATATCTCCGTCAATTCAGTTATCAGTCCGTTCATTCGTCTATAAAAATGCTATAATTATCGGTACCGAGAATCATCATACAACCCGGGAGGCAATTCTCGCGATTATAGCTAACGATTGCCTCATGCAACTTAACATCATCCGTACTTCTTTGAGTATTAGCACTGGGGTGGGAGTGCCACTCGCCAATGTAAGTAAGATTATCTAAAGTAGTCTCATGAATATATTTAAGACGTTCGGGTAGATTAGCGCAGCCTCTGATAAAAGAAGTTGGGGAGGAGATGCTATCCTCTGGTGCCCTCACTTGGTAAACAACATAAATACGCTTTCTTGCTATATCATATGTTCCAATAAGAACGCCGCCGGTCTCGTTGGGCAAGGCATTCCTCCGATCGGCCTGCATTTCGCTAAGTAATGATAGTGATAGTTCCACCTTCCAGCCATCATATTCGCATGTGATCCATTTGTCCGCTGTGAAAGACTCTTTTTCAACGGAATCAGTGGCATGGGTCCATATGATTATTTCCCCGTTTGCGTTGCCTGTGTGTAATTTTATCGCTTTGCAACATAATGCCGCGCTTAGAGAAATATTATCCTGTGATATACGGCTTGAAATGCTACGGCATGTCCCGGAGTATACCATAGTTTCCGGTAATGACATGTGATCCGAATACTTTTCAACCCTCAGCAGTTCTCGATAATACTGCATTTCAAGCAGATCCAACCGGGCCGACCTGTCGGCGCTTTCAAGTAGCATGATTGTTGCCGTCCCTTGCGGGTTCAAGAAACAAGAAATTCTTCGAGCATTCGATTGGATATCCAACGCAAGATAGCGTTCTACGGCAATGGACGCCGATGCATCTACAATAATGTCCGCTTGACCAAAAGCCGTGCGTACAGATGCGTTTTCGCTAAAAACATCTTCAGCGATAGCAACAAGGTCTGAATCGGATTGGATAAGGTTTGCGACGTTTTCCAATGACTTTACTTTTGAATGGCCAATATCGTTGCCTGTCAAAACATGCCGGGCGATATTATGCGGCCAAAAATAATCATGATCGATAATCGTCCATTTACCATATCCGGACCGCAAACAGTTGTTGAGGATATGCGATCCCATTGCTCCCGCTCCAACAAGCGCAATTTGTTTTTCTCCGTCGGCTTCATCAACCAGGTTGGCACACCTGCATTCAAGTCTTGATTGTGCAAGGTGAACATTAAATGGGGTAATGGCAATATTGGCACCATTTCCACCCGGATGTTTACTGGGTTCGATTTTACTTCCGTTTAAGAGAAGTCCATAATCAGCCAGTATATCTTTTAAGGATTTGTCAATAACAAAAGACCTCAAGTCATATGCTTCAATATGAGCCCCATCAGTCCGTTGCTTGGGAATGGCAATGTTTATCAAGACTTTACAAGCAAGCAGTGTGTTCCTCTCTTGCCTAAAATACGCATTATACATATGGGGGAATTTTACTATAGACAAAAGATTTGCCAACCAAGTTATAATGGTATCACGGTTTTTGAATGAACAGAGCAAATCCAACAGTGTTTGGGGCATATTATGTATCAAGTTCGAAAAGTCCGGGGGGACATAGAGAGAGAATACCGCAAAGTAATTCCCATCGCCGGATCGATACATCAGCTTTCCAAATTCACGATCCTCTACAATGTATTTGTCAAAGTAGGGTTCCCCCAACTGCCCATTCCAAACAATGACGTTATTTACATACGGGAAAAATGGCTCTAACGGTTGGTCCGGCCGATGAAGCTGGTTCATGGATGTTTTTCGGAACCAGTTTTCAATGCACATCAACAAGAAACGCCCGTTCAGCTTATGCCGTATTTCATGATACCCCAAATCAGAGTAACACAGGGATTTCTGGACGTTGTCCTCATGGACGTTGAGGTGGGGAACAACCGGAAAATCATCCCTGACAGTGACGACGGGAAGGGTCTCCGCATTGCTGATATAGATTGTTATCGGTTCGGTATTCCGAACAGGAATCAATCGATGCTGGGGTAAACCGATTACTTCAAAATCAAGTTCAAGTTCGTCGCATCGGGAATCCGTATCATCATGGCTCCTTATGTCGTTTAGGGAAGCGCGAAAACGCCCGTGTTCTTCCACGAGCGTCTTCACCTCCATTGTCAGATTGAAAAAGTCCCCCATCGTCAAAATCCCGCCCGCGGTGCAGGAGTACGAATGAATGTGGCACCGAACCCCATGTCTTCCTGAATGCCTGTACAATCTATTTTGAAACGTAGGGGCTTTGGATTCGTTTTTTCCCTATACTCCGATGTTATAAGCAAGGTTTTGCTTGAGCCGTCGGCGTTTTTGCTGTATTTCCTATATGCCATTTTGGCCTGGACATGGGGCGGTTGCGTATCATCATCCCCAACATCGGAAAATGCGCGGCACGACGCCACAAGGAATGCGTTCTCCTGGCCATATTCCTGAAGCAAACGCTTTATGTTTTCCGAAGGTTCTGTGATGACTTCCCCCTTTTCATCAGAAAGCCCTGTATAGCTGCAGTGGTGCGGTATATCATATAGGTCCCACTTCAAATAATCGGCATTTCCCGAAGATTCGGATCTCTCCACGATCTTGTCGAGCACATCATGTGGGGTATCCCCGGTAATGAATATATTTGTGGTTTGGCCTGCGTTGTCAAGCGCGATCTGGATTACGATGGATGGGTCGTTTCGATTATCCACATCCTCGGCATCTTCGGAAAACGGGGCATGGACAAAGATGGAGATCTCGTCACCCAAGTCATGCCGTGAACTATCCAGTAAGGTCCCGGCATGGATAATCGGATGGTCATTTTCGTCGGTCGATAATTCATACTTTTCCAGCCAAGAGGTAAGGGATCCTGGGGAGGCAAAGATTTTTACCCCTTTCCCACCACATTCTTTAAGCCGGTATCGCGCCTCCTGCCGAATGACCCGTGCGTCTTCACATGGGTTGACGTCCAAGAGGAACGCTGCGGATATCCACAACTCCTTGATTTTGGCTCGTTTACCCGTTTGGTATTTTACCGCATGGTCAAAATAGAAAAAGTCCGTTGCCCCCTTGACATGGTCATCGTGCGGGTGGGTAAACATCACGACATCAAACGTATCGATGTCCTTCAGCGATTCTGTCAAATCCGTATATCTTGAATCGCTACTGTGCATATTGGCATAGTCCATCAGCATCCGCTTTCCGTTGCCCAGTTCGAGGAAGACGCATTCTGCATTGCCCTCTGGGAAAAATGTGATTGTCTGGCTCATAATGGCTCCTTTCTTCCAATAGATATTCTTGGCCTAAGATTATTTTTGATAGCAAAGATAAGTACAGTTTGCCACCTCGTATCCATGGCGTAGCAATAGTCGGTAATCGGATTCTTTGGGTTTCTGGAGGGTTGTTTTGTAATTCATAGCTTTTTCTGAATCCGAGGTGGACAGGCATTCCTGCAATAAATGTGTTCTCAAGTCATCGGGGCATTTGCTGACCGAAGTAATCTTTTCCGCGCTGCTACCTATTTTCAAGTACATTCCCTGGTTGGTCCGTCTAATGAAATCCATCACCATGCGGTTCCGCAAGGATGTGACTTGGTCCATAGAAATATCCAACAAACGCTTCAGATTAGAATAGGTGAAGCCCGCATGACGTTGATAAGGGCCAATTGACGCAGAGGCGTTGCTGACAATCATGTAATCCAAGCCGTCCTTCAAAGTACCTGCGTTTTCCGGCTTAAATATTGACTCCAACCCCAAATTATCGTAGACGCCCCCGTCCCATAAGTGGATAATTTTATCTGGGGCAGAATAATCCGCACCGGAATATTTGGAGGGACTCCATTCATATCCGCTTGTTGACAGGCAATAGGGGCCAATCAAAATGGGAAATCCGGCCGATGCGGCCATGACATGGGACAGAGGAATATCAGGATGCTCCACGTACCCAATTTTATAATCACCCATATTTTCCTTGCAAAACCGGAAACGCTTTCCGGTTTCATAAGTAGTGCAGTTGGTATACCAGGCAACACCCCCTGAGAGATCGGCCAAAGACCCGTGAATGCCCCATTGGCGCTCCAATTGTTTCGCAATGACATTGGGCTTTTTGTTCCAGTAGTATGGGGAACGAATAAGCCGCAGCACGGCAGATGATTGTATGTCATTGGCCAATATGACTCTTTCAATTGAGGGCAGGACGGTGGAAAGGAATGTCTTGCTCGATGGCCATGTCAAACCATTATGCGTGTAAATCAATCCAACGCAAAGGCTGGCGCCAGAAACCGAGGAAACCCGTTTTACTTCTTCCAGCAATCCGTTCTCGGCCAGCCACTTAAAAAGGCCAAGGTGAAAAATTGTAGCCCGGATACCCCCACCAGATAGCGCGATGCCAATATTATGTAGTTCCATACTGCGTCCTTTCAAAGCATGATTTCTGAGTCGGTCTTGAATGTCACAGCAACATCCTATTTCGGACGTTTTGGGAATACAGAGCAGGTGTCCCTTGAATATGGAAATAACTATACGTCTTGCGAAAAGTAAGAATGATAGCCCTGAATTGTTTAGCACTCTCTAATCGAGAGTGCTAAACGCAGTATACATGATATTGGCTCTCCTGTCAAGTCATATCTATTGCATATGCCTGTTGAATTTTATAATTGCCTACGTCCATATTGTACATTATGAAATCAAATGTCATTTCAAGTAAAGGGAAAAGGTAATGTGTTGCAAAGCATCGCACTAATGTAGGTGATGTCAGTAGGGGTTCGTATCCCGACATTTTCACATTTTGCACTCGGATTTGGACTTATTTGTTTCTGACCAGTGACACACAGCATCCGAAGTTGAAAACGCCTGTAATCTTTGAAATGCAAGGACTACGGGCAAAGGACGACCCTACCCAATCCAAACAATTGACAACAATTTGTTCAGATTGGATAGGGTCATTCAAATTGGTCCGAGTGACAGGACTTGAACCTGCGGCCTGATGGTCCCAAACCATCCGTGCTACCAACTGCACCACACCCGGATATTGAATTTTCTCGTTTTGCTGACTGTGGGCATTTATGTGGTCAAAGGGGAATTTGGGGCGGGGATTTGCAACGGGAGATTTCAGAATGTGCTACCGTCCCAGTGGCTTCCGGGCTTGCACCTCAAAGTGGTTGGATGCCGCACCCATCTTCCCAAACCACCCGTGCTACCAACTGCACCACACCCGGATATTGAATTTTTGATTTTTGCTGTCTGTGGGCGTCCGTGTGGTCATCGGGGAATTTGAAGCAGAGATTTATAGTAGGGCTTTTCAATACGCCTTGCTGCCCCAGCGGCTTCCGGACTTGCGGGCCGAAGCTGTCGGATGCCGCACCCATCTTCCCAAACCACCCGTGCTACCAACTGCACCACACCCGGATATTGAATTTTTTAGTTCTGCTGACTGTGGGCAACCATGTGGTCAAAGGGGAATTTGGAGAAGGAAATTGAAATTAAGGCTTCCACTTTTCACTACTGTCCAGACAGTTTCCGGGGCTTCGATTTGAAGCTCAAGGATAAGCTATCTATCCTCCCAAACCACCCGTGCTACCAACTGCACCACACCCGGATATTGAATTTTCCCGTTTTGCTGACTGTGGGCAACCATGTGGTCAAAGGGGAATTTGGAGAAGGAAATTGAAATTAAGGCTTCCACTTTTCACTACTGTCCAGACAGTTTCCGGGG
>JAAWPV010000081.1 GCA_022800215.1 Oscillospiraceae bacterium | reverse complement strand
CGTCCCATGATGGTAATAAACTGCTGATGATCAATAGGGTCCTCAGGAGAAAAGCTGTCGTTTCCTGTACCATTTACAAGCCCGAGATTAGTTATGGAGATTACGGCTGGAGCGTACCAAGCGTCGTTGGCAACATCGGAGTATGGGCTTTCATTGGTGGGAATGCTGCAATTTAAAGCGACCGCTAAAAGCTGGCACAATTCAGCGCGGGTCAGAGTGTCCTGTGGGTGGAAATTGCCGTCATCCTTACCATGGATAAGATCGTAAGTTTTCAATACTTTGAGAGCGGTATCGAAATCGGAATCATCAATATCAGAAAAAATGGAGGCCTGATAGTTTTTTAGCCCATACAATTCGGCCAGTTCACTTCCGGAGATATTCTGCCAGCCATTTGAGCCGCCGGTTCCTATCCACATTTTTTTGTTGTCGGGAACGGCGCTCAAAAGCGCTTGAAATGCATTGCGGTATTCTTCGCTGGAAGCTGTTTCTAAATCCACATACCAACGCCACGTCAAATCAAGCCGTAATCTACCATTTGTATTGCCGCCGGGGGAGATAGAAGCCAGCAGATAGGCCACGTCGGCAATGTATTCAGGAGCCACCAGAAGGTCAGGAATGACACCAATTTGGTCTGTGGTGTTTCCCTCTGGGGAGAAGAAACGATAGGCAGTGATTTTGATAGCATCGCCATCAGGGAAATATTCCGGCATAGAATTCTGGTCCAGAACGATTTGGGCGACACCTTTACCAAAAGTGCGGGTACCGATTACAATTCCAGCGGCACGGTCCCGAATGGCAGCGGCGAAGATTTCGGAGGCACTGGCCGAGTACTGATCTACTAAAACGATTACAGGATAAAGAGTCTCGGAAGCGTCGTTTCGGTAATAGGCACTATACTCATCAGCGCCGTCCCGGAGGTAAGCCATCTCACCGGGACCGGTAAAAAGTCCGGCGGATTCTGTGGCGGCGTCAGTAGAACCGCCCAAATTTGAACGGAGATCTACGATCCAGACAGTGGCCTGATCCTGGTAAGTTTCAATACCCTCTTGAAAATGCCCCAATGTTTCGTTGCCAAAGGTGGTACAGCGAATATATCCGATGTGGCCGTCGATCAACTCAGTGGTAGTGGCAGGAACTGTAACCAAAGCGCGGATAAGAGTCGTGGTGATTTCCTGTTTACCGTCGTGAGTATATGTAACAGAGACCGAGGAATCCGGATCGCCCTGAATCCAACCGGTAACTGTTTCAGTATCAGCCCCCAGAACACTGTGACCGTCGACCGCGGTGATTAGGTCTCCGGCGGTAAGCCCTCCTTGCTGAGCGGGCGAACCATCCAATACTTGATTTATCAAAAGACCGGTTTCTGTGATCTGAAAAACAACCCCAATGCCCACCAAGGAGGAGTCGGACATGCTGGCCATAAAATCCTGATATTCTGTGGCGGTGAAATACTCTGTATAAGGATCACCCAAAGCAGCAATCATTTCATCGATGGTGGGCTGCTCCAGAACGGATTGAGGGACCTTGTCCACATATAATTCACTTATTAGCTCCGATGCTTGCTCGACTGTGAGCGCTTGTACAGTAGGAGTGAAGAGAAGCGTCAAGGATAGACTGAGGACAGCAAAGCGGAGCAAAAGATTTCGTTTCATAAATATTAGTCCTCCGAAAAATTGATGTATCTTTATTGTACAATAAAATGATATTGGATACAAGACAAAAGAAAGTCATTGTGTTCTTGGTATCTCTTTCTAAAATTTTAGGGAAGCAGATCTAAGGAAACTGGACAATGGTCGCTGCCCAAGATGTCTGTATGAATGTTGGCGGAGGAAATCTTGGCTTGAAGACGGTTAGATACCAGAAAATAGTCAATACGCCACCCAGCGTTGTTTTCGCGGGCGTGGAAACGATAACTCCACCAGGAATAGGCACCGGTTAGTTCGGGGTTGAGGAAACGAAATGTATCGGTGAAACCAGAGGCGAGAAGATGGCCAAACATTTCTCGCTCCTGATCAGAAAAGCCCGGGTTTTCATGGTTGGATTTGGGGTTTTTTAAATCGATTTCTTGGTAGGCAACGTTCATATCACCACATACAATGACAGGCTTTATAGCATCCAATTTCAGTAAATAAGAACGAAATGCCTTTTCCCATAATGTGCGGTAGTCAAGGCGCCGCAGGCCATCCTGAGAATTTGGAGTATATACTGTAACCAGAAAATAGTCGGGAAATTCCAGAGTGATGGAGCGGCCTTCTCCGACATGAGCAGGATCATCAATATCATAGGTGACAGACAAGGGGGCAACTCTGGTAAAGACAGCGGTACCAGAGTACCCCTTTTTCTCGGCCGAATTCCAAAACATTTGATAATCCGGGAGGTCTAATTGGGCTTGATCCGGTTGCATTTTAGTTTCCTGCAGGCAAAAAACATCGGCATCCAAAGCAGAAAAGCTTTCCAGAAAGCCCTTGCCCAAACAAGCTCGAAGACCATTAACATTCCATGATACAAATTTCATGACAAAGCTCCTTTAATGGTAAAAATGATGGTACCCATAAGGTCTGTACGATAGATATTACATCCGGCAGTACTTAACCGGGCTAAAGTTTCTGCTGTTGGATGACCATAAGAATTGTACCCAACCGAGATAACAGCAGCTTCTGGAGAGGTGGCCATCAGGAACTCTTCACTGGTGGAGGTTTTGGATCCGTGATGCCCTACGACCAGCAACTCAATATCTGGTAAGGATTTATACTTAACAAGTCGATGTTCTATGGTGCTGTCCATATCACCAGTTATCAGTACGTCATATTCCGCGGTGCTGCACAAGACAGAAAGGCCTTCTTCGTTTGCGGTTCCGCTTCCCAGAGGCGCAAAAATTTCCATTTGAGCGGCTCCGAAAGTAATATGGGAATCGGAGGAAAGAAGAATTACTTCACAGCCGTATGTTTCGGCTAGGGATAATATTTCCTGACGTAGAGGTTCCTCAGGGGTTATATCAGGCAAAATAAGCAAAGAAATATCTAATCGGGCAAGCAGTTCAGGGACTCCGTCTGCGTGGTCAGAGTGATAATGGGTGAGAATGAGTGTATCCAGATGAGAGGTGCCGAGAGACTGCAAAAAGTCGGCTGCAATATCGCCGGCATCATCGTATTGATTGCCACCACAGTCAACCAGAACAGAATATCCTTTTGAGTAGAAGAGCGTGGAGGCACCTTGACCAACATCCAATATAGCGACTGTTAATGAACAGGAGATAGCTGGCCAGGCGTTAGTAAGCAATGCGGAACAAAGCGTGATGCATAAAACGGAAACGGGAATAAGAGGACGTACCTTTTTACGAGAGAAAAGCCATAGGAAAATAATGATGCAGACGATGAAGAACCAGCCAACCAGATAGCCGGAAAGGAGGGAGATAGAAGTAAAGGGCCAACGAGAAATGGTATGAGCAATTCCAGTGACCCATCGGGCCGGCCAAGCAATTATCTCAGCACAGACAACTCCAAGTGGGGTGAAAATAAGACTGAGAAATGCTGTCGCAAGACCACCAAGAAAAAGAACTGGGACAGCCCATAAAATAAGCAGGTTGGTGAAAGGACCGACCAGAGATACAGAACCGAAGTGAAAAGCTGCCAATGGGGTGGTGAAAAGAAGGGCACCTATAGTTGTGCTCAATGTTGCGCAGCAAAAGATTAGAAGCTTGTAGGCCAATTTACCGGGAAGGGAGTGCCATTTAGGAAGCAATTCGGACCAGTGGGAAAAGAGAGGGGGTGTAGCCAGGTAGATACCTGCCACAGCAGCGAAAGAGAGCTGCAGACTAACACTTGATATGGCGTAGGGGCATGGCAGCAGAAGAAGGAGTAAAGCTGTGGACAAAGTAGTAGGGGGATCGGTTTCGCGTTTAGCCAATGGAGCGAGAAGCAGAAGACTGGTCATAAAAGCAGCTCGGAGAGCGGAAGGAGAACCTCCGGTCAAGGCGATGTAGAGAAAAATCAAGAATATGCTAAGTCCGACAGACAATGGATTTTGTTTTCCTAGAAGTATGAAGACCAGATACAGCCACCACATGAGCGATACCGGATCGTTGGAACGAGGCATATAGCCCGGTGGGAAGAAAACTTTTATCGCCGGTAATAAGAGCGACAAGAAATCCCGAAATATCATTTGGGGAATTTTGAATGATACGATCTTTTAATGTTTTAGCTATCCATCGCGGAGCAGAAACAAGAGAAATGAATTCTGGCCGATTCACAAGCGTTGCTTGGCCGCGAACATAGCCAAACAAGTAGATACCTTTTGCCGGAAAGTAGTCTACAGTTTCGCCACGAATCAAAGCGGATGAAGAAAAGACAACGGTAGCGGAAATGGTGTCGCCAGGACAGAACTCTAAAGCGTCAGAGGCAGCATAGAGCTGAACTTTAGGCTGGAATCCACTATCTGTCTGGACTCGAGCGGTGAATGAGGCGCCGCGACTTGTTTTCGTTGGAAAGTCGATAACAACAAAAGAAAGCTCCTTTTCTACTTCTTCTATCAAAGACAAAGCTGGCGTACGAAATAGGTAGCCGTAGCAACTTGTCCACATAAAACCGATAGAAAGTCCTATGGCGGCCAGGATATATTTTGTCCGAGCTTTTCCGTGCAGAAAAAAGGAAAAACGGATGCTCAAAATGCAAAATAAGCCTGCAGGTATGAGCCAGCTTTCTGGAAAGAGATAAACGGAGAGGAAAATGGCCAGCGAACACGGCGCAGCAACCAAACAAAGTTTACGCATGGAATGGGAAAGAATTGCCGATCCGGCCCATGAGATAATCAGTGCGGCTCTCATAGTAATCTGCTAACCGGACAAAAGCTTGTAAGATTTGTTGATAATACAATATAATCACCCGACAAAATACTACCATTTAACAGTGCTTTTTGCAATAGGGATGTTGCCAATGGCGTTATGATTTTTTCAATTCTTGTGAGGCGAAATCATATAAAGAGAGCAAAAAGTATGAAATATATCAGAAATGTCAAAACTGGGGAGGGATGGAAGGAGATACAGCAATGAAATACTTTGAACTGGGAAAAGAGACTGCACGGGCATTGACCATTGAAGGACGCTATTCTGGACGCCGAGCGGCGAATGTACTCCGGAAAGCAGTTAAAGAGCTTGAGGAAACCCAGGCCAACCTAAACCGGAGAAACTGGGAGCGGTTTCCCGCTGCGGTGGAGTGGTTTTTAGACAACTTTTACCTTGTGAGGCAGGAGGGCAAAGACGCTGAAATGGCCTTGAGACGAGGGAAAAGACTTCGTAGGGCAGGAGATTGCGCCTACATCCAAGCATTAGCTGCATCTTTTGCTGAACAGGCATTAACAGCGGAGCCAGGAGAAATTGTGCAGTATTTGACAGGAATTCAGGAAATAGAAGCAATGACGGAGGAAGAGCTGTCACTTTTTCCAAATGCTTTGGCAGGCGCTTATTGTCAGCGGCTGGCAGAATTGAGTAATATCTTGAAAAGTGAACCGGATCAGGTCGGATTGGCAGACAAGATGAAGGGAATCTTTACTGCATTGCGAACAATCGGCATTGCAAATCTTGGAGCAAAATTGGAAAATTCAAGTCCGGTAGAAAAAATCTTGCGGATGGATCCGGCTGGTTTCTATGCCGGTATGGACGAGGGAACCCGAGCCCGATATCGAGCGCGGGTGTGCTTGCTTGCAAGACATTATGGACTTAAAGAGACGGAAACAGCGCAAAAAGCTCTCGAACTGGCCCGAAAAGGACAAGATATTAAAAAACATATTGGCTGGTTTTTATTCCGTGAACCGTTGGGGCAGCAGGAAAAGAATGCTTCGGGAGTTCTATATGTAGGGGTCATTCTACTGCCGACTTTATGCCTTGCACTTTGGTTGGGGTTTAAGCTGAACAGCTGGGTTTTATTTTTTCTTTTGTTGCTGCCAGCCTCCGATTTAATGAAAAATTTGGTGGATTTTTTGGCAGTGCGTTTAGTACGGCCAAGGCCGGTTTTACGGATGGAGTTGAAGGATGGAATACCGAAAGAGGGGAGAACGCTGTGTGTTATTGCGGGACTTCTGACCAGTGAGAAAAGCGGGGACAGTTATGCTGCTTTATTGGAACGGTATCGCCTAGCAAATCGAGATAGTGGGAAAGAATTGCGCTTTGGTTTGCTGGCGGATCTTCCAGATCGGGACGCACCAATGGGGGCCGAGCAGAGAAAATGGGTAAAAAAAGCGAGGGCTGCAATTGAGGCACTCAATGAAAAATATGATGACGGGTTTTATCTATTTTTTCGCCAGCCTTCTTTTCAGAGAACAGATGAGCGATATGTGGGCTGGGAGAGGAAAAGAGGCGCATTGTTGGAACTTGCACGCTTACTTCGGAAGGAGGATAGCAGTTTAGAGATTTTAGCCGGAAAAGAAAGAGAGCTGGCAGGCACAAAATATGTGATCACATTGGATTCTGACACAGCCCTAAACGTTGGGGCGGCTCGGGAATTGGTGGGGGCGATGCTGCATCCGTTAAACCGTCCGCAGATAGATTCAAGACGAAAAGTTGTGATAGCAGGTTATGGACTTTTGCAGCCCAGAATCGGAGTAGAACTGAATGCTGCGAATCATTCACAGTTTTCTCGAATTTTTGCGGGACAGGGAGGGATCGATCCCTACGGTGGAGCGTGCAGCGATGTTTACCAGGACCTTTTTGATCGCGGCACTTATACAGGAAAGGGAATTTTTGACGTAGATGCGTTTCTTCAATGTTTAGATGGGAGATTTCCACAGGAACGGATTTTGTCCCACGATTTGCTCGAGGGAGCTTATCTCCATGCAGGATTGTTGGAGGATGTGGAGTTAACGGATGGTTACCCATACAAAGTGACCAGCTATTTTTCCAGGCTTCACCGCTGGATTCGTGGGGACTGGCAGCTCCTGCCTTGGCTGAGGTCTTGGGTAAGAAATGAACGAGGAGAGAGAGCGGAGAATCCCATTTCCTCCGTAGATAAATGGAAATTATTTGACAATTTGCGCCGAAGCGTGTCTCCCATATTTACTTTATTAGCCATTTTCTTGGGGATGTGTCAATCGGCTCCTGTCCTTGGCGCGGCGGCTGCATTAGCAATTGTTTCTGCGTGGTCAAACCTTCTTCTGACTGGAGCGGATCTCGCTTTCAGGGGAGGGGTTGGGTTACGGCGCCGATACCATTCTACCGTCATTGCTGGCCCAGGTGGCATGATTTTGCAGATTCTGGTACAGTTGCTGTTTCTTCCTTATCATGCTTGGATTAGCGCCTCAGCGATTCTCACTGCTCTCTGGCGGAGTTTTATCAGCCATAAAAAGATGCTGGAGTGGACAACGGCGGCAGATGCAGAACGAAAGAAGGATGACTTTGCAGCGAATTTCCGAGCGCAGTGGCCGGCGGTGGCAGTGGGCTTTTTTGCGGTGGCACTGGCACAATTTCCTGCAGGGGCTGCTATGGGACTTATATGGATAGTCTCGCCGGTTTTTGCGTGGGCGTTGTCAAGACCACTCCAGCAGAAAAGGACAGCTTCAGAGGACGATAGGCCCTTTTTGATGCATCAAGCGGCACTTATGTGGGGATATTTTCGGGATTGGCTTCAACCAGAGGATCACTGGCTGCCTCCAGACAACGTGCAGGAAAAACCGTGGTTGGGGCCTGCTCGCCGGACCTCTCCGACCAACATTGGAATGGCACTTTTAAGCTGCATTGCGGCGGTCGATCTGGAGCTAACAAATCAGAGCAAAGCCACAGAGCTGATTAGCCACATGTTGGATACGTTAGAAATGCTTCCAAAATGGAAAGGGCATCTCTATAACTGGTATGACACCTCTGACTGCAGACCGCTACGGCCTCGATACATTTCCACTGTGGACAGTGGAAATCTTCGCGGATGTCTGATTGCACTGCGAGAAGCACTTTACGAATGGGGAGAAGATGGTTTAGCGCGCAGAGCGGAAGCATTGTCTGATGGAATGAATCTTAGCCCACTTTATGACAATGAAAGAAAGCTGTTTATGATTGGATATGACGTGGAAAAGGATGAATATACCGCTGGGTGGTATGATTTGATGGCCAGCGAAGCCCGCCTCGCTAGCTATTTGGCGATTGCATTGGGAGAGGTGGAACCTCGACATTGGCGCCGGTTGGGCAGGGGACTTGTTGGCGACAACGATTATTGTGGAATGGTGTCATGGACTGGCACAATGTTTGAGTATTTCATGCCCAATTTGTTGCTGCCGGATGAACAAGGCAGTTTAATGTATGAATCATTGTCTTTCTGCGTCTATGTTCAGAAACGATGGGGAAGTAAAGTAGGGAGGCCTTGGGGTGTTTCAGAATCCGGATTTTATGCCTTTGATCCCGGAATGGCTTATCAATATAAGGCACACGGAGTTCAGACGCTTGGATTGAGGCGAGGATTGGATCAAGACTTGGTAGTTGCGCCTTATGCGTCCTTCTTAGCTCTGCTACTGGCTCCGAGAAGTGCCAGTCGAAATCTGCGGCGGCTGCGGGATATGGGATTGGAAGGAACCTACGGTCTCTTTGAGGCGGTAGATTTTACGCCAAATCGGCTTCAGGGGGAACCCTGGTCCACGGTCCGCTCTTTTATGGTTCATCATGTGGGGATGAGTCTTGTGGCGATTGACAATACCCTCAAACACAGTGTAATGCAGGATCGATTTATGCGGGATTGCTCGATGGGAGCTTTCCGGGAACTGTTGCAGGAAAAGGTTCCGGTAGGAGCGCCTATTATAAAGCCAGACCGGGGGAATGCACCGGAACGGCCGAAACTTCGCTTCCAAAGTCAGTTCTGCCGAAGCGGAATTGGATATGATTTGGATCAGCCGGCAAGCCATCTGCTTTCTAACGGTTTGGTCGCCGCATTTTGTACAGATGCCGGAGCGGTTCGGCTTACGGATGATCGGGGTGAAACCCCAATTCTGACTCGTTTTCGGGAGCGATATGCGCCAGCGGGAGTTAGCTTTTTTTACAGAAGTAAAGATGGAAAGCTTTCTACCTTGACAGGCGCACCGATGATGGAGAATGGAGCGTTTGCTTGGAGCTTTGATGGTGCGGGAGCTACCTGGACACGAAAACAGGCGGATATTTCTACAAAGATAAGATTTGCGCTGGCAAAAGAAGATCGGGGTGGCCTATGGACAGTGACGCTTGAAGGAATGTCGGAAGGGGAGCTGATCTGCTATTTAGAGCCGGTAATAGCGCGAGAAGCAGACTATTTGGCACATCCAACGTACAGCAAACTTTCCATAGAAAGCGAGGCGATAGACCGTGGGATACGGTTTACTAGACGGCCGCGTGAGGGAAGCAGGGAAGCTGCGTTGGTAGTGCTGTGGGATCGTGAAGAAGCTCAGTGGGAGACCAGCCGGGAAAAAGGGCTCGGCCGAGGAGGGTTACTTCACCTGGAACAGGCATTGAAAAATCCTGCGGAAGAAAATGTTGGAGCGGTTTTGGATCCATGCCTTCTGGTACGTTTTCCGGTGCGTGGAGGAGAGAAATTCCGGCTTCGCTTGGCTTTGGGTTTTGAAGACGGCAAGAGACAGGCGGAGCGGACGGCGGCGGCCTTACTTTCTGCTCCCGAGCAAGGAACTGGTCGCTTAGAAGGCGTGATGCGAGGACTTCAGCTTTCTGCGGGAGAAGTAGAACGTGCCATGGAGCTTATGTCGGCACTGGAATTTTCGCATCAGGATCATGGAGGAATTCCACAATCTGCCCTATGGGCCTATGATATTTCCGGAGACCTTCCTATTGCGGTAGCGAGTGTTGGAAAGACAGGGGAAAAAACGGATTTGTTTCCCTTGCGTGCTCATGAACTGTTGAGAAAATGCGGTTATCATTTCGACTTGGTTTATCTGGCCACAGATGGCGGCGATTATCTTCAATCGCAGAAAAGAAGCTTGCTGGAAGTATTAAAAAATCAGAAGATGGAGCAGGCACTGGGGAAAAAGGGCGGGGTTCATTTGGTAGAAACTCATTCCGGCGAAAAGATGGAGGTATGGGAGGCTTGGGCAGCGGTTCTCTTTGACTCTGTGGGAAAATGGAAAACCAAGGTACAAAAGCCGATCCAGGCGCCTGATAGGCCTTGTGTTTTTCAGGCAACACTTCCCCAATGGCACTTTAGCACTGAAGGGGAATTCGTTTTGCAAATCGACAAAAATCTTCCACCTTTGGGCTGGAGTCATTTTCTGGTAAACCGTAATTTTGGTTGGATTACAGATGAGACTGGCTGTGGGCATTTATGGGAAGAAAATGCCAGGGAAGCCCCCTTGACGGAATGGAATAACGATCCACTTGCTATTGGTGGACCGGAATGGTTTTTCCTTACGTGTGACGGGAAGGCATACAGCCTTTTTGCGGATGGAGATCAGGTTCCAGTCACTGTGACTTATGGCTTTGGATGGGCAAAGTGGGAGAAATATTGGCCAGAGGGAGTCGTGCGCACAACGGTGCTTGTACCCTGGGATAAAAATGCGCGGATCATTCTTGTTGAACTTCCCAATCGAGCCGGAGAACTAAGACATGTTGTAAAAAATCAGGGAGAAAGTCGATACTCCTTTACGGAAAAGCTATGTCTTATTTCTGATCAAACGGGTACGCGAAGAGAGAGTGATGCACAGTTTGATGAGCTCCTCTTGGAAACAAAGAGAAAATGGAAGGAGTTAACTGGGGGCCTGAAGATAAAGACACCTGACAATGCTATCAATAATTATATGAACGGGTGGTGTCCCTATCAGGTAATTGCTTGCAGAATTCTGGGCAGAACATCCCGCTATCAAAACGGAGGTGCTTATGGCTTTCGGGATCAACTTCAGGATGTTATTGCTTTACTTCAGGTAGAACCGAGCTGGGCCCGCGAACAGATTCTGCGCTGCTGTGAACATCAATTTTCTGAGGGGGATGTGCAACATTGGTGGCATGAAGCAGAAGGAGAAAAGTTTCGCGGTGTCCGCACCAGAATATCAGATGACCTTTTATGGCTTCCCTATGCGCTTGGCCGCTATCTGGAAACATGGAGTGATTGGGGAATATTGAATGAACAGGTAAATTACTTGTCGGGGGAGCCGCTCAGACCCGGTGAAAAAGAACGCTATTATGTCCCGGAATGCACAGTCGAAAGAGAAGGAGTCTATTGTCATGCCCGTAGAGCGATACGCTGTGTGATTGCGCGTGGTGTGGGAGAGCATGGCCTTTTGAAAATGGGAACCGGAGATTGGAACGATGGCATGAATGAGGTAGGGGCAGCGGGTCGGGGGGAAAGCGTGTGGCTTACTTGGTTCGCTGTCTGTACACTGGAAAAATTTCAACCGATAGCGGAAAGGCAAGGCGACGATGAAACGGCAGAACTTTGCAGGGAGTGGAAAGAGAAGCTGCGGATAGCGGCAGAGAAAGCTTGGGATGGGATGTGGTATCTCCGCGGCTGGTATGATGATGGGACCCCCGTGGGAGGCCATACCTCTGAAGCGTGTCAAATTGACTCTATTGCACAGAGCTGGTCAATATTGGCCGGAGCGGATCCCGAGAAAGCCAGGATCGCACTTCGTTCTGCGCTGGACAGGCTTGTTGATCGCAGGGCCAAAACAGTTCAACTCTTTGATCCTGCCTTTGACCATGGGAGGGAAAAACCCGGTTATATCAAGGCTTATCTGCCTGGAATACGGGAAAATGGAGGACAGTATACCCATGCTGCTGTTTGGCTGGCTTTGGCCTGCTGCAAGGTGGGATGGATGGAGGAAGGCTATGAGCTTCTCCAAATGCTTTTGCCAACCACCCATGATGCTGCTGATTATCAGGCTGAACCCTATGTTTTGGCAGGGGATGTCTATACAAATCCAGATCACAGCGGAAGAGGCGGCTGGAGCTGGTACACCGGGGCAGCCGGATGGTATTATCAAACAGCGGTGCAGGAATTTCTGGGAATACGGGTAAAAAATGGCCGACTAACTGTTTCGCCGTGCCTTCCGCGGTCGTGGTCCGGCTGGTCGGCGTGCTGGAAAACAGAGACGGGTACCCTGCACATTCAGGTCACACGTGGAGAAAAAGAAACCTCACTGCTGGATGGAACGCCGGTGCAGTCGGTCCCGCTCCGGGAAATCAGGAGCGACAGCCATTGGGAGATTACCGTACCGGAAAAGGAAAATTAAGACTTTTTTATAAAACAATGCTGTCAAAAACAAAAAAATGTTGTATAATAATTTTTGGCACGTTCAGATACCCAAGAAAGGAAGGTGGCTCCATGAGCACTCCTGTCCGTCAAGAACTGCTTCCCGGCGTTTTTTTGACTTCACTTCACACGAAAAAGTTTAAATCTTCTCTGCTGTCCATGAGCTTTGTGACACCCCTGGCGCAGGAGACTGCATCAGTAAACGCGCTCATTCCGTATCTGCTGCGGCAGGGGACGGTGTGTTACCCGGATATGCAGTCTCTGGCAGCTGCCTTGGATGAAATGTATGGTGGTTCCATTGAACCCGCTGTGCGAAAAAAAGGGGAAAACCAGTGCGTAGGCTTCGTAGGAAGTTTTCTGGATGACGCTTATACGCTGGATGGGAGCGGCGTCCTGGATCAGGCCGCCGGGCTGATGGGCGAAATGCTCTTGCGGCCCTACACCAGGGAGGGGGCTTTCTGCCCAGATTATACCCGACAGGAGAAGGCAAATCTGGTCGACCGCATACGGGCGGAGATCAATGATAAGCGTCATTATGCCTCTACCCGCGTGGTGGAAGAAATGTGCCGGGAGGAGGCCTACGGAATCGGCTACCTGGGGCGGGAAGCCGATGTGGAGGCCATTACGCCTCAATCGGCGTGGCAGAGATATCAGGATCTGTTGGCCCATTCCCGGCTGGAGATCTATTACTGTGGTTCTGCCCAGGCAGAGAAAGTGAGTAATGCCTTCCTGAAGGCGCTGGCCGGCCTCCCCAGGGAGGGGGGCTATCAGGTGGCAAAGACGAGGATCGTTTCAACTGTCCCAAGTTCCCGCAAGGTGGAGGAGCCAATGAACGTAGCTCAGGGAAAGCTGACCATGGGTTTCCGAACCGGCGGGATCGCTGCCGCAAGCCCTGACTATCCTGCCCTTGTGCTTTGCAACGCACTGTTTGGAGGGACGACCACATCCAAGCTGTTTCTGAATGTGCGGGAAAAACTTTCTCTGTGCTATTATGCAAGTTCCTCCTTGCTGCGGTATAAGGGGATTATGGTGGTCTCTTCAGGCGTAGAATTTGCCAATGTGCAGAAGGCAGAGGATGAGATCATGGCACAGTTGGATGCCTGCCGCCGGGGTGAGTTTGAGCCTTGGGAAATAGAGGGTGCCAGGCGGTATACGGTCAGTTCTCTCCTGACGGCGCTGGACAGCCAGGGCCGCCAGGAAGACTGGTGGTTGGGACAGGCTGTGGCCGGATTGGAGCAGACTCCCGAGGAATTGGCCCAAGCTGTGGAACAGGTGACAGTGGAGCAGGTGGTGAGAGCCGCAAAGGGGCTGCGCCTGGATACGGTCTATTTTCTGAAAGGAACGGAGGGATGACCATGGAGGAAAAGCAGTATGCGCGAGTAGGGGAGCGGGTCATTCAGGCGCAGCTTGATAACGGGCTGCGGATCTATGTGGCGCTGAAGCCGGGCTTTCAGAAAAGCTATGCTTTTTTTGCCACCAACTACGGAAGTATGGACATGCGTTTTAAGCTGGATGGGCAGTGGCTGGATACGCCTGCCGGTGTGGCCCACTATTTGGAGCATAAGACCTTTGATACGAAGGATGGGAATGCACTGCAGGATCTGGCGGCCAACGGATCCTCTCCCAATGCATTCACGTCGCTGTCCGTTACGGGTTATTACTTTGAAAGTACAGAAAAGTTTGAGGAGAACCTGAAGATCCTGCTTTCTTTTGTATCTGTTCCTTATTACACCCAGGAGAGTGTAGATAAGGAGCAGGGGATCATTGGCCAAGAGATCCGGATGGGGGACGATGAGCCCGAAACCCAGGTTTTTTATGGAATGCTGGAGGGGCTTTATGAAAACAGTCCGGTGAAAGTGAATATCGCGGGAACTGTGGAATCCATTGCGCAGATTACCGCTGATACGCTGAATTTCTGCCATAAGGCGTTTTATGACCCGGGAAATATGGTTCTCTGCGTGGCGGGTGATGTAGATCCGGAGCGTGTGGTAGCCATTGCGAAGGAGGTCCTTCCGCAGCAAGGGAATTTGCCGGTGGAGCGGGATTACGGGAAGCAGGAATCGCCGAGGGCTGTCAGCGGGACCTGGGAAAAGGAGATGGCGGTTTCTACGCCTATTTTTCAGTTGGGCTTCAAGGCTGAGCCGCCCCAGAAGGGGGAGAACTGGCTCCGTACAGAACTTGTGGGAGACCTTGCCTGTGAAGCCTTGTTGGGGACATCCAGCCCCCTATATGCAGCACTCTATCGCGACGGCTTTCTGAACGAAAGCTTCAGCTATGGTTGCGAGGCATACCCTGGTGTGGCCTTCCTGTGTGCCGGGGGAGAGAGCAAGGATCCGGAGGCGGTTCGTGCCGCCGTTTTGGCAGAGGGCGAGCGGATCGGTCGAGAGGGGCTTGATGAGGGATTGTTCCGGCGCTTGAAGAAAGCAGCTTACGGCAATCTGGTGCAGAGGCTTAATTCCTTTGAGACGATCTGCGTCAATCAGGCCATGGGGTATTTTAATGGCTATGAATATCTGGCGTTTCCGGAGCTTTTTGACCACATTACAAAGGCAGATGTGGAAGCGTGTATCTGCGCTGTGATCACCCAGGAGAAATGTACCCTTGCGGTGATCCGTCCGAAGGAGGGAGAAGCATGAGTACAGTTTCTTTTCCGGGGATTGGGCTTACAATAGAAGTCAAAGAGATTGCTTTCCGCGTTTTTGGATGGCCAATCCACTGGTATGGTATCATTATTGCTGCGGGATTTCTTCTGGCGGTGATTTTCTGCTGCAAAAAGGCGGATATTTACGGTATTGAGCAGGATGATATCATGGATCTGCTCATCTATGCCGTGCCCCTGTGTATCATTGGGGCGCGGCTCTACTACATCATTTTTTATTTGGATCTCTATCGAAATTCTGATGGCGGTTTGAATTTCAGTCAAATGGTTCGTATTTGGGATGGCGGCCTTGCCATTTACGGCGCCATCATCACTGCCATTCTGGTGGCACTGATTTTTTGCAAGGCAAAAAAGATCCGGTTCCTTGCTTTGGCGGATTTAGGTTCCTTCGGCCTACTGATCGGTCAGTTGATAGGGCGCTGGGGAAATTTTGTCAATGTGGAAGCCTATGGTGCGCCCACGGATTTGCCCTGGCGCATGGGGATATACGACACGGTAAACGGAGTATATCAATACATGGAGGTTCATCCGACCTTCCTTTATGAATCGCTGTGGAATCTGGCGGGCCTTTTGCTGCTGGCGCTGGTCGTGGCAAAGCACAGGAAATTTGACGGTCAGATCTTTTTGGGCTATGTTGCCTGGTATGGTTTGGGGCGGGCATGGATTGAGGGGCTCCGCACCGACAGCCTTTATTTCTTCTCCACGGGACTGCGGGTATCCCAAATACTGGCCATTGTGTCCTGCGCAGCGGCAGTAGTCATTCTTTTCGTGCAGCTCACAAGACCCCACTCTTCGGAAGAGCTTTGGGGGTATCAGATGGCAGCCAGAAAGAAGGCAAAGGCAAGGACGGCAGAGCAGGAAGAAGCGGGAGGGGCTGGCGATGACGAGGATTGATGGAAAAACCATGGCAGCAAAAGTCAAGGAGCGGGTTCGGCAGGAAGCGAAAAAGCTGCCCAGAAAGCCAGGCCTGGCTGTGATCCTGGTAGGCAACGACCCGGCTTCCCGGGTCTATGTGAATGGAAAACGCAAGGACTGCGAGGAATGTGGCTTTTACAGCGAGGAGTACACCTTGCAGGAAAACGTATCTCAGCAGGAGCTTTTGGAGCTGGTGGGGACGTTGAACGGCAGGGAAGATATCGACGGTATTTTAGTCCAGTTGCCTCTTCCGAAGCATATCCATGAGCGGACAATCATTGAAGCCATCTCGCCGGCCAAGGACGTGGACTGTTTTCATCCGATAAACGTAGGAAATCTGATGATCGGAGAAAAGAGCTTTTTGCCCTGTACCCCGACGGGGATTATGGAATTGCTGGAGGAATACGGCATTGATCCGGCAGGAAAGCGGGCTGTCGTGGTAGGCCGCTCCAATATTGTGGGAAAACCCATAGCCCTTTTGCTGCTGGCCTGGAATGCCACTGTCACCATCTGCCATTCCAAGACACCGGAGCTGGCGGAGCACTGCCGTCAGGCCGATATTTTGGTAGCTGCCGTAGGCCGGCGCGGTCTTATTACGGCAGATATGGTGAAGGAGGGGGCCGTGGTCATTGATGTGGCTATGAATCGTGATGAAAACGGTAAGCTGTGCGGGGATGTGGATTATGAGGCTGTGGCAGAGAAGGCCTCGTACATCACGCCGGTTCCGGGGGGAGTGGGTCCCATGACTCGAGCGGTCCTGATGGAGAACACTCTCCTTGCCGCAAAACGGCATCAGAATTTGCAATAAAAACTGGAAAAAGGGTCATGGATGTGTTAAACTACAACTATGAGCTTCAAATTTACATAGGAGTGTGCTGATATATGAAATGTCCTTTTTGCGGATACCTGGATAGCAAGGTGGTGGACTCCCGGCCAACTGAGGACGGAGCCAGCATTCGCCGCCGCAGGGAATGTTTGTCCTGCCATAAGCGCTTTACTACCTTCGAGGTGATGGAGACACTTCCCATCATTGTCATTAAAAAGGATGGCAGCCGTCAGAGTTTTGACCGGAATAAGCTGCTCAACAGTATGTTGCGGGCCTGTGAGAAGCGGACTGTGTCCATTGAGACACTGAGCAAGATCGCGGACGAGATTGAGCAGACCCTTCAAAATGAAATGAACCGGGAGATCTCCTCCAATCGAATCGGTGAACTTGTGATGGACAAGCTGAAAGATGTGGACGAAGTCTCTTATGTCCGTTTCGCCTCGGTCTACCGTCAATTTAAGGACATCAGCACCTTCATGACGGAACTGAATAAATTGCTTCAGGAAAAGTAATAGAACCATCAGAGATAAAAACACGCCCCGGTCGGGTAGTCCGGGGGCGGCATGAGCCGTCAGTAACCTGCCTCCTTGGTTGTCCCTTCTCTGATTTTGATCGACAAAAGGAGGAAGTACGATGGCATTGGAATGTTGTACCATTACAGTCTGTTTTGAAGACCCTTTCTGGGTGGGGCTCTACGAACGAACAGGGGAGGACGGCTATCAGGTGAGCAAGATCACCTTTGGTGCCGAACCCAAGGACTATCAGGTCTATGACTTTCTTTTGCGCAGCTGGAGAGAGCTGAATTTTTCCCCGGTGATTTCTGGTGAGACTGTGATACAGGTACGGAAAAATCCCAAAAGAGCCCGCAGAGAGATCGCTCGGCAACTTTCCGGACCGCCAATGGGCACTAAGGCGCAGGAAGCGCTGAAACTTCAGCGTGCGGAAGGGAAAGCGGCCAGGCAAAGCAAGACGCGTCAGGTACGACAGGCAGAGGAGGAAAGAAGGTTCCAGCTTCGCCAAGAGAAGAAAAAGGAAAAGCACAGGGGTCATTGATGGCCTCTGTGCTTTACGTTACAATATCAGTAAAGTGAAATGGCATTACAGAATATTCTTGAGAGTCAGTTGTTCTGCTTCAGCCAGCAGCTCCAGCTCAGCGATCAGACGGGCGTTGGCGGCGGAGTATTCACCGCCCTCTTGGCATTGAATGAACTCGGCCACTTCTCGGAAGCCGGTATAGACATTGTCTGTCTCATTATGACGGAGCATGATATGAAGGTAGGCATCCCTGACACTCCATTTTTCCTGTGCGGTTTCGGTCAAACGCATAGCACTTTCCCACTCTCCGTTTTCCGCCTTTATTTCGGCTTCATGGAGGATCGTGGTGATCTGCTCTGTGACCGATGAGATATAGAAGCTGTGGATCATTGTTCCGGTAAAAAGCAGCACCAGGATGGCGGCAGCGACCCAGATCCGTTTCATTTTTCCTCCTCCTTGGGGGCAAAATAGGTCCGGCCCAACTCGTCGGATGTTAGCAGATATACATCCTGAGGATGCTTTACGCCATGAGCTTTTAACTGCTTTTCCAACCAGTTTTCATCATATCCCCGGGTATGAAGATTGTGCTCCAATACACGGCCATCATTGATAATGACGACGGGAAGCCCGGTTTCCTCAGTTGAAACATTTAAATCTTTGGCGGTTGGGGGATTCTGATTGGAAAAGGGAAGGAGTGAAATTTGCCCATTTGTCTCCAAGATAGCATATTTTACGGTAGAAATGTCGGTAATTCCTTTCATGCGAAGCTCTTCCATCAATTCATCCACTGTGAAGCGGTTTTTTATCATTTCGCGTTGTTGCAGCTTTCCGTTTGCAATAATGATTGAAGGCCGACCGCAGATGATGGCTCGAAATTTGACGCTTTTCATGGACAGTACGGAGATGATCATGGTAATGCAAAGAAGCGTCATAATGGGAATGACGCCGGTGAGCAGGGGAATACCGAAGTCTTGCATGGGAACGGCGGCCAGGTCTGCGATGATAAGGGCCAGCACCAGCTCGGAGGGTTCCAGTTCGCCAACCTGCCGCTTGCCCATAAGCCGTATCCCGGCAATGATCAGCAGATATAGAATGATGGTTCTGACAAAGGCAATGACCATAGTGTGACCTCCTCCGGGCGTTCTTATGGCTCAGTATGGGCAAAACTGAAAAAACTTATGCAGGAGAGAGGCGGTTGCCGAAAAAAGGGCACGGATATGATAAACCTTTGGACAAAATCACGATTTGAGATAATTGCATTGCAAGGAAAGCGGATTTGAGATAAAATATTTCCAGGTTCAAAATGAACGGAAAGAGGCGGTCCTATGCGCAGAAGATACTTGCGGTTCGATATCTGGCTTTGCCTGCTGCTGGCCTTTGGAGTAAGTCTCGGCACGGCGCAGATAACCAATTTGATCACTCCGCATTTTTATGAAAGTTATGTGGAGGAACATACCGTGGCCGATGGTGATATCGGAGGCCGGGCGGGAAGTGATATTCCCCGAATCCGAAGTGTGGACGAACTATTGGGGCAGGAGAAGTTTACCATCGTGTCTCATGGCATTGAGTATTGCAACCGGGGGGCGGGCTATCACAATGGGGCCTATACCTATGCCGTCACCCTGGCCTCCGGTGAGGTGGTGGCTGCCGTAATCAATATGGAAAATGTCCAGTACGATGGCGACTACTATACCAGTGACCATACCCTTCCCGTGGGAACGGTAGTTTATGAGGACCTGACCAAGGACGAGTATTTTATGAACCAGATCCAGTATGGGGGAGAGCTGAGCCGTACCGATTTCTATATCGATATGCGCGGGGAGGGCGGCAAGGTCAGTCAGGAGACCTACACTGACCATTATGCGGATATCGTTCAGGTCATCACGGTTCTTGTTTGCTTCCCACTGTTTCATTCTCTGGGGGCGAAATTGGGACTGTTTCCCTTCTTTTTCATTCCGAAGAAGATGAAGGAGCAGAAGAACGAATGGGATTAAGGTCGGTTGCCGATATTTTGTTATATAAAGGAGCAGAGAGGTATGCAATCGGAACGAATCAAAAAAATGAGTGTCCCTTATTTTATTACAGCTGTTTTTTTCCCCATTGTGCTGATCGTGGTAGGGGGATGGATCGGGTATCAGTTCTTCCGTGACGGTGGAACCGGAGCGGTGGTGTGTTTCGTGGGGCCTACCATCCTGTCTGTGCTTTGGTGGTTTGTGGGTCCTAGCACTATTTGGAAGCAGAAGAAAAAGAAGATGATGAAGGATTTGGATGGTCTGGACTTCACCAAAAACCATACCTTCTACGGCAATATGCAGACGGTGGTGGTGGACCTCTCCAAGGGCCAGGTGGCACTTCTCTTTTTCTGGAATCCCTCTAAACTCTATGTGCGGTCCGCCAGTTGTATTGACCATGCCTGGACTGAGGATGGTGCCGGCGGTGTGGGCTTCCTTCGGGGAACGAGCCGGGTGAGCTTTCTTTTTCAGATAGATGGGATCAAGGTAAGGGTAAATACCTTTACATCTAACCAACGCTGGAAGATGGAGGACCCTCGTGTTTTGGAAGGCATCTCCAAGGCGGATGTGATGGTGCAGGCGCTGGATGCGGCCAGGCAGCGGGCGGGGGTCTGAAATGGGTCTGATCGACAAATGGCTTCAAAAATACCAGGATGACTGGTGCCAGGATTGCAAATGTGAGATGGAAAAGCTCCGCAAGCAGTTGTACGCACTGCCCTGCATGGTAGTGGGGCATTATACCGAACATAGGGATCAGGCTTTCTATCGAGAAAATCTCTGCAAGGTTGAGAAGAAGGCGGATATTCCAGCTGGAATGTATGCCTGTGGAGCCATTCAATACCGCTGCCCAGAGTGCGGAAAGCGTATCACCTTGCTGGATCCCTTCCTGCCGGTGCGGGGAGAGGAAAAACATGAGGGCAATATTCTTTTTGAGAAGGGCGAACTGGACGAATTTTTGTGGTGGTAAGGGCGGGCTTGCCCCGCAGGATAAAATAGAAAAGGAGAGAAGTGTATGAGCCATCAGCTTGTGATCGTGCTGGATTTCGGTGGTCAGTACAATCAGCTTATTGCCCGGCGGGTCCGGGAGTGTGGGGTCTACTGTGAGGTAAAGCCCTATACGACCCCCATTGCGGAAGTAAAAAAGCTGGCGCCTATCGGTATCATCTTCACTGGCGGACCGGGCAGCGTCTATGATCCTAAGGCGCCCCAGGCAGATCCTGAGATCTTCCGGCTAGGGATCCCCATTCTGGGTATCTGCTATGGTTGTCAGCTGCTTGCTCACAATCTGGGTGGCCGGGTGACCGCGGCCCAGAGCGATACCGCCCGGGAGTACGGCAAGACCGAGACCTTCTTTAATACGGACAGCAAGCTTTTCTGGGGCTTGCCCCGGGAGGGCATTACCTGGATGAGCCATGGCGACTACATGGAGAAGGTGCCAGAAGGCTTTGCGCTTATGGCCCGCTCTGAAGCCTGTCCCAACGTCGCCATTTGCGACGAGTCCAGAGGTTTTTACGGTGTCCAGTTCCACCCCGAGGTCAACCATACCGAAAACGGAACCGGTATGATCCGCAACTTCCTTTATGAGGTCTGCGGCGCCAAGGGCGATTGGACCATGGGAGATTATAAAACCACCGCCATTCGGCAGATCCGGGAGAAAGTTGGGAAGGGCAAAGTGCTTCTGGCCCTCTCCGGCGGCGTGGATTCCTCCGTGGCGGCAGCTCTGGTGGCCGAGGCGGTAGGCAGCCAGTTGACCTGCGTTTTTGTGGACCATGGTTTGATGCGCCTTAACGAGGGGGATGAGGTGGAAGCCGCCTTCGCCAAGTGGGATATCAACTTTGTCCGTGCCAACGCTGAGGAGCTCTTTCTTTCCAAACTGGCAGGGGTCAGCGATCCAGAGCGGAAGCGGAAGATTATCGGCGAGGAATTCATTCGCGTCTTTGAGGCTGAAGCGAAAAAGATCGGCCAGGTAGATTACCTGGTCCAGGGCACCATTTACCCCGATGTGATCGAGTCCGGCCTGGGGGATGCCGCTGTCATCAAGAGCCACCACAATGTGGGCGGTCTTCCTGACTATGTGGATTTCAAAGAGATCATCGAGCCTCTGCGGCTTCTCTTTAAGGATGAGGTTCGTCAGCTGGGCCGGGAGCTGGACCTTCCTGAATATCTGGTCATGCGCCAACCCTTCCCGGGGCCCGGTCTGGCCATTCGTGTCATCGGCGAGATTACCAAGGAAAAGCTGGATACCCTTCGTTTGGCCGATTTCATTTTCAGGGATGAGATTGCGAAGGCCAAGCTGGAGGAGACCATGAACCAGTATTTCGCGGTCCTCACCAATATGCGCTCCGTGGGCGTGATGGGGGATGGTCGTACCTATGACTATACTCTGGCTCTCCGTAGTGTGACCACCACCGACTTTATGACCGCCGATTGGACCCGGATCCCCTATGAGGTACTGGACCGGGTGAGTGTGCGTATTGTCAACGAGGTGCCCCATATCAACCGTATCGTTTACGATATCACCTCCAAGCCGCCCGCTACCATTGAGTGGGAATGACTGAGGGAGTAAGGCTGTACAGTTATATGGAAGGGTCGTCATATATATGGCGGCCCTTGACAGTTTTTTGGAGTGCAACAATGAATATTTGCGGATCTGGATAAAAATATGTCCGCCAGCCGCGGACAATTATATTTTTGCAAGATGGCTGATTGAGGGCTAAATCATTGCAGTAGAATAGAAATTGGGAATCCAAGTGTCCGCCGATTGTGACCCCATGACAAAAACTACAAAATTGACTACTTTTGAGAAAAGAATTTACACCAAAAATAATGGTTGACAAGTTCGGGGGAGTGTAGTATCATACTAAAAACACTTTTTAACAGTTTAGCACTTAAAAGTGATATCTTGTGAATGCAAGGCTGCAAAGCATTGTCGTTGTATAGCGGCCCAATTTTGATAAATAAGTGAATGCGAAGAAGGAACGTATTCTACTTATTTATATAATGGGTTCCAAATTTTTATTCAGATTGGAGAGATGAAAGGTGAAAAAGACGAAAAGGCTTCTTGCACTGTCCCTGTCCTTGGTGCTGGCGCTGTCTGCCTGCGGCAAGCAAGGCGGCGAAGGTGGTGGCAATGATACCACCGAGGAACTCAACCATTTCTATGATTGGCAGGTCACTGCCGGCGATATGACTACCTTCGTGTTGCTGAACAGCGAAGCCCAGGCAAACTCCAAGACTCTGTCGAACTGCTATTCTCCGTTGCTGGAGATTGACAACCACGGCGTGCTGCAGCCTGCTGTTGCTACTGAGTGGGGGAGTGATGATAACGGTCAGACCTGGACCTTCAAACTCCGCAACGATGTTGTTTGGGTCAATGATAAGCAGGAAGAAATGGCCAAGTGTACCGCTCAGGATTGGGTCACTGCTGCTGAGTGGATCTTGAACGCTTGGAAGAACGATGGCTGTAACACCCAGATGCTCATGGCCACCATTGAAGGTGCCGCTGAGTACTACAATTACACCAACGACCTGACCGAGGAAGAGGCCAAGGCTCTGAGCGCTACTTCTCCCGAGTTTACGGACCTGATCGGAATCGAAACTCCCGATGAGTACACTCTGGTTTATCATTGCATTAAGCAGGTGCCGTATTTCCCCACTCTCTGCACTTCTGCCTGCTTGTACCCTCTGCCCCAGGGATCCATTGACGAGCTGGGCGTGGACGGCGTGTATGCTCAGACCCCTGAGACCATGTGGTATAACGGCCCCTACGTCATCAACAACTTTGTGCGGAACAACTCCCGTGACCTGGTTCGCAACGAGAAGTACTGGGATAAGGACTGCAAGCTGTTCGATGTGGTCACCATCAAGATGCTGGAGGATCAGCAGAAGGATGACGACCTGTTCCAGACCGGCGAAGTTGACAACTGCACTCTGAGCGAGTCCAGCCTGCGTTATATCTACGACAAGCAGACTGAGTACGCCGACAATCTGGTTCAGGTGCGGAACCCTGTGGCTAACACGCAGATGAACTTCAACTATGCTAAGAACAAAGAGGACGGCACTCCTGACGACAACTGGAACAACGCCATTGCCAACGAGGCTTTCCGTTTGGCACTCTATTATGGCATGGACCTTCACGAGTATTGGAGCGCTTCCAACTATATTGATCCCGACTCCTGCCATGTGGAGACCATGACCACTGAGGGCATTGCTCAGTTCTCTGACGGCACTGACTATGTTGACCGGCTGCTGGAGGTCCTGGGGTATAGTGAAAATGGTCGTTATGACGCCGACAAGGGCCTTCAGTACAAGGAGCAGGCCATGAGGGAGCTGGAAGGTAAGGTTACTTTCCCTGTAGAGATGGATTACTATATCGCTTCCGGTAACCAAGTTGCTCTGGACACTGCCAACATCTTAAAGACCATTATTGGCAAGCTGGGCGATGACTTCATTAACTTCCAGATCAAGACTTTTGTTTCCAGCGCCCGTAATGAGGTTTATACTCCCAGACTTCACAGTATTGCTACCGCTGGCTGGATTGCCGACTACGGCGATCCCGAGAACTTCCTGACCAATATGGTGCCTGAGTGCGGTGGTTACTTTGCCTCTCAGATGACCAAGTTTGAGTATGCTGACAGCGAGGTCGTTGATACCTATCAGACCTTCTGCGACATGGTTGTGGATGCCATCAGCATCACCGATGATAACGACAAGCGTTTTGAGGCTGAGGTTCAGGCTGAGGCTTATTGGTTCCAGCATGCTCTGGGTATTCCTCTCCGTCGGGCCACCACTTACTCCCTGACCAAGATCAATACCTATACCCGGCCTTTTGCCGCTTACGGCATTCAGATCGATGTTTACAAGAACTGTGAAACCTCCGTTGAGCCTTACACCACTGAGCAGTATGAGCAGTTCAAGGCTGCTTACGATGCCGGCGAGATCTAAAATTTAAATAGCAA
Source organism: Oscillospiraceae bacterium (assembly GCA_022800215.1). Classification (GTDB taxonomy): domain Bacteria; phylum Bacillota; class Clostridia; order Oscillospirales; family Oscillospiraceae; genus Vermiculatibacterium. Next base: position 31,640 of record JAAWPV010000081.1, on the reverse strand, counting down.
AAGCAAAGCCAAATCCAAGTCCTTTCCGGTCCGGCTTGCCGGACCGGGAAGGGCTTGGTTCATTGCTTGTATCGAGGGAGGGACAAATTATGAAGAATCCGAGGGCAATTACCCCTGATCTATTGGCGAAATGCAAGAAAGCTTATGACGAGGACAAGACGGCCCATATGTATACTGCCGTTGCAGCCAAAACTCCTCTGGCAAATCTTGTCGTTGACCCTGTGGCAGCGGCTAAGATGGATAACACTTTTTCCATTACAGTTAAGACCCGGGGCGCAACTGCTCAGCAGCAGAGCGGTCGGTGCTGGCTCTTTGCATCCATGAATGTGATGCGTGAGGCCGTGGCGGAGAAGTGCAATATGGAGAAGTTTGAGCTATCTGGCAACTGGCTTGCTTTCTGGGATAAGCTGGAGAAGATCAATTTTTGTCTGGAAGCTGTTCTGGACTGCCCGGAGCTGCCTGTGGGTGATCGGACGCTGGACTGGGTGCTGAAGGGGATCAATGATGGCGGTCAGTGGGATATGATGGTGGACGTTATCAAGAAGTACGGCATCGTTCCTGCCAGTGTTATGCCTGAGACAGAGCAGTCCAAGAGCACCCGCGGCATCGTGGGTATGATCAACATGAAGCTGCGTAAGGACGCTGCTGAGCTTCGCCGCTTGATGGCGGAGGGGAAGGATGCTTCCGCTCGCAAGGACGAAATGATCGTGGAGTATTTCCGGGCGTTGTGCATTGCCTTTGGCCGTCCTGTGGAGCAGTTTGATTTTGAGTATACCGATAAGGATGGCAACTACCACGTGGATCGCAATATGACTCCCAAGTCCTTCTATGACAAGTACGTGGGAATCGAGTTGGATGACTACATCAATGTGATCAATGGTCCTACCGCCGATAAGCCCTTTGGCAAGACCTTTACTGTTAAGTATCTTGGCAACGTAGTGGAAGGGAAGATCAAGTATCTGAATCTCCCTATGGAAGAGCTGAAAGAGCTGGTGGTTAAGCAGATGAAGGCCGGCGAGCTGGTCTGGTTCGGCAGTGACTGCGGCAAGTTCGGTGACCGGGACAGCGGCTTCTGGGATCCTGACAGCTTTATGTATGAGGAACTGCTTGGCTTTGACCTCTCCATGAGCAAGGCTGACCGTCTGGATTACCGTGACAGCGCTATGAATCATGCTATGGTTCTATGCGGTGTAAATCTGGACGCCGAGGGCAAACCTAACCGCTGGAAGATCGAAAACAGCTGGGGAGAGACCGCTGGCCGCAAGGGTTATTACGCCGCCAGCGACAAGTGGTTTGACCAGTTTGTTTACCAGGTGGTTATCAACAAGAAGTTCCTGACCGATGCGCAGCGTGCCGCTTTGGAACAGGAGCCCATCGAGTTGGCCCCTTGGGATCCTATGGGTTCTCTGGCTTGAGTTTCGCTGTTTAAGAGCTTTTAGGAAACTTGTCCCTGCCTCGGTTTTTCCTTGGCAGGGACAGGGTCCTAATTTCTCCCTCGGCGATGCGAACGAAATTAGAATCGGGAAGTCGCCGATGTCGAGGGCTGCGCCTGATTAAAAGAGGAGATCGAGATTATGCTAAAATATACAGTAAAACGATTGTTGCAATCTTTATTTACTATTCTTGCCATCGTAACCATCGTGTTCTTGCTTTTGCGGCTGCTGCCTACGGATTATTATTTCACTGAGGATCAATTGATGAAGATGACCGAACAGCAGAAGCACGATCAGCTGGAGCGTGCCGGTTTACTGGATCCTATGGGGGTTCAGTTGGTGCGGTATTACGGTCAGCTGCTGCGTCTTGATTTTGGTGAGTCTCGTCGGCTTCAGGTGGGCTTTAAAGTTACGGATATTATTGCAGAGCGGTTTGCGATTTCTATGCGCTTTGGTCTGTCCGCGATGGCGATTTCTCTCTTTTTGGGCGTGCTATTAGGTATCCTGCAAACTATAAATAAAAATGGCATATTGGACCACATAGGCACAGGATATACTATTTTTGTTAATGCGGTTCCACATTTGGTTTCCTATTCCTTGATCCTAATTTTTGGACAGAAAGTACTAAAGCTGCCTTCACTGTACTCTCCGCGTAATCCTGGACCGAGCAGTATTTTGCCTATTATTTGTCTTGCCTTGGGCTCCGTTGCCAACTATGCGCTTTGGACACGGCGTTACATGGTGGATGAGCTCAACAAGGACTATATCAAGTTGGCAAGAATTAAGGGTATGGGTTATCGGGAAATTATGGTGAAGCACGTTTTGAAGAATGCTTTTGTTCCTTTGGTTGCGTATATTCCGGCCTCTATTTTGCTAACGATCGGCGGTTCACTGCTTGTGGAGCGTTTCTATTCCATCCCCGGTATGGGCCCGCTGCTGACCGATGCTATTGGTCTTTATGACACCAATATCGTTCAGACTCTGGTGATGGTTTACGCTTCTTTGGGGATTTTGGGCGTATTTCTGGGCGATGTGATGATGATGCTCTTTGATCCGCGTATCAAATTGGCTGGAAGGGGGGAGACCCGATGAACAATCAAGACGAGCTGTTCCGCTTTGTAGAACACTCTTCCGAAGCGGCCGAGCGTATCGGGTATTCCGATTACTCTTATTGGAAGTCTGTGTTCAGCAACTTTGTCAAAAAGAAGTCTGCTGTTGTGATGAGCTTCATGTTCCTGGCGGTTTTCCTGTTCTCCTTTGTGGCCCTGGCTATCGGTAAATATGACTACACCGCGCTGGAGACCCAAAGCGCGTTGGCATTTACTCTGCCCAACGGCGAATTTTGGTTCGGCACGGATAACCTGGGACGTGATTATTGGTGCCAGGTGTGGTATGCCGCCCAGGTCTCGATTCGTTTGGCTATGATCGTAGCTGTGGGTGAGTGTATTATCGGCGTTGTCATGGGCTGTCTTTGGGGCTATGTTCAAGCCCTGGATCGGCCCCTGACAGAGGTTTATAATATCATCAGTAATGTGCCTATGGTTATCTACATGACCTTAGTTTCTTTGCTGGTGGGACAGAGTTTCGCGATCATGGCGACAGCGATGATTGCCACCGGTTGGCTGGCAATGGCTCGAAATGTGCGGAATCTGGTGTTGATGTATCGTGATCGGGAATATAACTTGGCTTCGAGGTGTTTGGGAACTCCGGTTTGGAGAGTTCTTGTGAAGAATGTTGTGCCTTATTTGGTTAGCGTTGTCATTCTTCGTTTGGCCCTGTCTATTCCTGGTACCATTGCCATGGAGACCACATTGTCTTATCTTGGCCTTGGCTTGGACCCGAATACGCCGACTCTGGGCATCCTTCTCCGGAATGCCCGCAGCTACTTCGTAAACTATCCCTATTTGCTGATTTTCCCGGCGGCGATTGTGTCCATTATTACGATAACATTTTATCTGGTCGGTAATGCTTTCTCTGATGCGGCTGACCCGAGAAACCACGTATAAGGGGGTGCTCCAAATGGCAAGAGAACCGATTTTTTCTGCTCGTGATGTTGAAATCGAATTTAGTCTTCGGGGCAGTACCCTTAAGGCTGTGCGTAAGTGTTCGCTGGACCTTTACGAAGGGGAGACCTTGGCTATTGTAGGAGAGTCTGGTTCCGGAAAGAGTGTTTTCACCAAATCCTTCCTGGGTATGTTGGATGCCAACGGCAGGATCGCCGGCGGTAGCATTATGTACGACGGTCAGGATCTTGCGAAATTCAAGACCGAGAAGGAATGGCTGAAGATTCGCGGCAAAAAGATTTCCATGGTAATGCAGGATCCTATGACCTCACTGAATCCGCTGAAGAAGATTGGTATGCAGATTCAAGAGAGCATTGAGATGAACCAGGGAGTAAAAGGTGAGGCAGCAAAGAAGCTGGCTATGGAAATGATGGAAAAAGTGGGTATTGTTGATGTGGAGCGCCGCTTCAACCAGTATCCTCACGAGTTTTCCGGCGGTATGCGTCAGCGTGTGGTCATTGCCATTGCGGTGGCTTGTAAGCCTCAGATCCTGATTTGCGATGAGCCTACCACCGCTCTTGACGTTACCATCCAGGCTCAAATCCTGGGCCTGATCCGCAATCTCCAGAAGGAACTGGGTATGACTGTTATTTACATTACCCATGACTTGGGTGTTGTGGCTAATGTGGCTGACCGTGTGGCAGTTATGTACGCTGGTCAGATCGTGGAATATGGCCTCGTAAATGAAATTTTCTACGACGCATGGCATCCATACACTTGGGCGCTGCTTTCTTCTCTGCCGCAGTTGGGTGTCAAGGGAGAGGAGCTGCCCGCTATTGACGGAACACCGCCCAATCTGCTCCAGGAGGTTGTGGGCGATGCATTTGCTCCTCGGAATACGAAGGCGCTGGCTATCGATTTTGTGGAAGAGCCGCCTTACTTTGAGGTTAGCCCTACCCACAAGGCAAAAACTTGGTATTTGGATCCTCGGGCGCCGAAGATCGAGCAGCCCCACACCATTCAGAGACTGAGAAGCAACACCAAGGAAGGGAGGTAATTTGTAATGGCTGAGAAAGAAAAGCTGGTTGAAGTAAAAAACCTGCAAATTACCTTTGGTACCGGACGGAAAAAATTTGTGGCAGTTGACCATGTGAATTTTGACATCTATAAGGGGGAAACCTTTTCTCTGGTAGGTGAGTCCGGTTCTGGAAAGACCACCATTGGTCGGGCTATTCTTCGTATTAATCCGGTTTCTGCTGGTGAGATTTATTTCAAAGGGCAAAAAATCAGCGGCAAGATTTCTAAGGAACTTGACCGTGAAGTGATCAAGAACTGCCAGATGATCTTCCAGGATCCACAGGCATCTCTGAACGAGCGCGCCAAGGTGGACTACATTGTCTCTGAGGGGTTGATCAACCACCATCTTTACAAGGATGAGGATGACCGGAAACGCAAGGTGGAGGAGGCCCTTCGAGAAGTGGGCCTGCTACCTGAGTTTGCATCCCGGTTCCCCCATGAGTTCTCCGGCGGTCAACGTCAGCGTATCGGTATTGCCCGGGCGCTTATTATGGAGCCTGAGTTTGTTGTGGCAGACGAGCCTATCTCTGCGTTAGACGTATCCATCCGGGCGCAGGTGTTGAACCTGCTGAACCGGTTGCAGAAGAGCCGTGGTCTGACCTATCTCTTTATCGCCCACGATTTGTCGGTGGTTCGGTTTATCTCTGACCGGATCGCGGTGATCCATAAGGGCCGCATCGTGGAGCTGGCTGATTCGGAAGAGTTGTTCCAGCATCCGCTTCATCCTTACACCAAGGCGCTGCTTTCTGCGGTCCCTATTCCCGATCCTGAGGTGGAGAAGAAAAAGCAGCTGCTGGTCTATGATCCCAGCGTTCATGATTATAGTGTGGATAAGCCTCAATGGGTGGAAATTATCCCCGGGCATTACGTCTATGGAAATGAGCGGGAGCTTGACCGGTACCGTAAGGAAATAGAAAACAAGTAACCGAGAAAGGGCCAGCGATTCAGCTGGCCTTTTCTTGATACTTTGAAAGGTGAAGAGGTGGGCTGCCATGAGTAAACTGGCCAAGTTTCTGAAAAAGCCGTATATGCTCCGTCTAACACTGACTCAATGTGTGACAAGATGTGTGTTTGCCCTTGCTTTTTTGCTGCTCTGGAGACAGTTTATCAACCGGGAGCTTCCGATGATCAGTGTCGGCTTTTTTGTGATGGGCGTATTGCTTTTTGTACTGGCATGGTTTTCTTACTTGGGTTTGGATGGACTTGAGGCACCAGTGGCCCATCTTAAAATCCTGAACAAAAAACAGAAATCTTCTCGTAAACGAACCAATGATATGATTGACTATGTTGAAGAAGATGTGGTTACATTAGATGAGTTGAGCGATGAAGACCGCCATGTTTGCAAATTGATATCCAATTTCCTTTCCGGCGCAATTTTCTTCATTCCGGGCTTCATTGCTTCGGTGATGTAGAATATACAAAACTGCATAAAGGCAATGAAAAAGCAAGTATTTTCCTTGTTGTTTGAGACAAAAATCGAAAACGCCCTTGACATTGTTGTTGAAAAACTTTATACTCGTATCAGTTGAGGACGAAGGCGTTCCGACCCAGAGGGGCGGAGCGCCTTCTTTTAGTAAATGGCAATAGAATATAATGGAAAGGGGCGCATTGGTATGGGATACACCAAAGAGGATATTATTCGTATTGTTAGGGAGGAGGACATTGAGTTCATCCGGATGCAGTTTACCGATATTTTTGGCCAGCTGAAGAATGTTGCAATTACAGCCTCCCAGGTGGAGCGGGCCGTGAACAATGAGATCATGCTGGACGGGTCCTCTATTGAAGGGTTTGTCCGTATCAATGAGTCAGATCAGTATCTGTACCCGGACCTTGATTCCTTCACTATTTTTCCGTGGCGCCCCCAGCAGGGGAAGGTTGCCCGGCTGATCTGCGATGTGTATAATCCCGATGGAACCCCTTTTATCGGGGATCCTCGCGGGGTTTTGAAGAAAGTTTTGGAAAAGGCCAGGAAAATGGGCTATGATACCTTTAATGTGGGCCCTGAGGCTGAATTTTTCCTTTTCCAGACCGATGATGAGGGGAAACCTACCACAAAGACCAATGATGAGGCGGGATACTTTGATTTGGGTCCGTTAGATCATGGAGAGGGGACCCGTCGTGAGATCTGTCTTGCGCTGGAGCAGATGGGCTTTGAAATTGAGGCCAGCCATCATGAAGTAGCTCAGGGGCAGCACGAGATCGATTTTAAGTATGCAGAGGCTCTGAGGGCTGCTGATAATATCATGACCTTCAAGCTGGCCGTCAAGACTCTTGCCCAGAAAAACGGACTTCATGCGACCTTTATGCCGAAGCCTATTTTCGGGATCAACGGCTCCGGTATGCATACCAATATGTCTCTTTTTAAGGACGGAAAAAATGTTTTTGCTGATCCTGATGGGGTGAAAGGGCTTTCCAAGGAGTGCTATTCCTTCATTGCAGGACTCCTTTACCATGTAAAAGGCTTTGCTGCGATTACCAATCCTCTGGTGAACTCCTATAAGCGTTTGGTTCCTGGCTATGAAGCACCCTGTTATCTGGCCTGGTCCGCCTCCAACCGTTCCGCCCTGATTCGGATCCCTGCTTCCAGAGGCTCCGGTACCCGGGTGGAACTGCGTAGCCCCGATCCCTGTTGCAATCCGTATTTGGCTTTGGCAGTCTGTTTGGCAGCCGGTCTGGACGGGATTGAGAAGGGGATGATTCCCCCGTCAGAAATCACGGATAATATCTTCAAAATGGATGCAGCGACCCGGGAGGCCAACGGGATCGAAAGTCTGCCCGGTTCACTGGAGGAAGCCATTCTGGCCATGAAGGCGGACCAGCTGGTATTGGACACCATCGGCCCTCATATTGCAGAGAACTATGTGGAGGGCAAGGAAAAAGAATGGGATGAATACCGGACCCGTGTTTCGTCTTGGGAAAGAGAGAAGTACATTATAAACTACTGATCGCCTGCAGTACTTTTTCAAACAAAGGGAGTGATCGGTCATGGAAAAACTGCTCCTTGTTTTTGAAACAGAAAAGACAGGCTCCCGCATCAAGGAAATGATCGAAACTGCAGGCTTGGCTGAGTGTTTTCTTTGCCACTCTGCGGCAGAGGCCAAACGTTTGGTACACAGCAAAAGTATTTTTGCTGCAGTGTGCGGTTACAAATTTCAGGATGAAACAGCAGAATCACTGTTTGAAGATTTGCCCGATTCCTGCTACGGCTTGGTTCTTGCACCTCAAAGTATTTTGGTGCTGATTGGAAATGAACGGCTTTTTAAGCTGGTGGCTCCAGTAAGCAGAGGAGATCTTTTGGCCGCTGTAGGGATGCTTTTGCAGGCGAGTGCCCAAGAGGATCGGACTGTGCGCTCCGGGCGTACCAGGAAAGAGCAGGAGACGATCGACGCAGCCAAGCAGCTTCTGATAGCGCAGATGGCTATGTCAGAGGAACAGGCGCATCGGTATCTGCAAAAAAGAAGTATGGACTCTGGTATAAAAATGTTCAAAACAGCACATATGGTTCTGGACGGAAGCTGGAAAGACTGGTATAATAAGTAGAAAGCTGACCGGATGGACATGTTACAAACGCCCATAAAAATGGCGGCGGTCAAACTCTTTGACCGCCGCCATTTTTATGGAAAAAAGAAAGGGAGAAAGAAAGATGCATTTCACAAAGATGCAGGGAATAGGAAATGATTACGTCTATTTGGATTGTACTGATAAAATGCCACAGAATCTTTCAGGCATGGCGCGCAAAATCGCGGATCGTCACTTTGGAGTTGGCGGAGACGGTCTTATTTGTATTTGCCCTTCAGATAAAGCGGATTTTCGGATGCGGATGTTTAATGCCGATGGGTCAGAAGGGGAGATGTGTGGTAATGGAATCCGTTGTGTGGGTAAGTTTGTATATGAAAAGGGCTTGACAGCAAAAACAACGGTTACCATTGAGACTCTGGCGGGAATTAAAATACTTCGACTGCAACTGGAAAGGGGCGAGGTGGTTTCTATCACAGTCGATATGGGAATACCGGAACTTGGAAGCCCTCTGATCTTAAATATTCTAGGGCAGGAGTACAGCTTACGGCCTGTCTCTATGGGAAATCCACATGCGGTAACATTTTGTGAGCGCATTGATGATTTGCCGCTGACTGAATTGGGGCCACATTTTGAAAATCATCCTGCGTTTCCTGGGCGGACCAATACAGAGTTTGTGGAAGTCATGGACCGGTCACATTTGAAAATGCGCGTGTGGGAGAGAGGAAGCGGGGAGACTCTGGCCTGTGGGACCGGGGCCTGTGCCACGCTGGTCGCGGCGGCTCTGGCGGGAGTGGCAGAGCGAAAAGCTACGGTCCATTTGTTGGGCGGCGATCTTGAGATTAACTGGGATGAGGGCGATGATCATGTGTATATGACTGGACCTGCTGTCACTATTTTTGAGGGAGAATGGCCGGAATCCGATCAGAATATATGAAAGGCTGGAAGATGGTGAACCGCGCCAGTAAGCAAAAAGCCCTCTGTGTAGGAAAATAACTACACAGAGGGTTTGCTATGTCAGGGAAGAAGGAATTAAGGAGTATCTGGAAAGGCAACAAAAGAAGAATATTGGAGTGCCTCGGTGTCAGTGGAGGCAAAACGCAGAATAAAGGAATCAGTAGATTGGGCCATTCAAGGTTGGAATAGGGAAGGCGGGTCAATTCAACTTCTACAACTAGTGAACGCATAAGTCAAAGAATAGAGAGGCGCCGCTTGCGCAGCGCCTCTCTGCTTAAATTTAATTTCTCTACAGAAGAAGGGCCCTTTTGTGTTGTCCGTATAATCGGGGAAGGTGTATTTTTATTTATCGAAAGCGGGATTGACAAAATAGACATTTTTTTTGTCCATTTTCTCTTTTGCCAGTTCCAGAGCCTCGCCAAAGCGTTGGAAGTGGACGATTTCCCGCTCCCTGAGGAACCGAATTACATCATTTACATCAGGATCATCAGAAAGACGAAGGATGTTGTCGTAGGTGAGGCGAGCTTTTTGCTCCGCAGCCAAGTCTTCGGTAAGATCTGCGATAATATCGCCAGTGACCTGCATTGTGGAAGCTGACCAGGGGTAGCCGGAGGCGAACTGAGGATAAATGCCAGCTGTATGGTCCACAAAATAGGTATCAAAACCAGCGGTTTTGATTTGTTCTTCCGTAAGATTGCGGGTAAGCTGATGAACAATGGTGCCTACCATTTCCAGATGTCCCAGCTCTTCGGTGCCAATATCGGTGAGAAGTGCTTTTAATTCCGGATATGGCATAGCATAACGCTGAGACAAATAGCGAAGGGAGGCGCCTAACTCGCCGTCAGGACCGCCATACTGACTGATGATAACTGAAGCCAGTTTAGGATTGGTATTTTTGATCTTTACCGGGTACTGAAGTTTTTTCTCATAAATAAACATGGTTTATTTTGTGCCTCCTTCCGGATAATCCCAAGGCCAAGGGTTCTGAATCCATGTAGAAAAGTTCTTCTGCATGGCGGTTGTCCGCTGGAAAACAGGACCATACATGGCTTCATATTTCTCGCGTCCCACCCGCTCCAACTCTGCATATTGCTGAAAGAGAGCGAAAGCCTCTCCATCACCTTGATGAGTGTCCAAATAAAGGCCTAATTCCAGAAGGACAAATTCTAAGGCTTGAAGCTCGCCTAAAGGTCCTTTGGCAACATTGGGAGCATCAACCTTGAGATGGAAAGGGAGATTGAGTCCGGGAAAGAGTGTACCATTGCTTAAGGCATCTTCCTGACCGTAGCGTTTCGGGCTGTTTTGCTGGAAAGGAACATAAGGAACGGCCAACGGTGCACAGGACGGCAAGGTACCACAGCTGTCAGCGCACGGAGCTGAACCAGTCCCTGGCGTAGTAGGCTTATTGATTTCGTTATCAGGATACAATGCTTGTTCCTCCTTACATTTTTCAAGTGCGGCAGAAGGGAAAACCTTCCGTGTTATCCTATGCGCTCGAAAGAAAAGCGGGAAGAACAAAGGGGGAAGGGAAATGGTAATACTGTCAGGACTTGTGAAATAAATTTGGCAGGGGAGGGATGACAGGTGAAAAAGTTTGGGTGGAAAAAAATTACAGCAGCTTGTCTTGCAATAATCTTGATAGGGACAGCAGTTATGTTTCCGAGGAATAAGAATTCGGTAGAAACTGTTTTTTCCTCAAAACGTATTTCCGGAAAGCAGCTTGTTTTGGATGCGGGGCATGGTGGGGAAGACGGAGGGGCTGTATCTTTGACGGGAGTACCAGAGAGCGGTATCAATTTGGCAGTTGTTCTCAAACTGGATCAATTACTGGGTTTTTATGGTGTAGTGCCAATTTTGCTACGGGAGACAGACATCTCTTTGCACGATATGGAAGCGGATACGCTGAGGAAGAAAAAAGTGTCGGATCTTCGTAACAGAGTATCAACCATAGAAAGAATAGAGAATGCTGTTGTAATTAGCATTCATCAGAATACATTTTCAAATCCTGTTTATCATGGCGCTCAGGTTTTCTTTCGGGAAGACGAAAAGAGTAAGGCGTTAGCGGACTTGGTGCAGGAAGCATTTCGAAATGGGTTGGATCCGAGTAATGAACGAACGCCTACCCAAATTTCAGATTCTGTCTATTTGATGAAGCACATTACATGTCCTGCAATTTTAGTAGAATGTGGCTTCCTTTCAAATGCGGAAGAAGAAAAGAAATTGAGAGATGATGGATACCAAATACAGCTTGCATTATGTATCACATCGGCGTGGTTAAAAAGTGAAAAAATCTAAAGTAGCAATAGTGTATAAAATATGGTACAATAAAAAAGTAAACAAAACGCAGTTATTGTGTCGTTGAAGATATAAGGATGGGAGAGAAAAAACATGGCAAAAGAGAAGACGGTATTTTTCTGCACCGATTGCGGAAATGAGTTGTTGCGCTGGCAGGGGCAGTGTCCAGCTTGCGGAGCGTGGAATACTATTGCCGAAAAGCCATCTGCCCCCAAAAGTAAAGTACCTAAATCCAACAGCGGACGACGTGAAGGTGGCCGTGTTGGTTTTGGGCGCCCGAGGCCGATTCGCGAAGTGGAAACCACAGACGAACTACGTTTTGAGACGGGTATGAACGAATTAGATCGCGTATTAGGAGGGGGGGCGGTAAAGGGATCCTTAGTGCTGGTAGGTGGAGCTCCGGGTATCGGTAAGTCCACCCTTATGTTGCAGATTTGTGATAATCTTTGCCGTTTTGCCACTGTCTTGTATGTATCTGGTGAGGAGTCTGAGAGGCAAATCAAACTCCGGGCTGAGCGGCTGCGGGTAAGAGGAGAAGCGCTTTACCTGCTGGCAGAGACTAATTTAGAAAATATCCTAGAATCCGTAGATGAATTAAAGCCAGATGTGCTGATTGTGGACTCGATCCAGACTCTTTATAATGGCGACTTGACTACTTCACCGGGCAGTGTGGGGCAAGTGAAGGATTGTACATTAGCCCTGATGAATGTAGCCAAAGGAATGGGGATTACTGTTTTCGTAATTGGACATGTGAACAAAGAGGGCTCGATAGCAGGCCCGAAGGTTTTGGAGCACATGGTGGACTGTGTACTTTATTTTGAAGGGGAGCAACAAACAACCTACCGTATTCTTCGGGCGGCAAAAAACCGCTTTGGCGCAACAAATGAGATCGGTGTTTTTGAAATGGCGGATTCTGGCCTGTCTGAGGTGCCAAACCCCTCAGAAATGCTTCTGGAAGGGCGCCCTATGGACACTCCGGGAACTTGTGTGACTTGTGCAATGGAGGGCGTTCGGCCGGTTTTGGCAGAGGTACAAGCGTTGCTAACGCCTACAAGTTCCAGCGTACCAAGGCGTATGGTCTCTGGTGTGGACTTCAATCGTACAATGCTTTTATTGGCAGTTCTGGAAAAGCGGGGGGGACTTCTGATACATTCTTGCGATGCTTATGTAAATGTTGTGGGAGGCTTGGAGCTAGAAGAGCCGGCTGTTGACTTGGCAACAGTCATTGCATTGGCTTCCAGTTTTCGGGATAAAGCGGTTCCAGGTGATTTGGCTGCTGTTGGCGAAGTGGGGCTTACCGGAGAACTTCGTTCTGTAAATAATTTGAATCAGCGTTTGTCTGAAGTGCGTAGACTCGGGTTTAATAAATGTGTTGTTCCGGAAAGATGCGGGAAAGTTATTGTTCCCGATGGATTGCAGCTTATCAAGGTTAGAAATATTCGTGAAGTTTTATCTGCGGTTTTGCGGTAGAACAATTATAAAAAGCTATATAGACAAAAACAAATCCAGCCAGTACGAAAGAACTTTTCAAACTCAAAAGATAGAAGGGAGGCTATGAAAGCAGATTTCCAAATAAACAAAACCTAAACTATTTCCCCTCCGGGGTAATAGTTTAGGTTTTGTTTTGTGGCTTACGCCACAAAGAACCATATACACGAAAGCAACCACCGCCGCCGGGCCGTGCCCGGGGCGGTGGTTTTTCGTTTGCGGTACATATTTAAATATGTACTTGATAGTAGCGACACTTAACGGAACATACTAAAATAGTAGGAATTTACTTTCTGGGCCAATCCAGCCCTGGGGGAAGGCCGAGGATATAGTCTGCGGAGACATGATAATATTCTGCTATTTTGATAAGTTGGTCAATTTGAAATGGTTTGTCTCCTCGTTCTTGTTTGCTATAGTAGCTTTGGCCCACTCCGAGCAAGGCGGCTATTTCTTTTTGTGGTTTGTCGTTGTCTATTCTCAATTCTTTTATTCTTTCAAGATACGACATATTTCGACACCTCCGAAAGAATTTTACCATAGTTCCTAAAAAGACTATTGACATTATTCCCTATGGGGACTATAATAGTCATAGTTCCGATGAGAACTAAACAAAAAGTAGGAGTGATGTTATATGGGTGTAAATGATTTTCTTGCGTTTATTGACCTTTTGGTTTTGGCTATTTTCCTTTTTTCTGTATTCCGCCTTTTGAAGCGAGATATAGAAAAGGCCAATAAGTCTGTTGCGCTTCGTGATGAAGTTATGCGGCTTTTGATTGTCAGGTTGAAAGAGGAGGATTTGAAATGAAACTTACATTCACTGAAAAGGGCGGTGGCCCTACGATTTACCGGGACGGTGTTCTTTCCGTCATGGTTCAGTACATCAAGGGGAAGGGACCTTGTTTTTTCCTTGTTTATGCAGATAAGCCCTTGGAAGAGGGCGAGTTCTTGGATTTCGGAAAATACGACCTTATTAAAGTAGAGGAGGACTAAATCATGAATTTCGGCAAAAAGCTTCACTATCTCGGTGTTCAGCAGAACATTATCAGTACGGACAACAGCGTTTACTATGCGGTTTCCTTCTTTGACCCTATGGGCAATGTTCCTGTGTCGGTCAATGTGATGGGGACCAACACTGAGATCGTTTCCGCTCTCTCCGGTCTCCAAATGGGCGATTTGGTGGATGTCCAGTTTGTTCTGCGCCCCAAAGATAAGCTTTACCGCTTGGGCCTTGTGTCTGTCAATAAGACGAAATGAGATGGCCCAGGTTGGAAGTAGTCCTTACTCCCTCGGATGAAATAGTCAGTCTCCGTGAACAAGTCAAGCAGTTAACGGGGGAGAAGGACTACCTCCAACAAGAGTATAACCGTATAGAGTTCCTTTATCGGTGTGAATGTGCTATTAACCTTGAACTTCAAGATCTGCTCAAAGAGCATGGTATACCATACCGTGAGGTCTTGAAGCAATATGCGGCTAAAGAATAGCCGCCACTTCTACAAGCCGGGGCTACTGTCTATGTGAAAGCAGATTGGCCTTGCGGGGAGCGGTCCCCGATAGCCCCGGCTCTATATCCTGGGATGGTGTAGAGGTAACATACCGCTTTTGTGATGCGGTGCCCTGGGTTCGATTCCCAGTCCCAGACCCAGAAAGTCCGGCCGACTTTACAATTTCGGAAAGGAGGAATGACACACAACTACTCCCGCATTGTCTTTCAGCTTTGCTGACCTCAAGCCCATCATTGACGCTATTACTGGCGTTGTCTCTCCCACTTCGATTATTGCGATTCTCGCTGGAATCACTGGCGTTACCATCGTCTTTGTGCTTTTCTGGTGGGGTGCGAGAAAGGCCGCTTCCGCAATTATGGCGGCTGTGAAGAAAGGCCGTCTCAAGATTTGACGGCAAAACCTACCCGCAGGGGCTGGGGCTTCGGCTCTGGCCCTTGTTTTTATGAAAGGAGTATACCATGGAAATTGCGCCAATCGTGTCTTTATACGTCGATATGCTGCACATTGCTTTGCCAGTGGCGTTTGTGTTCTGGGCCGGTCAACTAATTGTTACGTCCTTCCTTTCTGCCGTTTTCGGTGGTAGGTTGACGTTCCGTATTTGACATGCCCGGAGGGCTTGAAATCCGCCCTTAATGGCCCAAAGGGCCACCCTTAAACACCCAGAAAGGAGGTTATAGGGATGAAGTCTCCTATGATGAAAGGTAGTCTCAATCCAGATAACTTGTTTCGCACTCTCAAATATAAAGCAGAGTTCAAAATAAACAACCCTACTTATTTCGACCCGGAGGGTCTTATGATTTTCTGTGGCCCTCAAGGGAGCGGTAAGACCCTTTCAGCCGTCCAGTATTGTAGAAAGGTTCTTGCTAAATATCCAAAGTGTAAGTTTGTTACAAATGTCGATATTGAGGGTTTACCGCCTGATACAGAGGTTATTCCTTATGATGGTATAGTATCCCTCTCGGACATTCAAAACGGCATGGAGGGCGTTCTATACCTCATAGACGAGATTCATTTGGAATGGAACAGTCTGGAAAGTAAAAGTATCTCCATAGAGGAAATGACCGAGTTTGCCCAGCAGAGGAAACAGCGCAAGCACATTGTGGGCACGTCACAAGTGTATATGCGCCTTGCTAAACCTCTCCGGGAACAAATTCGCCGTGTTGTGCTTTGCCAAAACTTCTTTGGTCTTATCCAGCACAACACAGAAATAGACGGCACTACTGCCACGGAAAAGGATGGGAAACTTGATGCAGAAATCAAAGGGAATTACTACTGGTTTCATACTCCGGAACTTTACGGGAGTTATGACACTTTTGCGAAGATGCACCGTTACAAGAAGGAGTGGCAAGGCCGTAAGATGGCTCCTGCTCCTATGCCTTACGCTGACACTACTCCCGGCGTTCTCAAACACGGTCTTGGCGGTGGAATACGTACCGTATAACGGCCCCGAGGTGATAGATAATGATAATACTATATCTGATGATGGCGGAATTATGCCTTTTAGTAGCCATAGTATCCCTTCCAATTATGGTGTGGGAAGTAATAACGTGGCTATCATGGAAGGTATTGTTAGTAAGTTTGATTATGGTGATCATTACGTGTATTGGCGTTCGGGCCAATATAGCTATATGCTTGCGCATAGCCGGGAGCTTGTGTATGAAGGGGGCCGTTTTCGTGCTCCCTCGGTCCAGCTTGTCCAATATAATACCTACTCGGGGGGTAGCTCTCAGGCTACATACAGCCAGAGTACAGATAGCAACTTTTCTTTGGCGCCGGGCAACTATCTTGTATGGTCGGATTTGGGAGACTACCCACAATTAGAGAGTGGAAGGAGGGAAAGGGAATATGTTCAAGCGGCGTGTATTTGCGGTTGCGTGTTCTTTGTGTTTGGTTTGCTCAATGCTCTCTGGCGTAGCATACGGGGCCGGGAGCCTTGAGGACATTTTACAGGGCGCAGACCCTTGGGAGGATTTTAATAATATAACTGGTGCCCTTGAAAGCATGGGTCCCGGTGACGTTGGTATTTCGGCAGCCGAAAGCGGGGAAGAGGTGGAGCTTTCTCCCGAACCTGTCCCAGATGAAGAGCAAGCCAGCGGGGAAGAGGATTTTTCTCCCTATATTTTACCTACTGAAAGAAGTCGGTATTTTTCTATTTCTCCTGCTATAACTTATGGCTCTTCCAGTTCTTCTTCACTTCCTGTTACTTGGCACCGTGTAGACGGTTCTTTTGCTCCTTCGAAGCGTGGTCTTGGTAATCGTACGGATCAATATTATACACTCGATAGCTTATCTTTTAATTATGCAAGTTCACCGTATAAGCCCGCTCTTGCTTCTGCGGGTGGTTTTCATTTAGATTATTTTGTTGAAAATACTTCTGACGATGGGTTTTGGAATTCTACAAACCAAAGTGTAATTAAATTTGCTGGTCGGACTTTTTGTCGGCTTGATTTTCAATATACTTCTACTGTTCAGTTATACCCTGTTGCGGTTCAGCTCATTATCAATGGTAAGCCAGTTGGTAAGAAATATGCGATTGAAGATAATACTCCGCCTATGATTGCGGAAACTGTTTCTTTGTCAGGTATTGGCGTAGTAAATTCTTATGGTTATAGGTTTTATTTTTCTCCATTTTTTTATAAGTTCTCTTCTCATTCTACGTCTGCTTGTCATGTGAAGGTTGCTATGAATGATGGAGTTGTTGCAACTGGTTCACAAGCATCAACTGGGGATGTTGTGGGTTCTGTGGATCAAACTACTGAGGCAGTAAAAGAAACGAATGGTCTTCTTGGTGGTCTTATTGAGTTAGTCAGGTCTATTGCTTCTGGTCTTGGCACGATTGTGCAGAGTATCGGCAACATTGTAACTGCTATTGCGGGGTTGCCAGATAAGATATGGACTGCTATTTCGGACGGTCTACAACTGCTTTTTGTGCCCTCTACGGATGAATTAGACGCTATTCATGATAAGTGGAAAGAACTGTGTGAAACAAAGTTCGGTTTTGTATATCAGTCTTACCAGATGTTGGAAAATGTGTGGTCTACACTGATTGGCGGCTGGGCTTCTCATAAGGATTATACATTTAGATTTCCGGGCATTTCGTTTGATATGCTGGGAGAGACTTATCACGTCGTTGAGCCGCAAGTAATAGACTTTGACAACCAGCTTATGGCAGTACTTAGAGCGCCTTTGGGTACTATCGTTTCTATTGTCTGTGTCTTGGGTGCTGTTAATTTGTTTGAGCATATGTTTTTTGCCTTTATCTCCGGAAAGTCCTATTTTGACTTTCTCCGGGGTGGCGGAGGGGAGGAATAGAAATGTTGATATCTGCTCTTGCAAATATCATTTTGGGCTTAATTGGTATACTCTTTGTCTTTGAGTTGCCGCAGTTTCCGGATACTGTAATTAACATCTTTAATGCGGTTGTCTCATATCTCAATGATGGCTTGGACTTGATACATCTTTTCATTGGTAATACTGCTTTTGGCGTGATTGGCGTAGTGCTTCAATTAGTTATTGCCGCAAATGCGGCCTATTTTATCATATCGTTTGTTTGGTTTGTCTTTAAAAAGATTCCGTTCCTTGGCCTAAAGGAGTAGGGCCATGGAAAAGCGTATCAATTATAATGTTCGGCGGAAAACGTTTTTAGATGGTACGCAACAATATATGTTTTATAGCAATGCAAAGGAAAAGAGCTTTACAGAGAATAAGAAGAAAACGAAAAAGGGCGGGGGAGATCCTGAAAAGAATAAAGAGGACGCCCGAAAAAGGGCTATACAGATTATTTATGATCTCATACGGTGTAATCCCTTTACATGGTTTATAACTCTTACATTTGACCCGGAAAAGGTTAATTCTTTTGATTATGATGAGTGCGTAGAGTACATGAAGCGATTTACACAAAAATTGAGAGATAGAGGGCTATTATATGTCCTTGTTCCTGAACTTCACGAGAGTGGAAGGTATCATTTTCATGGTGTAGTATTGGGCAAGTTGCCAGTAGTCCCGGCTAAAAATCCTTATGGAAAGCTAATGCTTGACGACAAAGGCCGTCAGATTTATAATATATCTATCTATGAATACGGTTTTACTACTGCGACCGCCATTGATGATTTGGCCCGAGCGGCTTCTTATGTTGCAAAGTACATCACTAAGGAAGATTGTGTCCCGGCTGGTAAAAAGTCTTATTGGGCTTCACGTTCCTTAAAACGGCCTGAGGTTGATTATCTTGAATTGTCTGAAGTTGAGTATTGCGAGATATACAATCAGGCCGCCTATAAGAAGGTCACGGAAAGCCAATGGGGCCGTTTTGAACTCTTAGAAATTAGGGGAAAGGAGGTATGAAAGCAGATTTCCAAGTAAACAAAATAAAAATTTTGTTTACTTGGAAGGGGGAGATTTCTCCCATTATAGGGCTGCTTTCTCAATATTATTGGATTATCGTATAGATGCACCGCCTATATTGCAGGACTTTCTCACTTATCATGAAGCAATTCAAGGTCATTCAAAAAGAACCGTAGATGAATATTTTTTGGATCTTCGGAATTTCTTCCGTTATATCAAGATAGAAAAAAATTTAGTACCACGTTCAGCTGAGTTCGACTCTATTGAAATTAATGATATAGATCTTGCGCTGATACAGTCTGTCACACTTGCGGATGTATATTCTTATATGAATTATCTGAGCAGAGATCGCGCACAGCACCCTAACAGCGATCAAACTGAATATGGATTAAAAGCAACATCGAGAGCTCGTAAGGTTGCTGCGATTCGTTCTTTTTACAAATACTTGGCAAATAAAGCGAAGCTCATCAGCGAAAACCCTATGCAGGATCTGGATTCCCCAAGAATGAAGAAAGCCTTACCCAGGTACCTGGACCTGAATAGTTCTATCCAATTATTGGAAAGTGTCGATGGTCCATTTCAGGAACGAGATCGTTGTATCCTGACTTTGTTTTTGAATTGTGGCCTTCGAATTTCTGAACTGATTGGACTAAACAAAACAGATGTTCGAGGAGATCAACTTCGTGTTTTGGGTAAAGGCAATAAAGAACGGATTTTGTACTTAAATGACGCCTGTATTCACTCGCTCCAGGATTACCTGGATGTTCGGGATACTATGCAGCCTATTGATCTGCGGGCGTTGTTTCTCAGCAGACGTCGGACCAGAATATCTAAGGCGGCGGTAGAAAAATTGGTCAAAAAATACCTATTAAAGGCTGGGTTGGATGCTTCACAGTACTCTCCTCACAAGCTGCGGCATACTGCGGCTACGTTGATGCTTCAGAACGGCGTGGATGTTCGTACGCTGCAAGAGGTCTTAGGGCACGACAATTTGAACACGACTCAAATCTATACTCATATTGACAATGAAAATCTACGTCTGGCTGCAAAAGCAAATCCCTTAGGAAAGGTTAACCCGCCCTCTAAGAAAAAGTCCTCTATACCGCAGGAGTCGGAAGATTAGGTGCATTTTGCGGAAAAGCACCTAAAATGTGCAGATATCGAATTTGCTGATAAGTATAAGTACTTAGAGGCCGATAGTCAGCATCATATGAGTGGGCGGCAACCAGGATATTTTCAGGGGTAGGATTGCCGTTAATTTCCACAATAATGGGAGTATGTGAAAAGATTTCGCCTTTAAAATTGAACTGAAGGAAATCTCCAGGGAGCAGTTTTTCGATTGAAACTTCTTGCGCGAATGGTCCGGGTGATTGTTCTTCTCGCGTAAGAAAGTTATAAAAATATTCAACTCCGGTCCAAGCGGGTGCCTTTTCATTGGCATTGATATAGTACCAACCAAAAGTTGGCTTAAAATTCATAATTCCTGTTCCAGCATAGAGACATTGAGAAGCAAAGTTGGTACAATCACCGCCGATCTCTTCATAGTCGTAAAAAAGCGGATTACGGCCGAAGGCCCAGCGGTGTGCATAAGTGATCGCGGCGGCTCTATTATATGGAATAATTGGGGGCATGTTATCTCTCCTTTCTCTTATAACTTATGCTGCTAGGAAGCAAAATGAAACCTCCGATGAATTACCCCATTCATCGGAGGTTTTTTGTATAGTGGTTTGATTTTATAATCTTTGCAGATCAAGGCCATGCATCGCAGACTGTGCAGTGACAGCATTCACACATTTTGCAGCAATCAAACGATTCAAAAGAGTGACCTCTTCCCCTCTCGCTTTTGCAGAAAGGGAAAAGTAAGACAAATAAACGACCTGAGAGCGCAAGAAAGGTTTCTCCGTTAAGAGGCTTTCCTCCCCCTTTGTTATAACACCAAGAGTCTTCGCGTCAGAAATAGCAGTACTCCAGTTAAAATCAATGCCTTCTTGGTAACTTAAGGCCCGGAGAAGAAATGTCATATAATCCTTGGCGCTTAATTGACTGAAAGAACCAAAAACTACGTTACCTTGACTGTCAAGCCCCTGCCCTTTCGTGTATCCTTGATTGTAGGCATATGCTGCATAAGCGGCAGCCCAATTTGGTACATCAGCAAAAGTTACGCTTTCACCAGAGAAAGCAAGAGCTGTATCCTCCTTGCCCATAAGGCGAAGAAACATGATAAGACCTTCCATACGTGTAGGCGCATTTTCAAGATCGTATCCTGAACCGTAGGCCGTTGTACTACCTTGGAAAAGTCCCATAGCTTTCAAAGCATCAGCCAAAGCGTTATAGTCTGTTTCTGCGCTGGGGGTAAATTCGTATGACCCAGCAAAACGAATAACTGCAGTATCTGACATGACAGTGAAAGAAGCCGTCGTCTTTTCAGCCACCAAATAGCGATGGTTTGCGATACAAGTAGCCCCGGAGGTTAACTCTTCCCCTGCTGTCATATCCACAACAGAGCCTGTTGAGGATATAGAAACGTCACCAGCCATCATCATAACATGAGTGCCAGTTTCGGATTGAAGTACGTCTCCCCGTTTCACTCGCAGCTCTGTTCCAACAGTGCCAGAAGACAATAACTCATCAGTAAGATCATCAAAACGCTGATCCACCAAATTATTGGCAGACTCCACTGCATTTGGAATAAACGTTTTATTTAACCACTCTAAAGAAATAAATGGATCGCCAGATGCACCGGCTTCCGTAGCGGCAGCTGCTACAATGCCGGAAATCATGAGTCCAACGAAAAATAAAGCTGTGAGTTCTTTTCGTTTCATGGTTCCTCCGAAATTAAATAACTGAGCGTAAGCAAACTATCGGCAAAGTGAACATTTTCTACAATTACACTGGAATCCTTAAAATTCAATTCAGAATTTGTAAAGTTCCAAATGCCCTTTACTCTACTATCAACCAAACGTTGCGCCATAGAAAGGGCGGTATCGCGTGGTACAGTAAGAACACCGACACTAGTAGGATTACCAGCAAGATACTGCTCCAATTCATCCACTGAGTAAATCGTAACGCCAGAAATTTGCTGACCGATCAACTCGGGATTTATGTCAAAGGCAGCGGTAAGCTTAAAGCCAATTTGATTGAACTGAAAATTCTCCATAAGAGCCCGGCCTAATTTTCCTGCGCCAAGTAAAACGGCAGTATGCCCACGAGACATACCCAGAATATCAGCGATTTCTTTGCGAAGAGATTCCACATTGTACCCATATCCCTGTTGGCCGAATTCACCAAAGCAAGAAAGATCTTGACGAATTTGGGAAGCGGTCAGGTTCATAGATTCCCCTAAAGCACGAGAGGAAATACGCTCGACCCCCTCTTTTGACAAATCAACAAGATTTCGATAATAACGAGGCAGTCGACGGATCACGGCGCTTGATATCTTTTGTGTTTTCACGATTGTCACCTATTTCTATAATATATAGTAAAGTCTACCCTATCTTACTGAACTTGTCAACTTCCGGTGAGAATAAAGTTCAAAAATCTTTCACTTTTCTAACATATCTATAAATGCAGTTTCATCCAAAATCGGAATTCCCAGTTCTTGGGCTTTACGAAGTTTAGAACCGGACGCCTCACCGGATACCAAATAAGAGGTCTTACTTGAGACAGACCCGGAAACTTTGCCGCCCAATGCCTGAATGCGTTCGCTGGCTTCTTTTCGGGTAAAAGCGGAAAGCTCGCCGGTGAGAACAAACGTGAGTCCGGACAGTTTGTCTCCCACGGGTTCGGCATGGCTATCCATATTGACACCAGCCTCTTTCAAGGTTTGGATCAGATGGCGAGATTGTGGAAGAGAAAACCAAGCACTCAAATTTTGGGCCGTAATTGCACCAATATCTGGAATTGCAGTTAACTCTTCTTCTGTGGCGGCTGTCAGCGCATCTAACGAACCAAATTGGCGCGCCAAAACTTGTGCAGCCTTCTCCCCAACCTGACGAATTCCGAAAGCGTTTATTAGCCGTGAAAGATCATTTTTTTTGGATTTTTCGATGGCAGTTACAAGATTGTTTGCTGATTTTTTTCCCATTCGATCCAATTTCGCTATATCAGAGATTTTGAGATGGTATAAATCTCCCGGAGCTGTAACATAACCGGCCTGAACCAGGCTTTCTACATTTGCAGGCCCTAAACCTTCAATATCCATAGCGTTTCGTGAAGCAAAATGAACAATGTTACGCACAAGCTGAGCAGGGCATTCAACACCGGTACATCGTAGAGCGACACCATCCTCATCACGAACCACTGGGGCACCGCACACGGGGCAATGGTCTGGCAGCAGATAAGGCCTTGTGTCTGCAGGACGTTTTTCCCTCAGAACAGAAACGATCTCAGGGATGATTTCCCCAGCCTTTTGCACCAGGACCGTATCTCCGATACGCACATCTTTCTCAGTGATAAAGTCCTGATTGTGAAGGGTGGCATTGGTAACAGTAGTCCCGGCCAAACGGACCGGCTCCACGACCGCTTTGGGCGTTAAAACACCGGTTCGTCCCACCTGAACAACGATATCAATGACTTTTGAGGGCTTTTGCTCCGGCGGATACTTATAGGCAGCGGCCCATCTGGGAAATTTAGCAGTGCTGCCAAGTGTTGTACGATCTGTCAGGGAATTAAGCTTTACAACCGCACCATCAATATCGAATTCAAAGTTTTCTCGTCCGTCTCCAATGGAACGGATATACTGCGTACATTCTTCAACCGTGCTGCAAAGATCACGGGGGATCACTCTGAAATGCTGGCTTTCCAGATAATCCAAAGTTTCGGTATGAGTCTGGAAGCTCTTCCCCTCCGCAAGTTGGATATTGAAAACAATAATATCCAGGTGCCTGGAGGCCGCAATCTTGGGATCCAACTGCCGCAGAGAGCCGGCAGCCGCATTTCTGGGATTTGCAAACAGAGTCTGCCCATTGATCTCTCGTTCTTCGTTCAGCTTTTCGAAAACAGCCTTTGGCATAAAGACCTCGCCACGAACAATGAGCCTGGGCAGCGTCTCCGGCAAACGAAGGGGAATGGAACGGATGGTTTTCAGGTTTTGAGTCACGTCCTCCCCTACTCGCCCATCCCCCCGGGTGGCGCCACGGACAAAAACACCATTCACATACTCCAGTGCAACGGAAAGCCCATCCACCTTTGGCTCCACATCGTAAGCGACGTTATCAACGGTCTCGCGGACCCGTTGGTCAAACTCAAAAAGCTCTTCGAAGGAGAAAACATCCTGTAGACTTTCCAGAGGCACCGAATGCACCACCTCACCAAAGCCCTCAGCTACCTTTCCTCCCACCCGTTGAGTGGGAGAATCGGGGGTAAGGAGCTCTGGGTGGGCCGCCTCCAGTTCCTCCAGCCGCCGAAGCTTATGGTCAAAGTCATAATCGGACATGGTAGGGTTGTCCAACACGTAGTAGTTATAATTCGCTTCTTCCAATTCAAGCCGAAGCTGTTGGATCTCCAATTTCTCATCCATCATATTGGACCTCCAATCGGACTACATTGAAATTTTTTGATCAGGATCGGAAACCGTTGGCGAAGCACGCAAAAAAGCCAAAAACCGCACAAGGTACCCAAAGAATTCAGGATTACATCATTGATATCACTGCCGCGGCCAACAAAAAATTGTATGATCTCCACCAAAAATGAGGAACAGAACCCCGCAAGCAAGGATTTTTGCCAACAGGGATGCCGCCATAGCAACGCGACAAAAAATCCTAAGGGAGAAAACATAATAATATTCCCTAAGAGCATAAATAATCCCCATCCGATAGGACCGTCACTATTCAACATATTTAGAAACGGGATCCATTGGATACGCTGTAGCTGAAAAGAAAGGTCGACCAGGGCGAAGACATGTTTTGCTTGCAGCATCAGACAGAAAGAATTCCAACGCCAGAAGCCTTGAGGAAATAAAGTCAAAGAACCGAGACCTGCGCAGAATAGAACAAAAAGGAACAATGCTGACTCTCTGTAAAGACCGCTTATCAACCCTTGAAACGTTAAATTCCGCTTTCGCCAGGGGCGAATCAGGAAGAAAGCTCCAGCGGCCAGAAGCATACAGGGAAGCATTTGTACAATATAGCTCCAGATAGCGCTTAGGTAAAATAGGCTCATGGCCGCTCTCCCCTTTTGTTTCATGGGCTCCAGTTCAGGTAGGTTTGAGGAACCTGACCAATAATGACGGTTTCCGCCACACAAATCGGCGTGAAGACTACAGTTTCAACAATGCTGCCGGGAAGCAGCAACTTTGCGGTGACCGTTATATCCAAGTAGATTCGGTGCAGTGTCTGGTTGATGCCGGCACTGGAGAAATCGTTTCGATAGGTCCCCTCTGCAGAGGCCACTGAAATGACCTGAATAGGGAGTTTGGGCCCCAAAGCAGAAATAATGTCAATCCCGGTCAGAACCCCCAGCGGAATCCCCATGGTGCGACCATCCAGAGATTCGATCTCCTCAACGATTTCCGCCAGCACCGCTGTCCGTAAGGTGTTCAAACGCACCGTATCTGCAGAAAGTGTGGTAATCTCTCCCTCAGTGCCAGAGTGAAGTATCACCATATCTCCGTAGGAAAGCTCCTGGGCTGAAAGTGCATGTGTTACAGCATCATTTGCAGCAAGCGTCAGCTGATTTTGAATTTGAGCCTCGGCCAAGGTGATCAGTTGAGGCCGCAAAGACCGGTTGAATTGGTGGACCAAAAGAAGTGCAAGGCCTACACCAAAAAGGATAGAAAGGAAAACTTGTCCGCCCGAAGTGCTCCACAAGCCTCGATAAGACCCTCTGCCCCAAAATCCGAAAACAGGGTATCTTCGCATGACCCTTCACCTCCATTGATAAAGGGTATGCGAGAAGCGCCTTGTCCTATTAAGCCCGCAGGGCTTCCACGGCGAGCATGATACCCAACTTCCCGGATTCGTAAGTTAAACCGCCTTGCAAATATGCAGCATAGGGTTCCCGCATGGGGCCGTCGGCGGAAAGCTCGATGGAGGAGCCCTGAATAAAAGCCCCCGCCGCCATAATGACCGGGGTATCATAGCCAGGCATATCCCAAGGCTCCGGCGTCACATAGGAATCCACAGGGGCTCCCAGCTGGATCCCTTTGCAGAAACGCTTCAGCGGTTCAGGAGCACCAAAACGGATCATTTGAATGATATCATAACGTGTTTGAGTGGACGGAGGATCAGATTGATAACCCAAAAGTTCCATCATACGGGCAGCAAAAAGTGCTGTTTTGACCGCCTGCGCCGTGACATGGGGAGCAAGGAAAAGCCCTTGATAGAGACTGCGGTTATTACCCAGCGTGGCACCGCACTCCTTGCCAATTCCGGGAACGGTCAAGCGCATGGCCGCTCCCTCAATCAAATCGTGTCGGCCAGCTAAATATCCCCCCATGGGGGCCAGCCCCCCACCGGGATTCTTAATGAGAGATCCCATGACCAGATCTGCTCCCATCTCGGTCGGCTCAATAGTTTCCACAAATTCACCGTAACAGTTATCGACCAGAATGGCTACATCGTCACGCACATCATGAATGGCAGCACATATGGCCCCTATTGCCTCCACGGAAAGAGAGGCACGGGTAGCATAGCCGCGGGAGCGTTGAATTACAGCGGCTTTTACTTTGGGATTTTTTACAGCTTCCACAATGGCGGGAAGGTCAGGCGTTCCCGCCGGGGTAAGCCCAATCTGCCGGAAACCGATGCCATAGGATTTCAAGGAGCCAGGAGCATTACCGGTAAGGCCTATCGCACTTTGGATGGTGTCATAGGGAGCTCCCACCGCATATAGCAGCTCCTCCCCGGGATGTAGGGCGCCAAAGAGAGCACAGACGATAGCGTGGGTGCCATTGACGAACTGGAGCCGTACCAGAGCGTCTTCCGTGCGGAAAATATGGGCATAGATCTCTTCCAGCTTGTCCCGACCGATGTCATCATATCCATAGCCAGTGGTGCCGGCAAAATAGCTCTCGGCGACTCTATGGGTTTGAAATGCATCCAAAACCTTTTCACTGTTAGCTTGGGCAACAGCATCCACATGGGAAAACTGTGCCTGAAGGTCAGCCTCGGCCTGCTGGCCCAGCAACCGGGTCTCTTGTGTGATTTGTAAAGTCATATTGCATTACATTCCTTTACTCAAATCGCATTCCGAAAGCGCAACGGTCAGTGCGACACAATTCTCGATATCGTCAAGATCAGCCATCTCGGTGGGAGTATGAACGTAGCGGCAAGGAATGGAAATTACACCGGAAACAACACCGTTCCGGCTTTGATGGATCTGTCCGGCATCGGTGCCACCAGCCGTCAAAACCTCAAGTTGATGCTTGATATTTTTCTCCTTGGCCAGCGCGGTCATCCGCTCCACCATCTTGGGATGGGCAACCAAAGAGCCGTCCATTACCTTGATTGCGGCCCCTTTACCCATATCTACGCTACATACCCGTTTTGCACCGGGGGTGTCCGCAGCAATCGTCACATCCAAAGCCACACCAAAATCAGGATCAATGGAATAAGAGGAGGTTTTTGCTCCCCTGCCGCCGATTTCCTCCTGGACGGTGAAAACAAAATAGAGATCATTCGTATTTTCTTTTAACCGCTCAAGAGCAAGAAGCTGGACTGCGCAGGAGACCCGGTTATCCAGATAGGGGGTGACGATGCAGTTGCCCGTCTGGAACGCCGTAGTACCATAAACGGCCACGTCACCGATTTGCACCCTGGATTGGGCATCTGCTCGGTTGGCAGCGCCAATGTCCAGGTACAAATCATCGATGGTCAGATTATTTGCATCGGCTTTACCGTGGGCACGGACAGTACCCAAAGTCCCGTTAGCAAAACGAACAGGCATATTCATAATGGCGCTGGGGCGCACTCCCCCCACTCGGCCGACCCGAAGAGAACCATCCTCTTCGATATAGGAAACAATCAGACCAATGGAATCCATGTGTGCTGCAAACATGAGTTTTGGGCCGTTCCCCCTCTTATGAACGATCACATTGCCCAAAGTATCAATGGTGATATCGTCAGCATAAGGCTTAGCGATCTCGGCGATGGCCTGAGCGACAGCATTCTCCCGCCCCGAAGGACCATGGATAGCGGTCAGTTTGGCAATCAAATTAAATGTATTCATTATGAGATCCTCCCTTGGGCGACGGCGTCAATAAAATGAGCGGCCAGTGCCTCAATATTTTCAAAATCCTGAATCGCTGCAACGCTGGAGGGGGAATGGGAATACCGGACTGCGGCGGAGACAGCGCCCACCCGAATACCGGCCTTGGTACGCTGGATGGCCTGGGCATCGGTGCTGTCGGTGATATATTCTTTGGTTTGCCATGGGATCTTGTTTTCGATAGCTAAGCTGCGGAGCAACTCAAAAATTTGCCGGTCGTAAACAGCGCCACTGTCCATATAAGGAATGACAGGCCCCAGACCGGGAGCGCATATCCGGCGGTGCTTTTCGATGGTAGAAATATCTCCGGCTGTGACGCCTTCCAAGACAAGGGCAATTTCGGGTGTTACGGAAAATGCAGCGCCGAAAGCACCTCGGGCCCCCACCTCCTCCTGCACTGTGAAGACAAAGGTCACATCCATAGGAAGATCACGCTCCAGAAGCTCGATCATAACTGCACAGCCGATCCGGCCATCAATGGCCTTGGCTTTCAGCATTCTATTGCCAAATTCGATGATGGAGTCGGAAAAAACAGCATAATCCCCCAGATGGGTCAGCGCTTCCGCCTCTTCCCTATTAGCCGCACCAATATCGATATAAAGCTCAGTCAGTTTGGGAACACTTTTCCGCTCCTCCGGCGTAGTGAGGTGAATGGCTTTCAGGCCAATTACACCTGGGATCCGATTTTGCCCCACAAAAACGCTCTTCCCAATGAGGACCCGACGGTCAATACTGCCCAGGCAGGCAAATTTCAGATAGCCATCTTCAGTGATGCGCCGCACGATGAGCCCCACCTCATCCATATTTGCAATTAGCATAAGGGTGTGGGGGCCGGGGGCCTCACCACGCTTAAAGCAGATGAGGTTTCCCATTCCATCCACACGGGTCTCGGCGCCGGCAGCCTCAGCACGCTGGCGGAGATAGTCCCGGACCGGGTCTTCAAAGCTGGAGGGACCGCTTAATGTACACAGGGTCTTCAGTGTGTCTAACAACATCTCATATCCCCTCCTTCCCCAAGTCCCTTACAAAGGCTGCCAGCAACTGAGCAGTATGCTCCATGTCCTCAATAGCAACAACTTCAATGGGACTGTGCATATACTTCAGTGGCAATGAAAGCACCGAAGTGGGAATCCCCTCAAGACAGGTCTGCATCCCCCAGCCATTGGTACCGGAATGGCCGGCAATAACCTCTGTTTGATAAGGAATGTCTGCTGCTTTGGCCTTCTCTGTCATGCGTTCTGTCATCCACCGGGTCATGTTGGGTCCTATGCCGATAGCGGGACCACCATGGAGCTTGCAGGCGACCTGATCTTCGGCGATCCCAGGGGTGCTGGCAAAAGTCACATCGACAGCCACACAGAAATCCGGCATCATGGAATATGTGCCAACTTTGGCGCCGGAACCGCCCCGCTCTTCCTGAACACTCCCCATAATGTAAAGGTCAACGTCCAAATCAGCATCCTTGAGGAGCTCAGCGGTACGAAGAAGCACGGCAAAGCAAGAACGGTCATCCAGAGCCTTGCCGGTAATTTGGTCCCCGGCCAAGCGAAAGCATCCTTCCCTGTACACCATAGGTGTGCCGATAGGGACCGCCTTTTCAGCTTCCTCCTGGGTCATGCCGATATCTACCCGCAGATCCTCAATGGCTACAGACTTTTCCTGGTCTTCTTTGCTTTGGGTGTGGGACGGTACACAGGCCACCACGCCAAAGATGGGCTCAGGCTTGGTCATAACAATCAGTTCCCGTGCCGGTAGCATCCGTGGATCCACCCCGCCAATGGTGGCAAAACGGAGAAAACCCTCTTCGATCCCGGTGACGATCAGTCCAATTTCATCTAAATGAGCGTCCAGTAAAATCTTTTTGGCGTTAGGCCTTCCGCAATGGCGAACCCCGATCACACTGCCCAGGGTATCAACGGAAACTTCATCCATGAAAGGATTTAGCAGCTCATTCGCGGTCTGGGCGACTGTGCCCTCAAAACCGGAAGGCCCAGCCAGGCAGCACAAACGGTTTAATGTATCAAAAAAGTCCATCTTTTCACTTCCTTTACATTTTAAAATCCTTGAACGATATCTTTGAAGGCCTTGCCGCGCTCCATAAAGTTTTTGAACCGATCGAAGGACGCGCAGGCGGGAGACAGAATCACCACGTCTCCTTCAGAGGCTGCATCTCTTGCGGCCTCAACAGCCTGGCGGAAATCGTCGTATTCTTCAATGGGAAGGCCACTTTCCCGGAAACCCGGGGCACTTTCTACCGCAGTACGAATTTTGGAAGCAGTATCTCCTGTCAAGATAAGACGCCTTACACGCTTTAGAACTTCAGGGCCCAGGGCCTCAAAAGGAATATGCTTATCGTATCCTCCGGCAATCAGGATAACCTTTTCCGAAAAGGATCTCAGACCTGCGATCGTTCGGGTCGGGCTGGAGGCAATGGAATCATTATAGTACCGGACCCCATTTAGAGTCCGTACCAGCTCAATGCGGTGTTCCACTCCGCCAAAAGAAGCGGCAAAGGTACGGATGGTTTCATCCTTCACAAGGCCGTTGACCGCGGCAATGGCCGCCATATAGTTCTCCACATTGTGATCGCCAGGAAGTAGGATCCCCTCTCTGGAAAGGACTGCCCGTTCTCCCTCGCCGTCCCGGACCCAGATGGTATTGTCACGCAAGAACACAGCGGAACCTTCCGGCTCCTCTTTTCTACTGAAAAGCGTAACAGCACCCTTGGCTTCGGAGACAAAGGAGCGGGTAATATCGTTGTCAGTGTTCAAAATGACCCGGTCCCCCGTCCTCTGGCGAAGAAAAAGGTTTTTCTTTGCGGCGATATACTCCTCCATAGACTTGTGGACATCCAGATGGTTGGGCGCCAGATTGGTGACCACTGCGATATGGGGGCTCAAGTCCATGGTCATAAGCTGAAAGGAGCTAAGCTCTACTACCGCATAATCGGCGGGGGTAATGTCCCCAGCTTCCGGTAACAAGGGATTGCCAATATTGCCGCCCAGATGGACCCGATACCCTCCGGATTTCAATAATTCAGCAATAATAGTGGTGGTGGTGGTTTTTCCGTCGCTGCCGGTAATGCCAATGATAGGGCAAGGACAAACCTGGAAAAACACTTCCATTTCAGAGGTGAGAACGCTCCCACGTTTCACCGCAGCACTCAGCTGCGGAAGATCGGGCCGCATTCCGGGGGTGCGGAAGATGACATCCTGTCCCTCCAAATGGTCCAGGTAATCCGTTCCCAGGCGAAGACAGACACCGGACGCCTCCAGCTCCTCTGCCTGGGGGCCAAAAGCGGTTCGGTCACGTTTGTCACAAGCGGTAACCCGGATCCCGGCCTTACGGAGCATATGAATTAGCGGCAAGTTTGATATGCCAATTCCTAAGACTGCCACATTTTTATCTTTGAGAGAATTTAGATATTCTTGAATGGAGCACTGCACAGAAAATCCCTCCTTACTAAAAGCTACCCAAATAACTTCTATATTATATCTCTTTTGAAAGTAGATTTCAATGAAAACAGATTTGACTTTGGAACAATGTTGAGATAAAATAAGCCTACAAGTAAGCTGGACAGCCACGGGGCGAAGTCGAAAGGCCCGCCCTGAGGAAAGTCCGGGCTCCACAGGGTAAGAATAACGGGTAACACCCGCCGGGGGCGACCCTAGGAAAAGTGCAACAGAGAGATACCGCCCTGCCGTCGCTTGTGCCGACAGGGTAAGGGTGGAAAGGCGGAGGTAAGAGCCCGCCCGATGGCTGGGAACAGTCCATCGCTGTAAACTCTATTCGGAGCAACACCGTGGGAGTACACAAGGCTGACC
>JAAWPV010000045.1 GCA_022800215.1 Oscillospiraceae bacterium | reverse complement strand
CTCCAGCACAACGCCCACCCCTTCCCCGGCAGAGACTCTCTGCTGGAGGCCGGGGGGAAACTGGCCGCCCTGGCCCCCAGGGGCACCAGGGTCTACCTCTACATGACCTGGAGTGAGAAGAAAAATCCCCAGGGGCAGGCCGTTATGACCGAAGCCTACGAGGAGCTGGCCCGGCGCACCGGCGCCACCGTCTGCCCGGTGGGCAGGCTGTGGTGGCCCCTTGTTAAGGCCCACCCTTGCGAGGAGTTCTACTTCAACGACGGGGAGCACACCTCCCCCCTGGGGGCCTCTCTGGCTGCCGCCGTCATCGGCCGCACCATCCTGGGCCTTCCCACCGACGACGCCGAGGCCTGCTACGCCGACGCCCAGAAACTGCTGCTCTTCCGCCCCGACGAGCGGATGCCCGACCTCATTTGGCAGGACGGCAAAGCCGCTTTCTGTGCCGAGGAATATAAGGCATGAGGGGGCTTCTCCGGCGGCTTTCCGCCCTCTGCCTCTGCGGTTTTCTGGTCCTCGCCGCCCTCCCCGCCCGGGCGGTCTCCTTCCCCGACGTGAAGCCGGGAAGCTGGTATGAGAAGGACGTACTGGAAATGGCCGACGCCGGCCTTCTGACAGGCCTTCCCGACGGCACCTTTGCCCCGGAGAAAACCATCTCCTGGGCGGAGTTCGTCACCATCGCCGCCCGGTGTGCCGGCCTTTCCCCCATCCAAGGGCAAACAAGCCACTGGGCCGCCGGGACCCTGGAAGCCGCCCGGCTGGCGGGCTGGTACGACTGGGACGAGCTTCCCCCCACCGGGGAGGGCTTTGACAAGCCCATCTCCCGGCAGCTTGCGGTGAAAGTGCTGATGCGCGCCCTTCTTCCCCATGTAGGCTACGATTTCAACGTGGAATCGGCCAAAATCAAGGACTTCTCCGCCCTCAACGGACGCTATTATGAGGCGGTATTATCCGCCTACGCCGCCGGGGTGGCCCAGGGCGACGGGGAGGGCAGCTTCCGTCCCCTGGACAGTCTCAGCCGGGCGGAGTCCTGCGCCCTCATCCAGCGGGCCAGGGCCAAGGCGGGAAGCCAGACCCCCGCCTCCCCCTACGGAACCCCCGGTCCCGATGAATATCTCCCCGCTTCGCCTGGGGAAACGCCCCCCGCTCCGGCAGAGGCCATTCAGGGCGGCGTGTCGGAAAACGGCTGGCTCCAGGTGGTGGGTACCCAGCTCTGCAACGAAGCCGGGGAGCCGGTGGTCCTCCGGGGCATGAGCAGCCATGGACTTCAATGGTATGGGCAATACGCCAACGCCCAGTCCATCCAAAATACCGCCGCATACGGGGCCAACGTCTTCCGCCTTGCCATGTACACCGGGGAGGGGGGCTGCCTCTCCCAGCCTGAACCCATGAAAAGCAAGGTCATTGCCGGTGTGGAGGCCGCCGTGGAGAATGATATGTACGTCATCATCGACTGGCATATTCTCTCTGACGGCAATCCCATGGACCATGTGAGCAAGGCCGAAGCCTTTTTTGCCGACATGGCGGCACGGTACGCAGACTGTCCCAACGTCCTTTACGAGATCTGCAACGAGCCCAACGGAAACGTGAGCTGGGACCGGGATGTGAAGCCCTACGCCGAAAGGCTCGTGGCCGCCATCCGGGAAACGTCCCCCCAATCAGTCATCCTCATCGGCTCCCCCACCTGGAGCCAGGACATCCATCTGGCCGCCGATGACCCGGTGGAGGGGGAAAACCTCATGTACACCCTCCACTTTTACGCCGGGACCCACGGGAAGGACCTGAGGGACCGGATGGACAAGGCCCTCTCCGCCGGACTGCCCCTCTTCGTCTCCGAGTGGGGCGCCAGCCGGGCCGACGGCTCGGGCGGCGTTTTTCTCGAAGAAAGCAAGGTCTGGCTGGACTTTCTGGCAGAGCGGGGCATCAGCTGGTGTAACTGGTCCCTCTGCGACAAGTCGGAAACCTCCGCCGCCCTGAAACCGGGGACCTCCCCCGACCGGGCTTGGACGGAGGAAGACTTAACCGAATCGGGAAAATTCGTTTTTTCTCAGTTTTAGCACTACCTTCATCCCTTCGCCAATTTTTCCGCCATCCTCTTTTTCGGGGGATGGCGGTTTCTTGGATTTTTCTCAAAAATAAATTCATATTTTGTTTACATCCCCAGCTATTGACATTCTCCTATATTGGTGGTACATTATATTAGCACTCAGGAAATAGGAGTGCTAATAAAGAAGCATAGAGAAGCAGGAAACGAGTGACACTGGACCGAAGCAAGGGCGAGCGCAGGGCCGCAAGGCGGCCCGAGTCGGAGGGAAGTGGAGCGAGTGCCCTGATTGCTTCGCAACGTGACAACCTATGATTTTAACGGGGCGGTGAAGCCATGGAACTCAGCGAGCGAAAAAAGAAAATACTCCGGGCCGTGGTGGAAAGCTACGTCCAGAACGCCGAGCCTGTGGGCTCCAAGGCGGTGGCGGAGCTTGCCGGGCTGGAGGTATCCTCGGCCACCATCCGCAACGACATGGCGGATCTGGAGGAGATGGGCTATCTGGAACAGCCCCACACCTCCGCCGGGCGGATTCCCTCGGCCAAAGGCTACCGGCTCTATGTCAATGAGCTGATGGAGGATTATAAGCTCTCCATGCAGGAGACCCAGCGCATCAACGAGGCCCTGAACGCCCGGATGGACGAATTAGACCGGGTCATCGACGAAGCGGGCAAGGTGGTGGCCAAACTGACCCAATACCCCGCCTTCGCCCTCACCGCCGCCCCGGAGCATGTCACCATCCGGCGGTTTGACCTTCTGCTGGTGGAGGAAACTTCCTTCATTGCCGTGGTGATGACCGACACCAATGTGGTGCACAACAAGCTCTTCCACCTGAACCACCCGGTGAGCGAGTCCCAGCTCCAGATGCTGGGGGTCCTTTTGAACGCCAGCTTCACCGAGCGCCCCCTCAGTGAATTGGGCCCTGAGCTGGAGCGGGTCTCCTCCCACGCCGCCTCTGAGGCCTACGAGCTGGTGGAACTGGTGGTCGGCTTTGCCGCCGAGGTGCTGGAGGGGATGGGGAAGCACCCCGTCCACACCGCCGGCATCGCCAACCTGCTGGACCACCCGGAGTACCAGTCCCTGGAGAAGGCCCAGCCTTTGATGAGCTTCCTCTCCGACGCGGAGTTTGACGCTCTCCCCGCCAAGCCGGGAGATCTGGGCACCAACATCGTCATCGGCCCCGAGAATGTGAACGAGGCTTTGAAAGATTCCAGCGTCATCATGGCAAGCTATGACCTGGGAGACGGCATGAAGGGCCTCATCGGTGTGGTGGGCCCCACCCGGATGGATTACGCCAAGATCTCCGCCCGGCTCAAATATGTGGCCCAGGGACTTTCCTGGATCGCGGGCCAGGGCGGCCTACCCCCCGCCGGTCCCCCCGGTGAACGGGATACAAAGGAGGAATCGCCTTGAATATGGAAGAAGAAAAGAAGATCCCGGAGGCCGAAGAGCCTGTGGAGAAGACTCCTGCGGCGGAGGAAGCGCCCACCGCTGAGGAAACCCACGCAGAGGAGGCTCCCGAGACCGAAGAGGTGGAGGTCAACCCCCTCCAAGAGGTGCTGGACGATATGCAGGCCGATCTGAAGGCTAAGGAAGATCAGCTTCTGCGTCTGGCCGCCGAGTTCGACAACTTCCGCCGCCGGACCCAGAAGGAGAAGGAAGGCATCTGGGGCGACGCCACCGCCGCCGCTGTCAGCGCCCTCCTCCCCGTTTACGACAATCTGGAGCGGGCCTTGAACCAGGAGACCGCCGACGAAGCCTACAAAAAGGGCGTGGAGATGACCATGACGGGGCTGAAAAAGGCCTTTGAAGGCCTGGGCGTCACCGAGATCGACGCCGCCGGGCAGAGCTTTGACCCCAACGTCCACAACGCGGTCATGCACGTGGAGGACGAGAACTTCGGCGAAAACACCGTCTGCGAAGTATTCCAGGCGGGCTTCAAGCTGGGGGATAAGGTCATAAGGTTTGCGATGGTAAAGGTAGCGAACTGAGAAGCGCGGAAAAGCGGACAATGAGCGACACTGGACCGGAGCGAGGGCGAGCGGAAAGCCGCAAAGCGGCTTGCAGACCAGCCCGAGCCGGAGGGAAGTGGAGCGAGTGTCCTGGCCGCTTTGGAGCGTGACAAGGCTCTGTGATTGAGAATAAAACAAATTTACTATATACAGGAGGAACCAATTATGTCTAAAATCATCGGTATTGACCTGGGTACCACCAATAGCTGCGTGGCTGTGCTGGAGGGCGGCGAGGCCGCCGTCATCCCCAACGCCGAGGGCAACCGTACCACCCCCTCCGTCGTTGCCTTCTCCAAGGACGGGGAGCGGATGGTGGGCCAGGTAGCCAAGCGTCAGGCCGTCACCAACCCCGACCGCACGGTATCTTCCATCAAGCGGGAGATGGGCTCCGACTACAAGGTCACCATCGACGGCAAGGCCTACACCCCCCAGGAAATTTCCGCCATGGTGCTCCAGAAGCTGAAAAGCGACGCCGAAGCCTACCTGGGCGAGAGCGTTTCTGAGGCGGTCATCACCGTTCCCGCCTACTTCACCGACGCCCAGCGCCAGGCCACCAAGGACGCTGGCCGCATTGCCGGCCTTGACGTGAAGCGCATCATCAACGAGCCCACCGCTGCGGCCCTGGCCTACGGCATTGACAAGGAAAGCGACCAGAAGATCATGGTCTACGACCTGGGCGGCGGCACCTTCGACGTTTCCATTCTGGAGATCGGCGACGGGGTCATCGAGGTGCTGGCCACCGCCGGCAACAACCGGCTGGGCGGCGACGACTTTGATAAGTGCGTCATGGACTGGATGGCCCAGGAGTTCAAGAAGGACACGGGCATCGACCTCACAAGCGATAAAGTCGCCATGCAGCGGCTGAAGGAGGCCGCCGAGAAGGCCAAGATCGAGCTTTCCGGCGTCACTTCCAGCAACATCAACCTTCCCTATATCACCGCCGACGCCACCGGGCCCAAGCACCTGGACCTGACCCTGACCCGAGCCAAGTTCGACCAGCTCACCGCCCATCTGGTGGACGCCACCTCCGGCCCTGTCCGCCAGGCCATGGGCGACGCGGGCCTTTCCGGCAATGACATCTCCAAGGTGCTGATGGTGGGCGGCTCCAGCCGTATTCCCGCCGTGCAGGAGATGGTGAAGAAGCTCACCGGCAAGGAGGGCTTCAAGGGCATCAACCCTGACGAGTGCGTGGCTATGGGCTCCGCACTTCAGGGCGGCGTGCTGGCCGGCGACGTTCAGGGCCTGCTGCTGGTGGACGTAACCCCCCTCTCCCTGGGCATTGAGACCATGGGCGGCGTGTTCACCAAGCTGGTGGAGCGCAACACCCGCATCCCCACCCGGGCCAGCCAGATCTTCACCACCGCCGCCGACAACCAGACCAGCGTGGAGGTCCACGTGCTCCAGGGCGAGCGTGAGATGGCTCAGTACAACAAGACTCTGGGCCGGTTCAACCTGGACGGCATCGCCCCCGCCCGCCGGGGCGTGCCCCAGATCGAGGTGGCCTTCGACATCGACGCCAACGGCATCGTGAATGTCTCCGCCAAGGACATGGGCACCGGCAAGGAGCAGCACATCACCATCGCCTCCTCCACCAATATGTCCAAGGAGGACATCGACAAGGCCGTCAAAGAGGCCGAACAGTTCGCCGCTGAGGATGCCAAGAAGAAGGAAGAGGTGGAAGTCCGCAACCAGGGCGAGCAGATGGTCTACCAGACCGAGAAGACCATGGAGGAGCTGAAGGATAAACTGGACGCCGGGGATAAATCCACCCTGGACGCCGCTTTGAACAAGCTGAAGGACGCCCTGAAGGGCACCGACACCGGCGCCATCAAAACCGCCACCGAGGAGCTTTCCAAGGCCTTCTACCCCATCACCGAGAAGCTCTACCAGCAGGCGAACCCCCAGGGCGGCCAGCCCGGCCCCGACATGGGCGGCGCGGGCTTCGGCGGCCAGGCCGGTCCGGCTGACGACGGCGTGGTGGACGCGGATTACACCGTCATTGATCCAGACGACCAGAAATAAATGAGAAGTGCGGAGAAACGGTCAGTGAGGGAGCTTGGAGCGGAGCGAGGGCGAGCGGCGGGGCTATCGGCCTCGGAGACCAGCCCGAGACACAGGGAAAGCGACCGAACGTCCTGACCGTTTTGCAGCACGACAGCCCCGTAGGGTGCGGCCTATCGGACGCGCCCTATCGGTGTATTTTCCTATTCCCTCAAGAGAGGTGAGCATCTATGCCTGAACAAAAACGAGATTTTTATGAGGTGCTGGGCGTTTCCAAGGGCGCTTCCGACGATGACATTAAGAAGGCCTACCGGAAAATGGCCAAACAGTACCACCCGGACCTGCACCCCGGGGACAAGGAGGCCGAGGCCAAATTCAAAGAGGTCAACGAGGCCTACGAGATCCTCTCGGACAAGGATAAGCGGTCCCGCTACGACCAGTTCGGCCACGCGGGGGTGGACCCCAACTTCGGTGCCGGCGGCTTTGGCGGCGGGTTCGGGGGCTACAACATGGGAGACATTGACCTGGGTGACCTCTTCGGGTCCTTCTTCGGGGGCGGCTTCGGCGGCGGAGGCCAGCGGGCCAATCCCAACGCCCCCCGGCGAGGGGAGACCCTCCGGGCCTCGGTGACCATCTCCTTCGAGGAGGCCGCCTTCGGCTGTGAGAAGGAGATCATGCTCACCCGCTCGGAGAGCTGCGACACCTGCCACGGCTCGGGCTGCGCCCCCGGTACATCCGCCGACACCTGTCCCGACTGCCGGGGCACGGGCACCATCCGCATCCAGCGTGGGGGCGGGGCCTTCACCTTCGCCACCAGCGCCCCCTGCACCCGGTGCCAGGGCACGGGCCGTATCATTCACACTCCCTGCCCCGATTGCCATGGCTCCGGCTCGGTGAAAAAGCAGCGGAAAATCACCGTCAACATTCCCGCCGGCATTGACAACGGCCAGGCCATCTCCCTCCGGGGACAGGGTGGGGCGGGAGCCAACGGCGGCCCCGCCGGGGACCTTCTCATCTCGGTCACCGTCCGGCCCAGCGACAAGTTCCAGCGGGAGGGAACGGCCGTCTACTATAACCACACCGTCTCCTTCCCCCAGGCGGCCCTGGGGGCCAAGCTGGTGATCCCCACCATCGACGGCAACGTGGAGTACGACCTTCCCAAGGGCACCCAGCCGGGCACCGTGTTCCGGCTCCGGGGCAAGGGCATCCCGGTGCTCAACGGCCGGGGCCGGGGGGACCAGTTCGTCACCGTTCAGGTCCAGGTGCCCACCTCCCTCACCCGGGACCAGGAGGAGACCTTGGAGGCCTTCGCCGAATCCATGGGAGAGGAAACGGGCGGCGGCAAAGGTTTTTTTGACAAGAGAAGGAAGAAGAAGTAAAATAGAGGGCAGGATATTCCTGCCCTCTATTTTTTACGTTGGAAGGCAGCTTCCAGATTCGGAAACCCCACCTTCAAGGAGGTTCTCCCATGCAGTATATCACCCCCTCCATCCTGTTCGCCCTGGCTGTGCTGCTGGCAGCCATTCTTTTCCTCTGCCGCTACGCCGCGGCCAGCCACCGTTCCCCCCTGGACCCGGGCTGGGTCACCGGCAGCGGAAAGAAGCTGTCCTTCGCCGGCAAGCGGCACCCCATGGAGAAAAACGATTGTCTGCCCATTCTGCTCATCACCTTCCTCTACGCTCTCTCCGCTTTTTTCTCCCTGGGCAATCTGAGCGCCCCACAGGAAACCTATGACTTTGGCGGGGGGCAGAGCCTTTTGATCCGCGTGGATGGCAAGGCCCTTTCGGTAAACGGCTTCCGCTATTATTCCGGGCTGGGCACCGGGGCCTATGATATCCAGGTCTCCCCCGACGGGGAAACCTGGCTCACCCTGCGGGAGGCCGGGGAGGACCGCTGGGAGTTTGCTGAGACCGGAAGCCATGCCTACGCCCTCCCCCAGAAATACAACCAGCTCTACAAGTGGCTGGATGTGACTTTTGAAACGCAAACGGTCCAGTATCTCCGCATCACAGGCAGGGCGGACAAGGAGGTTCTGGAGCTTTCCCGGCTGTGCCTGCTGGATGGATACGCCCAGCCCATCCAATTTGGCTGGTCCAGCGCCGAGGAGGGGGACTATGCCGGACTTTTCCTGGCGGACGAGCTGGTGCCCGAGCAAGGCCACTGGATGAACTCCACCTACTTTGACGAAATTTACCACGCCCGCACCGCCAAGGAGCACATCGACAACGTATACCCCTATGAGGTGACCCACCCGCCCCTGGGCAAGCTCATTATGGGGCTGGGCATCCGGTGCTTCGGCATGACCCCCTTCGGCTGGCGGTTCATGGGCACCCTGCTGGGGGTCCTCATGCTGCCCATCCTCTATATCTTCCTGAAAAATCTGTTCGGCAAAACGGTGGTATCTGTCTGCGGCACCACCCTCTTTGCCGCCGACTTCATGCACCTGACCCACACCCGCATCGCCACCATCGACACCTATGCCGTCTTTTTCATATTGCTCATGTACTTTTTCATGTACCGCTACCTCACCCTGCCCGCCGGGTCCTCATTCGGGGACGGGGCCCCGGACCTCTTTCTCTCCGGGCTTTTCTGGGGACTGGGGGCTGCCAGCAAGTGGACGGTGTTCTATGCGGGTATCGGCCTTGCCCTTCTCTATTTTATCGGCTTTTACCAGAAAATGCGGGACTGGCCCCGGGAGGGGGGTGTCCGGCGGGGGCCCTGGGTCATTGGCACCCTTCTCTTCTCGGTGCTGTGCTTTGTCCTCATCCCCTTCGTCATCTACTGCGCCGCCTATATCCCCTATGCCATCGCCCGGGGGATAGAGTTCTTCCCCGCCATAGGGGACGACGGTGCCTATCCCAACCTGCTGGTCCGGGTGGGAGCGGCCTTCAAAAGCGGCTTCACACCCTTCTTTGAAAACCTCCGGGATAAGCTCACCGGAGCGGCGGCCGCGGAGGGCTACCGGGCGGCCACCATCCCCCAGAACAGCCTGCCCGGCATCGTGGCAAACAACCAATGGTATATGCTCACCTACCACCAGGGCGTTCATCAGCCTCATCCCTATGCCTCCTGGTGGTTCCAGTGGATCGTGGACGGACGGCCTATCCTCTACTATATGGACAACGTCTACAATACTGCCGGAGCGCTGACCCACACCACCCGGTTTGCCGCCTTCGCAAACCCCGTGCTGTGCTGGACGGGGCTGGGGGCCATCCTCATCTGCGGGGCCGCCGCCTTCCGGCGGGTCTGGGCCAAAGGGCTTTTCCTGGTGGGACTGGGGGCTTTTGCCGCCGCCGTCACTTACAAGGTCCAGCAGACGGAGAACGGGGTCTTTGACCCGGCGCTGACTCCCGAGGAGCTGAAGCGGAATATGCTCATCCTCATTGCCTGTGTGCTGCTCTACCTGGCGGTATGCTGCCTCATCCTCACCTTTGTGAAGGGCCATTCGGGAAAGGCGGCCTTCATCCTGGTGGGCTTCCTCTCTCAGCTCATACCCTGGATGTTCATTGGGCGCACCACCTTTGAATACCACTACTTCCCCTCCCTCCTCTTCCTGGTGCTGGCGGTTTCCTACCTCCTTGACGGCCTTGTGGAGTGGGACAGAGCATGGGAAGGGCCGGTCTACGGTCTTACGGGGCTCAGCGTGGGGCTTTATGTCCTCTTCTACCCGGTGCTCATCGGTTTGCAGATCCCACGGTGGTACGAAAGTTTGGTGGCTTGGATACCGTCATGGCCGTTTTAAGAGAAGAGCGGAGGCAAGCGGTTGTGAGGAAGCTTGGACCGGAGCGAGGGCGAGCGCAGGGCCGCACCGCGGCCCAAGACCAGCCCGAGTCGTAGGGAAAGCGATCGAACGACCAGCCGCTTGCGCAGCTCGACAGCCCACGGAGGTACTTCTATGTTTCTTGCCGACTATCACACCCATTCCCTCTGCTCCCCTGACGGGTACGCCCCCCTCACCGACATGGCCCAGGCAGCCTGGGAGCAGGGGCTTGACGAGCTGTGCCTCACCGACCACTGCGACCTGCTCACCGCCGACGGGCATCTGGACTTCTCCTTCCGCTGGGCGCCTATTGAAGAGCAGTTTGCCCAGGCCCGGCCCCGTTTTGAGGGACGGCTCACCCTCCGCATGGGGCTGGAGCTGGGAGAGGGCTGGGAGGCCCCGGACTTCGCCCAAAAGCTGTCCAGCCACCCGAGGCTGGACTTTGTCATCGCCTCCGCCCACAACCTGAGCCGGGCCGAGGGGGGCGGGAAAGACTTTTACTTCTTTGATTACCGCTCCGACGAGGACTGCTACGCCGTGCTGGACCAGTATTTCCGCTGTATGGAGGACATGGTGAAGCTCAGCTTTTACGATTGTCTGGGCCACGTCATCTACCCTTTGCGGTACATGAACGAACGGGACGGCAACCACGCCGCCCTGGACCGCTACGAGGATCAGCTCCGGCGCATTTTCGCCATTGTCATTGACAAGGGCAAGTCGGTGGAGCTGAACACCTGCCGGGGCCGGACGGTGGAGGACTGGCGGTGGGTGCTGGGGCTCTACCGGGACTGCGGGGGCAGGCTCCTCACCCTCAGCACCGACGCCCACCGGCCCCAGGACGTGGGCAAGGGGCTCCGGGAGGCGGCGGAACTGGCCCGGGAGCTGGGCTTCACCCATGTGGCGGCCTATGAAGGCCATGAACCAATATTAAAGGAACTCTAATCTATTTTTCTCCGAAGGCCATCTTTTCACTAAAGAATAGCCCCTTTTCAATTTAACGTTACATATCTTTACAAATAGAGGCAACACCTGAAAATACAGGTGTTGCCTCTATTTGTTCGGTAGATGATCTCATCGCATATCTCAGCGTATCTTTCCATCCTTTTACCTGCAGCGGTAGTACGGAAAGTGGGAAAGGCGGGAGATGGAACGCCCATCCTTTCTTTGATTCAATCAGGATATGGCTAAAATGTTCCGGCAGAGCTTACATCGTCATATCGTAGATCCGCATGAGGGTGGCGATGGACTGCTCCCAGCTATAAGGTCCCTGAGGGCCAAACTGGTTATTGCCCACACCGCCCATAATACCGGCGGCCTGCATCTCTCCCACGGCCTCGCTGGCCCAGGGGGAGATGGAGCCATTGTCGTCAAAGGTGGGGGCAGCCTTGTCCAGATTGATGTCCAGCACCCCCGCCAGCCGGGAGAGGATGGCGGCGGCCTGTTCTCTTGTCAGCTGATCGTCAGGGGCAAAAGTCTCTGCCCCCACGCCGGTGACTACCCCCAGGTAGGCCATCTCCCGCACCTCGCGGCTGTTGGTATCGGTGAAGGTGGGCAGCTCGATGGAGGAAGCATTTGCCCCGGAGAATGGGTTTTCGTGGTAGTCCACCACCGTTTTATAGAGCTGTGCCGCCAGTTTGCAGAAATCCGCCCGGCTGATGGG
>JAAWPV010000076.1 GCA_022800215.1 Oscillospiraceae bacterium | reverse complement strand
GGCTGAAAGAGAAGGGGCCGCCCAGAAGGCGGCCCCTTCTCTTTGTGCCATTGCTGACAAGAAATCCGTATTTCTCCATTGGGCCTTTTGGCCATTCCGACACTTGCTACTGAAAAGCAAAGCAGGTATACTTATAAAGCATTATGAGAGACAGGAGACGAAGGAACCGATGGCGAAAAACGATTATTCCCAAGGGAGCATGTCCCGCAATATCCTTTCCATGGCCGTGCCCATGACAGTGGCACAGCTTATCAATATCCTTTATAATATTGTGGACCGGGTTTACTTGGGACATATGGAGGGAATTGGCCGTCTGTCCATTACTGGCGTGGGTTTGTGCCTGCCCATCATCTCGATTCTGATTGCTTTTGCCAATCTGTGCGGTATGGGCGGTGCGCCTCTCTGCTCCATTTACCGGGGCAAGGGTGAGAACAAAGAGGCAGAGGGCGTTATGGGAAATGCCTTTACACTAATTCTGATTTTTGGCGTTACACTGACCCTGGGTTGTCTTATTTTTAAAAGATCCATTCTCTATTTGTTCGGTGCTAGCGACGCCACATTCGGTTTTGCAAACGACTACCTGACAATTTATCTCTGCGGGACGTTGTTTGTGATGGTGGGATTGGGCATGAACGCCTTTATCAACGCCCAGGGGTTTGGACGTATTGGTATGATGACGGTGGCCTTAGGGGCAGTCATCAATCTGATCCTGGATCCCATATTTATCTTTTTCCTTCATTTGGGTGTCAGGGGAGCGGCGCTGGCCACAGTCATTTCCCAGGGCTGCTCCGCGGTGTGGGTGTTGCGGT
Organism: Oscillospiraceae bacterium; assembly: GCA_022800215.1. Lineage (GTDB taxonomy): Bacteria > Bacillota > Clostridia > Oscillospirales > Oscillospiraceae > Vermiculatibacterium. Next base: position 10,718 of record JAAWPV010000076.1, on the reverse strand, counting down.
TTCTCACTGGACCCAAAGCGGTCCTGCGCCTACGGCGCAGCGCCATGCGACTCCGCTTGGATTGGGTGAAACGGATCCTGGCACTGGGAAGCTCCAGCTTCGTGATGGCAATGACAAACTCTCTGGTCCAGGCTCTCTGCAATGCGACCCTCCAGTCGGTGGGCGGTGAGCTGTATGTGGGTATCATGACAGTCATTAATTCGGTGCGGGAGGTAGTCACCATGCCGGTGACCGGTATCACTCACGGTTGTCAGCCGGTCATCGGTTATAATTATGGTGCTCAGCTTTATAGCAGGGTCCGGGAAGGGATCCGCTTTACCACTTTGGTGTCACTTGGATACTCTGTGGTGATGTGGGCTATGGTCATGCTAATGCCTCGGTTTTTTATCCATATTTTTAACAGTGAGGAAGAATTGCTGGTGGCAGGCGTCCAAGCATTTCGAATTTACTTTGCGGCATTTTTCTGTCAAGCCTTCCAACAGATCGGGCAGTCTGTTTCAGTGGCTCTGAACCGCTCCAAAAGCGCAGTCTTTTTTTCCATGTTCCGCAAGGTTTTTATCGTGGCACCACTCACTCTTTTGCTCCCCGCCATTGGTTTTGGTGTGGACGGTGTGTTCCTCGCAGAGCCGATCTCCAACGTGGTGGGTGGTTTGGCTTGCTTTATTACCATGTGGATCATGGTATATATACCTTTGGGGAAGAAACGGGATCATGAGGAAGTCCGAATTTGAAGGAGCGGCCCGAAAGGGCTGCTTTTTTCAAAAATTTTTGTGCCCATGAGATTTTTGGAGCGGTTGATGGGTATTCATAATGAAAGCGCGTTTTCAACTTAGCAAAGGGGGTTCCCCATGACAGAGGAAGTATTTGAACAGGCAGCCCGAACCTACGGTGATGCAATCTTCCGGGTGGCATATCACGCAGTTAAGGACCGGGGAGAAGCGGAGGACGTGACGCAGACGGTTCTGCTGCGGCTTTATCTGCACAAAGATGCCTTTGAAAGTGAGGACCACCTGAAGCATTGGCTGCTGCGGGTAACGGTGAACGAGAGCCGAAAAATCCTTCGTTCTGCCTGGCGGCGGCGAACCGTTCCCTTAGAAGGCTGGGATGGCCCAACCGAGGACCGGAGGGAGGAGCAAGAGGTTCTGGATGCTGTCATGTCACTGGAAACCAAGTACCGCCTGCCGGTCTATCTTTACTATTATGAGGGCTGCTCTGTGAAGGAGATAGCCCAGATCCTTCGGTCTAATCCGTCTACCATTCAAACACGTATGCAGCGGGCCAGGGAAAAGCTGAAAATTGCCTTGGCAGATGACGAAAAGGAGGGGAATGGCTGTGTTCGATCCCAAATCATATCGTGAGGCCTGTGGTCATTTAACCCTGGGCACAGAAAAAATTGAGGAGATGATCTCAATGGCAGAGAATAAAAAGAAGTTTTCCTTTGGGCGTCCGGTTCGGGTGATGGTGCTGGCGACTGCTTTGACGGCCGCTCTGGGTATCAGTGCTTTTGCCGCCAGTCCCGCTGGGCAGGAATTTATCGAAAATGTAAAACTGTCCGTTTTTGTTGTCACGGAACCCAATGAAGATGGTACGCTGGATGTTACACAGGTTGATTTGCCTGATGTCAATATTGACCGGAAGGACGGACATACTCTCTTTACCGTGGATGGACAGGAGATGGACATCACGGAGGAGCTGGCAAAAGAGGAGGAGTTTACCTTCCGTTCGGACCGGAAAGACGGTGGCTATTGGCTCCTGAAAGTGGATGCGGATGGGCATGTTAAAGCGACTGGATACGACGAGAAGGGGGCGGAGCAGTTGACGGTTGACCTTCTGGATGATACGGATGTGTCCTATGCATTTTCTATAAATTCGGAGGAAATGAAGGAGAACGAGGACTTTACAAGCACCTATAAAATCACCGGAGATGAGGAAGGCGGAATTTCGCTGGAGGATGAAAAGGGAAATGTTGTCCACTATGACTCTCTGGATGATATTCCGGTTCCTGCTCTGAAGGACTGAGAAAATAGAGTTCATCAAAAGCCCCCATCCAAATTGGATGGGGGCTTTTGTATGTTAAGCAAAACACATTTATTTTGTGTTGGTGTAAAGAAAATGCTTTTGATAGTAATACTGAAAACTGTTGTAACGGTCTATGAGGGCTTGTCCATGGTCAGAGAGGGTATCGGTGACAATATTCTTCTCCACATAAAGCTGAGTGGGAATGTTGATGACGGGGATTTGCGCTTTGACTTCCCGAAGTGCTCGCATGGAAGCAGGACCATCCCAACCGCAGAGATCAAACAATTCTTGCATCAGATAATTAGGGCTGATGGTAGGACCCTCTCCAGTCAAATCAGTGCCCAGTTTAGCTTTTGCGGCATCGTTAGCCCAGATAATATATCGAGTAGAATAATAGTTGTAAAAACCTTCTGGGGTGGAAAGATCAAAATTGATCCCCATAGCGTCATAGACTGAGTTTCCATCACCCATCCAAGGGTTATGATCTCCAAAAAGAATCAGAATCACGGGAGCATCATCTTTGCGAAGATAATCCGTGAGCTCTTTCAGATGCTGGTTGGTGTCATAGATAGAGCCGAAGTAATTATCCAGAATATATTGCTGCTCTTCAGTATAAGTACCATCATCCTTGACAAAATCACCTTTATTTCCCCACCAGCAAATATCGTTATTATATGGCCCGTGTCCCTGGTAAGTTATGGAAAAATTGAAATAGGGGGTACCGTCCGTAGTCGCAGCTTGATATGATTTGATCAGTTCAGGAAAGAAGATTCTGTCCATGCCGACATCATTTCCGGTTAATTCTCCAAAATAATTTTCCACAAAATAATAATTTTGAAACCCTAAGTATTCATTGATGTTTAAGCGATTGTAGAACCAATCGAAACAGGGGTGCATCCCTTCCGTTTGATAACCTTGGGAGCGGAAGTACCAAACATAAGAGTTTGTAGGGCCGCGAAAGTTAGGAAGAGAAGAAAAACCGGTTAAAAAGCAACGTTCGGTATTCACAGTGCCACCGGCAAAAATATTGGTGAGCAGGTCTCCGGAATAGCCCTCATCCTCCAGGGCGTGCCAGACTTCGTAAACGTCAGTGGCTAATTCCGGAACACCGAACTTTGTGAAGTCGTTATATGCTTCCAGCATAATGCCAATAATATTGACTTTTTGATCCTCTGGAATATCTTGGTCAACATATTGCGCCAATGTATTCTTGACTTTTTGCTCATCATATCCACGGGGAGGCATCATGATAGCGTCGGAAATGCTATGCAGAAATGGGTAAATAGAGCCATGGGCGATATATTGTTGAGTAGCGGACAAACGACTGGGAAGCAAGTCATAGTATGCGGTGCGATTATATGTATCTACACTCAAGATAACAGGAGATAGAAGCGCGGCAGAGATCATTCCGACGGAGGTTAGAATAACCCGTCCCTTTTTGGGAAGGGTGCCTCGAACGAAAAAGTGAAAAAAGAGAGCACCGATTGCAATAAAGAAAATTACAATAGCGATTCGTTTGCTGATAAAAAGTTGATATTTTCCTGCCATATTGCCGGCTTCTTTCAGAAGAAAAAGATCAGCAAACATAAGCGGGTCGTTGCGAAACATCAGTTTATAGTAATCGCCCAATGAGAGAGCTATAACAATACCTGAGGTCAGTCCGAAAGAAAGGCCTGATCGTCCGGTAATACCATAAAAAAGCAGGATAAGGAGCAAAACGGGAAAAAGATTTAGAAAAAAGATCAATGGATATACTACATAGCCTTCCGCAAGCCTGAATTCGTAAGGGCCGAGTCCTAACCAAAGAGAGCAAAGGGTGATGCCGAGACCCGAAAGCAGAATCATACCTAGGTTCCAACACCAAAAAATAACTTTCTGGCGCGTTGAACAGTCCGCATCCATTTTATTTTGGAAAAGGAAAAAATATTTCATGGCATCCACGCCCTTAGTGTTAAATTCTCTATTTATTATACCTGCTTCTTGTAACTTTGCAATAGAGCATTTATTAAGAATCTATAACGAATTCTGCGAAAAGCGTGCTTTCTCCTTGCTCACAAAGGGAAAGAATGGTATACTATAGACACTGTATATGTCCTATGTCTGAAGGAGAATCAAACATGAAATTGATGGTCATTGACGGCAATTCCATCTTGAACCGGGCTTTTTATGGCGTGCGTCCCCTGTCAACCCGGGACGGGACGCCCACCAATGCAGTGTTTGGTTTCTTAAATATTCTGCTCAAGCTTCTGGACGAGGAGAAGCCGGATGGACTCTGTGTTACTTTTGACTTGAAGGCACCAACCTTCCGTCACCTATCCTATGAAGGTTATAAGGCCCAAAGAAAGCCAATGCCCGAAGAACTGGCGGTTCAGGTGCCCATTGTTAAAGAAGTATTGGATGCAATGAACATTCTGCGTTATGAGTTAGAGGGATGGGAAGCCGATGATCTTATAGGCACCATTGCTCGCTTGAATGAGGCTACCGATTGGGAAACTATGGTAGTTACGGGTGACAAGGATTCTCTTCAGCTCATCGACGCGAAAACCACCGTCAAGCTGGTTACCACCCGTATGGGGCAGACAATTACCCGGAATATGACCCCTGGGGCCTTCCGGGATGAGTACGGTTTTGATCCCATCCATATTATCGACCTGAAAGCCCTGATGGGAGACACTTCGGATAATATTCCGGGGGTAAAGGGAATCGGCGAAAAAACTGCTATGGGATTGGTGCAGGTCTATCATACGATTGAAGCGCTTTACTCAGCCATGCCCGATATCATGCAGGCACCTGACACTCCGGCAAAACCGGGCGTGGTAAAAAAATTGGCTGAAGGAGAGTCGGACGCTCGAATGTCTTATGAGTTGGCCACTATTCGCCGAGATGCGTCCATTTCCTTTAAGCCTGAAGACGCAGTACGCAAGCCTGTAAAAGAAAAAGAGCTGTATGAACTGCTCTTAAAATTGGAGTTTGCAAAGCTGATTGATCGTTTGGGGTTAAAAGCAGATGAAGAGAATTCCGCCATGGAAGAAACCTTTACCGGATCTGTTTCTATAGAAGTGGTGACTTCTGATACCAGGATGGTGGAGCTACTGGAGGCCTATAGAATTGCCCCGTGGGTTGGGGTAATGGTAGCTCCTGGTTTTTCTGCTGTGGCAGTGGACTATTGGGAGTCTGAGAATGAAACCCGCACCGCATTTTTTTATCCTGATAAGCTGGAAAGTTTTAATACGTTCTTGCAAGAGCTTTTTTCTTCCAGAATAAAAAAAGTCTCCCACGGAGTAAAAAATCTGATGAACGCTTTGCTGGGTGAGGGACTTTCTACGGACGGCTTTATTTTTGACACAGAGATAGCAGCCTATTTGTTGGAACCCACGGACGGAAGCTATGATCTAGATAAGCTGGGTATGAGCCAGTTCCATCAGGAATATCCCAAAGCAAAGGTTTATATGGAGACAGATGCATTTGCGCCGCTGTCTGACCGCACAGAAGCTGAGAGGGCGCTTGGTGTGCACTGTATGCTGGTTTGTACACTATGGGAAGGAATGAATCGAAGGCTTTCTGAGATGGGCCTTAACAAGATTTACTATGAAGTTGAACTTCCACTGTGTCCAGTGTTGGCTGAAATGGAGCGGGAGGGGGTGCTGGTGGATCGAAAGGCTCTTACATGTTTTGGTGAAATGCTGGATGAACGTCTTCGGCTGGATGAGGCCGCCATCTATGATCTGGCGGGGGAGACCTTTAACATCAACTCCACACAGCAGATGGGACACATTCTTTTCGACAAATTGGGATTACCTCCGGTGAAAAAGACAAAGACAGGCTATTCTACAAATGCTGAGGTTCTGGAAAAATTGCGAGGACAGCACGAAATTATTGATGTGATTTTGGAGTATCGTCAGTATATTAAACTAAAATCTACCTATGTGGACGGTCTTACAAAGGTCGTTGCTTCGGATGGACGAATTCGCACTTCCTTCCAGAATACTGTTACTGCCACGGGGCGGCTCTCCTCCACTGAGCCGAATTTGCAAAATATTCCGGTACGGACCGAGTTGGGGTCCCAACTGCGCTATATGTTTGTAGCGGCGCCAGGTCATGTGTTGGTGGATGCAGACTACTCACAAATCGAACTGCGGTTGTTGGCGCATATTGCAGATGACAAAGCAATGCAGGCAGCATTTTTGAGCGGAGGGGATATTCATGCTGCAACAGCGGCACAGGTGTTTGGGGTATCTGTTGATGAGGTTACCCACGAGATGCGGCGTCGAGCCAAAGCGGTGAATTTCGGGATCGTCTATGGGATTTCCGCCTATTCTCTTTCAGAAGATATCCATGTTCCAGTCTTTGAAGCAAAAGAGTATATGGACCGGTATTTTGAGACGTTTTCCGGGGTAGCAAAATATCAAAAAGAAATCGTAGAAACAGCCAAGAAAAATGGCTATGTTTCTACGCTTATGGGGCGTCGCCGTGGGCTCCCTGAATTAAAATCTGCTAATCATAATTTGCGGGCTTTTGGAGAAAGAGTTGCACTCAACATGCCAATCCAGGGTACGGCGGCAGATGTTATTAAGTTGGCAATGATTCGGGTTCGAGATGCTATGCGGAAGAAAGGGCTGCAGGCCCGATTGATCCTACAGGTTCATGATGAACTGATTGTGGAGTGCCCTGAAGATGAGGAGGAGCAGGTCAAAACGTTGTTGACGCACGAGATGGAAAGCGTAGTCGATTATGCTGTACCATTACGGGCGGATTCTTCCGCAGGGAAGAGCTGGGGAGATGCTAAAAGTTAAAGGGAGCAATCAATAAGGATTTTATTTGGTGAGGTATCATGAAAAATTATAAACTGGTTCCCATGGACCGTTCTCACATCAAAGAAATTGCTCAAATTGAACGGGAGTGCTTTTCGGATCCATGGTCAGAGGTGTCTTTAGAGGAGGAACTCTATAATCCGATTGCCTCCTTTATTGTAGCGCAAAGGCCTGATGGAGCAGTACTAGGGTATGCAGGGCTCCATGTGGTGGCAGACGAAGGATATTTAGACAACATTGCCGTTCGGGAGGACTATCGTGGACAGGGAATAGCGGATGATCTTTTGGGAGTGTTTGTGAGGTTTGGCAGGGAGAATCTGGCATTTCTTTCTTTGGAGGTTCGCCCAACAAATGAACCAGCTATCCAGCTTTATTATAAACATGGTTTTGTACAAGTGGGACGCCGGCAAAACTATTATCAAAACCCCAAGGAAGATGCAATCATCATGACGTTGGAGTTTACAAATGGAACTGAGACGACTAAATAAAGAAGAACTTACAGCTCTCTACAAAGATGAAATGAGATTTGATTTTCCTCATTCTGAGCTGAAACCATTATCGGCTATGCTGCGATTGATAGATATGGGGTGCTATGAGCCATTTCTTGCGATGGCGGAAGCGGAGCCGGTTGGATATGCCCTTTTGTGGTTGACCTCTGAACCGAGCAGTGCACTGCTTGAATATTTGGGGATCCTCCGCGGTAAGCGAAATCAAGGTTTTGGTACCGAGATCTTGATTCAGCTAAAAGAGCGATATGCACAGCTTTTTTGTGAGGCGGAAGCCTTGGAATCTTTGGATTCAGAGAAAATGAATTTAAGATATCGACGTATCGCATTTTATAAACGAAATGGGTTTCGCTCCCTTGATTATCAGTGCGCACTTTTTGGGGTTCGGTTTCATGCGCTTTACTGTGGAGCAGAGAAGGATGATAGAAAGATTGAGGCTCTACATCGGAGCGTTTATGCTGATTATTTTTCCCCTACTCACATGGAACGCTATATTCAGCTCCCGCTTCATCCCGGCGAGAAAGTGAAGCCCGCGCCAGAATGGATAGAAGAAAATGCTTAGTAAAATCGAGATTGTCCGCTGGAAGAAAAGAGGGAGAAAATGAATATTTTAGCTTTTGAATCCACCTGCGATGAAACAGCGGTAGCTGTGGTGGCAGATGGAAGAAAAGTACTGTCTGATGTCATTGCATCTCAGGTGGATATGCACACTATTTATGGCGGCGTAGTGCCGGAAATCGCATCGCGGAAACATGTGGAGGCAATTACGGGACTTGCCGACCGTGCGCTAACAGATGCAGGGCTTACAAAAAGAGATATTGATGCTGTGGCGGTAAGTTATGCACCTGGGCTGATTGGAGCTGTACTGGTAGGGGTCAATTTTGCTAAGTCTGTGGCAATGGCATTGAGGGTGCCACTCATTCCTGTCCACCATATTCGAGGACATATTGCAGCCAATTATATTGCCCATCTAGATTTGGAACCGCCATTTACATGCTTGTGTGCTTCGGGAGGCAATACGCTGATTGTCGATGTAAGGGCATACACCGACATGGAAGTCATGGGCGCTACCCGTGATGATGCAGCGGGGGAATGTTTTGATAAGGCAGCTCGTGTGTTAGGGATCGGTTATCCTGGCGGAGGACCTATGGACAGATTGGCTAAAGATGGAAATGACAAGCGATATACCTTGCCACGGTCTCATGTAGATGGTTGTCCATTGGATATGTCCTTTTCGGGGTTAAAAACGGCGGTTTTGAATCTTCTTCATAATGCTGAACAGAAAGGAGAGCCTCTAAATGGACCTGATCTTGCGGCATCCTTTCAGGCGGCGATCAGTGATATTTTGGTGCCTCGTGTAATGGAGGCTGCAAGAATGAAAGGCTATGGGAAGATTGCGATTGCCGGAGGAGTCAGCGCGAATTCCCGGATTCGTTGCGATTTGGAAAAGGCGTGCAAAATTTCAGGAGATAAGCTTTTTCTGCCGCCGCTATCTCTCTGTGGGGACAATGGGGCTATGATAGGAAGTCAGGGATATTATGAATTTTTGGCTGGAAATACTGTTGGAAGCACACTAAATGCTTATGCTACCAGAGATGTGGGACGAGGATGAATAGAGAAGCAACGGCCCAATCGGGCCGTCGCTTGCTTTCATAACATTGGACATTTATTCCTCAACGTAGGCGATACCAACTGCGCCAGGACCGATATGTGCGCCTATGGTAGGACCAATAGAGCAGTGACGCAGGATCTTAGGCAACCCGGACTGTACGTTCAGTCCATGGATGAGAGCGTTTTCTCGAGTGGGATCATCAGAAGTCAAAGCAATAGCAGGGTAGTTATCGCTGATGGGATGGCTGTCAAGGAATTTTAACATCTGTTTCATAGCGGCAGTTTGCCCAAAGGATTTTCCTACTACAACGACAGAGCCCTCCCGAACGGTGAGAACGGGTTTGAGTTTTGTGACTGTACCCAGGCCGGCCTGAAAATTGGATAGCCGACCGCCACGGCGGAGATATTCCAGTGTATCAACAATAGCAAAAATACGAATATGCGGTTTAAGGTTCTCAAGCTCTTGTGTGATTTGTGCAGCAGAGTATCTCAAATCACGGAGACGGCAGGCCTCTTCAGCCAGAATTTGAATTCCAGCAGTAGCAGTTAGACTATCAATAATATAGATAGGGGAATAGTCACACATCGTTTTGGAGATAACAGCGCTTTGATAGGTTCCACTCAGGACGCTGGAGATTGTAATGATTAGTACCTCATCGCCAGCTTCTTTGGCGGCTTGAAGATATGGGAGAAAATCGGACGGAGCAGGTTGTGCTGTGTAAGGATTCGCGCTGCCCTCTGAAAGTTGCTTATAAAAATCAGCCTTGGAAAGACTGATACCATCCAGAAAAGATTGGTCACCAAATTGGATAGACATAGGGACAATGTCTATATTTAGCCGTTTTGCCTCTGTGCGGTCAAAATCGGCGGAAGAATCAACGACAATGCGAATGGGCATATATTACACCGCCTTTTGGATTTTGTCAAAAGATATTATGACTTGTTTGAGTAGGGGAATCAAAGTGCGAATGTTTTCTTCTCCAACAGATTGAATCAAAAGATCTACAAGTCTCAATGTTTTCTGGTGTGAAGCGTTATATCGTGTGATTCCATCAGGAAGTAGGTAGAGCTCGATCTGCCGACGGTCGTTTTGTGACTTTTGACGCTTAATGAGTCCCTTTTGTTCCAGAGAGCACAAAATAGCGTTCATTTGCGATTTCAGAATACGAGTCAAGTTGCATAAATCGCTGGCAGTGAGCGGTACATCGCTTCGAGAGAGAAGCCCACACACCAGCGCTTCATTGAAAGGCAGTTCAGCGACCAGTCGCTGATTGTCGATTACATTTCCTAATTGTAGCCAAACGAAAAGCAATTCTTCATTTAGCAACAAAATCCCCTCCTTAATTAGTTCATAAAATGAACTATATACCAAAGGGAAAAGTTTGTCAAGAGAAAAATTAATACAGAAGAAAGAAAAAGGAAGAACCCGTTAGTCACAAAGCTAACGGGTTCTTCTGACTTTTTAGGCGGAGAGGATGCCGGTATATGACAAAAGATAGTAAATCGTGTATGCAGCTTGATCCCTTGTGGTACTTTCCGTAGGGGCAATTTTGTCAATAGAATCCCATAGGAGAGTGATGGGCTGTCCAAAAAAATTCGTTTGACTGAAAGACAAGAGCCAAGCGGATGGCTTTGCCCAGTTAGCATAGTCCATCAATCCGATGATATTGACAGCATCTTCGGGCATTTCTGTTGCGGTATTATAGAAAAATAGATTTAGCCATTGGGCGAGGCGTCCCATGATGGTAATAAACTGCTGATGATCAATAGG
>JAAWPV010000044.1 GCA_022800215.1 Oscillospiraceae bacterium | reverse complement strand
TTTTCTTCATTTGGTGCACGAGGTGGGACTCGAACCCACACGTCCTTGCGAACACCGGCACCTGAAGCCGGCGAGTCTACCAATTCCACCACTCGTGCATTTGCGCTATCTTTAGCGCAAGTGATATGTTACCACATATGAAGGGGCTTTGTCAACCCCATTTTTCGCTCTTACCGAAAAATCATCAGGTCCCAAAATGCTCCTTCAGCTTCTGAAAAGTCTCTGCGCTGATGTCATGCTCCACCCGGCAGGCATCCTCGGTGGCCTGCTGTTCGCTGACGCCCAGTTCGGTGAACCAAAGTGTAAGGAGCCGATGGCGCTCATAGATGCGCTCAGCGATTTCACGGCCCTTGTCGGTCAGTTCCAATGTGCCGTCAGCGTCCACTGTCAGCTTTCCATCTTCCCGCAGCAACTTTACAGCCCGGCTGACGCTGGGCTTGGAGAAATTCAAATGCCGAGCTACGTCAATAGAGTGAACCATGCCCTTTTCGTTCTTCAAAACCAAGATGGCTTCCAGATAATCTTCTGCGGATTCCTGAATTCTCACATACCCGCCCCCCGGATTTTTATTGGTTAGCTTTAATTTATCACAAATAAGGGAAAAAGGCAAACACTGTTTTGGAAAAAGATGTGGGAGGCCACTCAGCCTCCCACCAGCCTTGCAAAAAATGTAAAGACCATACACAGCGCCATTCCCGCCGCCGTAGGCAGCAGAGCTGCCAAGGCGGTCCAGCGCCAGCTTCCCGTCTCCTTTTTGATCGTCAAAAGAGTGGTGGAACAGGGCCAGTGCATCAGAGAAAAGATCATCACGTTGACGGCAGTGACCCAGGTCCAGCCGTTGGCCACAAAAAGCTCCCGCATCTCCGCTAAACTGTCCAGCTCCAAAAGGCTTCCCTGGGCGAGATAAGCCATAAGGATGATGGGAATGACGATCTCATTGGCGGGAAAGCCCAGGATGAAGGCCATGAGAATAACTCCGTCCAGCCCCATGAGCCGGGCAAAGGGATCCAGGAAAGCAGCGCAGTGGCTGAGCAGCGTGGCGCCGCCCACCGTCACATTGGCCATGACCCACAGCAGCAGCCCCGCCGGGGCGGCTACCGCCGCCGCCCGGCCCAACACGAAGAGGGTCCGGTCAAAAATGGACCGGACAATGACCCGGCCCACCTGGGGCTTCCGGTAGGGGGGCAGCTCCAGGGTGAAGGAGGAGGGCGCTCCCTTCAGCACTGTGGCTGACAAAAACCGGGTGGCGGCGAAGGTCATGCCCACCCCCAGCAGGATGACCAGAGTCAGCAGCATAGCGGACAGAGCAGAAGCTCCGAAGCCTCCCGCCGTCCCCACGAAAAACATGGTGAGCACGGCGATGAGGGTGGGAAACCGTCCGTTGCAGGGCACAAAATTGTTGGTCAGGATAGCCAGCAGCCTCTCCCGGGGGGAGTCAATGATGCGGCAGCCCACGATGCCCGCAGCGTTGCAGCCGAAACCCATGGCCATGGTGAGAGCCTGCTTGCCGCAGGCCTTGCAGGCCCTGAAGGGCTTATCTAAGTTATAGGCGATCCGGGGCAGGTAGCCCGCGTCCTCCAGCAGGGTAAACAGGGGGAAAAAGATGGCCATGGGGGGCAGCATGACCCCCACCACCCAGGCGAGAGTCCGGTAGACCCCCAGCACCAGGGCTCCGTGGAGCCAATCCGGGGCGTGAAGGGCCGCAAAAAGGCCGGTGAGCCGGTCCTGGACCCAGAAAAGAGCCTGGGTCAGCAGCTCTGAGGGATAATTAGCCCCCACGATGGTGAGCCAGAACACCAGGGCCAGCAGAGCTATCATGATGGGATAACCGGTGCCCCGGCTGGTGAGGACCCGGTCCAGCCGGCGGTCCGTTTGGTCGTAGGCCGTCTTTTCGTGGAGCACCACCCCCCGGCAAAGCCGCTCCGCCGCGGAGACCAGAGCAGAGACCATGAAATCCCGGACCCGCTCGCCCCCAAAGCCCCAGCGGTCCAGCTCCTCCCGCTGGGCCCGGGTCTCGGCCATGAGGGGCTCATCGCTCAGCAGGTCCACCCCCAGGAAGGCGGATGCCTCCCGGAGCAAGGGTCCATCCCCCTCCAGCAGCTTCAGCGCCAGCCAGCGAACAGGCAGCCGCTCCCCGCAGACAGGCCGGAGGTGGGGCTCCAGGGCAGCGATGGACTCCTCCATCCGCTTGGGGTAATATACCAGCGGTTTGGATGTCCTCCCCTCCCCCGCCACGGTATCCAGGGCGTCCAGCAGGGCATTGAGGGTCTTTTTCTTCCGCCCCACCGTCCCCACTACGGGGACACCCAGACGGCGGGACAGCTCGGCAAAGTCGATGGAAATGCCCTTCCGCCTGGCCTCGTCCATCAGGTTCACGCACACGACGACATTCGGGGTCAGCTCCAAAGTCTGAAGCACCAGGTTCAGGTTCCGTTCCAGGCAGGTGGCGTCGCAGACCACCGCAACGGCGTCGCTTTTCCCGAAGCAGATAAAGTTCCGGGCCACCTCCTCCTCGGCAGAGTGGGCCATAAGGGAGTATGTACCGGGAAGGTCCACCAGCACATAGCCCTGTTCTCCTCTCTGACAATGGCCCTGAGCGTTGGATACCGTTTTTCCCGGCCAGTTTCCTGTGTGCTGGTTCATGCCGGTGAGGGCGTTAAAAAGTGTGGATTTGCCCACGTTTGGGTTTCCCGCCAAGGCAATGACCCGGTCACTGGGGGAGAGCTTTTCAATCACCAGTCCGCCGTCCACCGCCCCCAGGCCGGTGGAGGAATGTGTGAGCCCCATGGGCTCACCTCTCCCGGAGCAGCACGTCCCGGCCGTCCGACGAGCGGATGGCGATAACGGCTCCCCGGATGAGAAAGGCGGCGGGATCGCCGCCGGGGCTGCGGCCCAGGCATTCCACATTGGTGCCCTCAATAAGGCCGATGTCTAAAAGCCGCCGGCGCATGGCTCCGACGGAATGTAATGCCTCCACAGTCCCCCGCTGCCCGGGGCGGAGGTCACTGAGGCAAAATGGATGATCCATATATAACACCCTTTGCGAAAAAAGTCGATTGCGCACCGGGCGCAGACCCGGTCAACATCAGTATATGGCTTATTTGACCCCGACGTGAAGGCAATGATTGACGAGAACGTTTTTCTTGTGGTATACTATATGGGCATTTGCGGGCATGATGAAATTGGTAGACATGCGAGATTTAGGTTCTCGTGCTTCACGGCGTGCAGGTTCGAGTCCTGTTGCCCGCACCACGAACAACAAATCCGAACCTAACCCCCATTGGGGATGGGTTCGGGTTTGTTCTTTATTTTGAGACTTACGAAAGCACCCATTTCAGAAACGGCGTTGTCAAGCGGCCCACTTCAAAACCGAGAGGGCCACGAAAGAAAAAGCTAACGGCGGGATGAAAAGAGGGCGGCGGTATCGGTTGATACTGCCGCCCCCATTTTAATGTTTGGCCTGTGCCTTCTGCTCACGCCTCCAAGCCTCAAACGCTTGCTTCCCTTCCTCACTCTCATAAAACTTTTGAATGTAGGGCAACAGGCACCGGGCAAGAGCGTCCATCTCATGCTGGGGAATATTCGGGTAGGTTTTACGCATTTTTATCAATCCCTATATTTAGTATAGGTTTGAAATATATAATTTCTTTCAAAGGTTCGACCCTGCGGGGTCGGACTTTAAAAGGGGTCAGCGGTGGCGGCGTTTCCGCTGACTTATGTATTTTGCACCGTGACCTTTACCGCTCGTTTTATACGGCAAGTTGGTCGTCAACAGGACTTTTTTCTGCTTCTTCTATCCACGCAGGGAGCGAGGGTTGAGGACGAAGCAGTTTATCAAGAACCGTGTCAACGCCGAGGTCTGCATTGGGATAATCCGTCAAGGTGCGTAGGTGGTTGAGGATTTGCCGATAGTCCGAGGGGGAAACGGTGATCCACTGGACATAGTTGCCCATGTACTGCTCCAGCTTTAAGCGGGTCTTGCGGCCCAGCCGGGTCAAGTCGATGTGTCCGGCGAGAACACCATCCAGCAAGGCCCGCTCTGTATCGGTCAGGTGGGTCAGTTCGTCAAGCTGGGCCTGTTTGGTTTTAATTGCGTACGCCTTGGGCCAGCGGATTTCCTGATAGGGCGTGGCGGGGTCGATTGTAAGCTCTAACCGTGTAAGCGGTGGGCCGTCCAGCTTGCTTTCAACGGTCTTGTTGTATAGCTTGATTCGCCCTCCCGCTGAACGTGAACCGAGATACTGTGTGCGGTCTGTCTGGCTCTTGCGGATCTCCGTATAGGCTCGGTGGTCTTTCAGTAGTTCCACATCGGCCCGGTCTGCTTCGAGGTCAATGGCGAGGTCGAAGCGGCGAACCGTTGTGCGGAATTTCTTGCACGTCATATTCAGATAGCCGAGGATGATTTGAAACACTTGATGACGTACGCAGTGGTTTGGATTTACGTCAAGGCGGATTCGCCCAAAGTTCGGCTTGACCTCGTTCAGACCAAGGCCGATGTAGAACGAGCTGCCGTCTGCAAAGGTCAGGGTCAGGTTTTCCCGGAATGTCCCGATACGGACGCTTGACCAGTGGCGGCTATTGACGGCATAGCGCAGGTCGAGGGTGGAGAGCATTTTGGCAAATTCATCACGATCTTTTGGATTGCTCATGTAGTAGTCAATGACAAGGCCATCTATGGAAAGGGTCAGGCTGTCATTGGTATAGATTGGTCGGTAGTAGTCCATGGTATTTTCCTCTGGTACATCAACTCTGCCCTAATTAGATTCTGGGCAGGTTTCCCGGCTGGGGCCTGTCGGCCCCGCCGGGGGGCGGGCTTGCGGCTTGCGCCGCCGCCCGGCCCGGTTTGGAGTTTCAGCGGGTAACAAGGTCGGCAATAGCGTCTTTCACAGCGTCCATGCGCCTTATGCGGGGGGCCACCACTTCAAACAGTCCTTTCCCGTCCATGTAGGCGATTCCATGTCCCACGCCGCCGTCAAAATCTTCGGGAATTTGTTTATACATATCCCCAAACATCATTTGAGCAGCGTCGGTGGAGGAGAAGCGTCCCCACCAGACCCGGACACCAAGCTGATCTCTGGCCCCGCCGCTGGGCATGATACTCTGGTCAGGTCGTTGGGTACATAGCCAGCAATATCCCCCCACCCCTCTGGACATAAATATTGCGTTCATTTGCCACATCTGGCATTGAGAAGCCAATTTCTTATCCGCTATGGTGGTGTACGATATGAAGCTGGCGTACTCGTCAAAGACGGCAAAGAGCGGCGACCTGTCGGGGTTGTCCTGTAACCGGGATTCGATTTCCTCACTAAAGGCCCGGAGACCGTCCACGCACTTGTCATGGGCGTAATATCTGGCATTGGGTATATCACGCAGATAACGGAAGTCATCCGACCCCTTGAAGTCCATTAGGTACAGCCGGGTCGAGCGTGGCATATACTTCTGCACTTTAGCAAGGCAAAGCATAAGGTGGGTTGACTTCCCGGAGCCGCTATTTCCCGCAATCAGGCCATGGTGGAGGGTACTGCTGCCGGTTTCCCACTCGATGTACGAGGGGAAACCGGCCCGCAGTAGTTTAGCGTCAAGGAAAATCGGAATGGAGGGTAAAGGCTCAAAAGTCTTTGTCATTCGTGTTAGCCATCTTCTGCTTGTGGGCGATCCGAGCCTTGCGGCGGGCCTTGATCTTGCCCTTATACCGCTCAGAGTAAAGAACGACCTCAACCATAACAAAATTACCGTTGTCTTTTACATTGCGGATGATAGGTGCATATCCATCCCGACATAGCTGTGGGTATGCTTTTCCCCGTTGGTTAATATGACGCTGAAGATCATCCATGATGAATTCTCTATCGCTCATAGAAAGGGGGCCGCTTGTGTCAACGTTGAACTGATGGATTGCCATGATACCGTCCATCCGATAAGGCTTGTCTCTCCCCGTTTCGATACCAGCGGGATCACGTGGGCGTTTGAGCGGTATATTCTCCGAAGCGTCCACCACGGCCTCAAAAACAAGGCCGCCTAAGTCATCGTGTAATTCGTCAGCCTCGGCCTCGGCAGCTTCCACCTCCACAGAATCATCATCCACAGGGGCGGGGTGGGGGTGCTTGTTCTTGTACCAGTACACCGCTATACCACCGAGGACGGCGTAGGGAATAAACTTGTCCAGCAAGTCAAACAGATTGGAAACGGCGGCGTCAAATGCGGTGTTCATCTGCTCAAAGAGCGGCGCAAGGAGAATGAGGGCGGTCTTGAATACCACATACACCAGCATACAGGCGAAAAGGCCGATTGCAACCTTAACAGCGATCTCCGCAGCACGCTGAACCTTGGGATTCTTGCTGAATTGAACATTGTCCAAAACCTGTTTGAACAGATAGATTGCGCCACAGATCATGGAAATCAGCAGGGCGGTGAAGACGAAAAATCCAAAGTTCATAATTTACCTCCTTGGGTGGCCTCTGGCCTTGCCAGAGGCCACCGCTGCTATTATTTGTTGGTTTGAGTGGTGGGCGCAGTCGGGACAACAGGGGTGATCTTGTCTGCTTTGATGGAGAGGCGTAGCTCGCCCTGCTTGTTTTTCCACGTGCGGGCGCGCAGGTTGACGGCTTCCACCATCACCATGCCGCCCGCTGCTACAATCTTCTCGTTGGTAATGGTCGGGGTCACTTCCTCGACCCGAGCGACAATAAGAAGCCCTGCCAGCGGATACAACAAAGTATAGTTCGTGGTGCCTTCACGGGTCTCCACTTTCATAACCTTGGGTTTGCGCTCAGCCGGAACCTCCTGCTCCAGAGCCAACTTTTCAAAGTTTGCAAGGGTTGAGTTTGACAGAGCCAGACCCTCAAGGACGGCGAGATTGGGATCATACATTTTTTGAACCTCCGATATGATAAGATGGATTTTGGGAATAAAAAAGCTACACCCGGCGGGTGTAGCGTAAAAATCAATCCTGTTCACACATCACCCGCTCCGCACAACATCTGTGTCATGCGTGGCTTCGCTTATTTCTGCCATCCGTCATGCCAAAGCACTCCGAATACCTTGGTGACGATTTGCAGTTTTTTGGCGTTTGTGATATGCAAAATCAAGACATTTTTGGAGTTGTCGGTTGCCTTGATAGCGGAGAATCTTCTATTTCCTCCAAATGGTTTTTCATACCTCCTAATAACAGTGTACCACAGGCGATTATCTTTGTCAAGAAAATCGTATAATGGAATAACACAAATATTATAACACGTTTTTCGAGTTAATAGCGCAGTTGGTAGTCTCGGCGCTGCCTACAAAGTTTACAACACATTTCGTCAAAATTTGCCCATAAATTGTAAACAAATTTTGAATTTACACAAGATGTTGTGCTGAGGGCTTGACTAATTCTGGGAAGTGGTGCTATACTTGCTTTGGCACTCGACACAAGAGAGTGCTAATACTTAAGGAAAGGAGTTCGCTATGCCCAATTTCTACAAGCCCGGTGAAAAAGCCGAGCGTTCGGGTCAGTATGAAATTGTTGGCCCCCGTGGTGGTCGTACCGGGGTTGAGAGAACCGTTGTAAAAGGTGAGCCTCTGCCCCCCACGCAGCACAGAGGTCAACAGTTTATCATGGTTGATCCCAGCAAGAACGGCGCAGGTCGTAAAAAGTGAATAGCTCTACCAACTGAGCCACCTGAAAAGGTGGCTCAACTTTTTGTAGAGATAGAAACATAGCGGGGGTATTTTCACCCCCGCTATGCTTACTGTTATGTCATACTTACTTCGAAATGACGGGCAGAACGATGATCTGGCCCTCATAAATCATATTGGGGTTCGCCAGACGGTCGCTGTTGCGCTCAAAAATGGCCTTATACTGGGTCATGCTGCCGTACTCCGCCAGAGCAATCTTACCCAGAGTGTCCCCGGCCTTGACGGTGTAGAGCTTTTCCCCCTCGGCGCAGACGGGGGCGGGGATCAGGGTATCCTTGCCCAGCTTTTCGGGTAGGGTGATGATAGTCCCCTCCGTCAACTTCACGCTCTTATTGGCCTTCATCAGAGCGTAACGCTGGGCGTTGTTGCCGTAGAAATTGGTGCAGATGGTACTCCATGTGTCCCACTTCTTCACGGTGTAAGTACCGGGAGCGTCGGGGGTGACGGGCTGGCTGGGTTCAGCGGGAGCGGTGGGCTGGCTGGGCTGGGTGGAAGGTACATTAGATAGACTGTTTCCGGGTAAATGCAGTGCCCAGCCCACGTTGGCCCCTTGCTCCCAGTCGTAAAACGAGACAAATAGGATCGTATTGGGGCCAAATTGCTTGAGCAGATCATCCACAGATATGGAAACCTCTGCCCAAGGGCTTCCGTTATCGACCCGGAGTGAGGGCATGGGGCCCGGAGAGACAAGCTGGCCGCTTCCGTTTAGGACACAAGCCGTATTGTATTCCTCGTATTTCTCCGAACTTTCAACAATCTTCTCCAAAGGGCCGACTGTAGCGATCGGCATGACTTCCACCGCTTCTTCCTCGTCGATAAGCCGGAAAAGTCGCTGGTCATAAATGCCGTCCCCCTCCGGATCCGACCATGCCTGAACAGTGACATTAGACGCATTCTCGGCACTCAGAAGCACCGTATCCTCCTGCTCCAGTTTTGCATTGACATCAAACTGTGAATCGCTGGCCTCCCCCAGTCCTATAAAGGTCTCCTCGTTCCCAACCCAGTTCCGCAACTTGTAGGAAGCGGGCGGCATGACTATCTCCTCGTCGGATTTTCCTTGTACCTCCAAATTCCATCCGGGTTCGGCAGCCATAGCTGGGATGGTCAGCCCAAGGCAGAGTGCCAAGGCCAGCGCAAGGGATAAAATTCTTTTCTTCATAAGTGTTTCCTCCTGATTTTTATATTGCGGCAAACGATTGCGCCGCCTCGCTCTTAGTATAGTGCAGCAGAATTGAAAAGTCAATATAGTATCGTTAGTTTTCGATTGTAACACACTGTGGCTTGATTTGCTAAAAACAAGTAAACTAAAGGCAAAGGGCGGTGGTACGATTGCAAGCAAAAAAGCCTATCAATGTTCGGGTAGGAGGAAATATCCAACAGCTCCGAGAAGAACATCACTATACACAGGAAGAACTATCCGAAAAAATCGGCGTTACCCCCAACCATTTGAGTGCCATTGAGCGGGGTGTTTCAGGTATTTCTCTGGAACTTCTGGAAAAGCTGTGTCAGGTGCTTTCTGTCACAGCAGATCATATCCTCTTTGGGCGCAAGGCGGCAGAGGCCAACGGAGAGGAGTTGTTAAGGTTGTTGCAATCCATTGACCAAGGGCAAACGGAAATCGCAAGATTGGGACAGGCGATTGACACCCTGACCGAGCAACTAAATCATTTACGTGAATGAGCGGCCCGGTTGGGCCGCTCGTGTTGTTTAGAGGGTGGTATGGTGTGAGCCTTTGGGCCGGGTGGCCCGCCACGGTGGGGCGGCTGGGTGGGTGTCGGTAGCTGGGCAAAAGGCGGGGTAAAAGGTTGGTTCCGCTCCATGCAATCCCCCGCCGATAGGTTGAGGAATGGGAAAGGCTGGCCCCGTGGGGATTGCATCGCTTTTATGCCCTGCGGGGCATGGGATAAAATATTCTTCTTTCGCATTGACATTTTTACTCGTTTATTGTATAATATAGACATACGAAAGGAGTGACCCGCATGGACATTGTTGCCGGGAGACTGAAAGAACTTCGGGATAGCGTAGGCTTTTCCCAAGCCAAGGTTGCGGAATTGGTGGGGACGACCCAAGCCAGCATTAACCGCTATGAAAAGGGACAGTCCGAGCCGCCGCTGAAAACCCTGCTATGGTATGCAGATACCTTTGATGTGTCGATGGATTACATTTTTGGACGCACCGACCAGAAGCAGGGGACGACCTACAAGGCCGAGCCGAAAGTAATAGAAGCCCTGACCCAGACCAGCGACGAGGTAAGGCAATTCGTGAATATGTGCTTTGACCCCAAATCCCCTATGAGTAGCAAGCTGAAAGAGGTATTGATGGAAATGCTGGAGGAGGGGCGCAAATGAAAGGCGTGATTTATGCCCGCTATTCCTCGGACAACCAGCGGGAAGAAAGCATAGAGGGCCAGCTTCGGGAGTGCAAGGAGTACGCCGAGCGGAACGGTATCACCATCTTAAAGACCTATGTTGACCGGGCCTTGTCTGCCAAGACCGACCACCGCCCCGACTTCCAGAACATGATAAAGGACAGCGGGAAAGGGCTTTTTGATGTGGTCATTGTCTGGAAACTTGACCGCTTCGCCCGAAACCGCTATGACAGCGCACATTACAAGTCTGTACTTCGCAAGAACGGCGTTAAGGTCGTTTCCGCAAAGGAGGCCATAGCAGAGGACAGCACAGGCATTTTGCTGGAAAGTCTGTTGGAGGGCTATGCCGAATTTTACTCCGCTGAACTGTCGGAAAAGGTTATCCGGGGCTTGACCGACAACGCCCTAAAGACCAAGTACAACGGCGGCGGCGTGCCTATCGGCTATATCATCGACAAGGAACAGCATTTCCAGCTTGACCCCGTTACCTCCCCGCTTGTTTTGGAGGCGTTCACCCTGTACGACAAGGGAGCCACTATGAAAGAACTGGTGGACTATCTCTTTGAGAAAGGGCTTTGTGACCGCAATAGCCGCCCCTTGAAGATTGATGTTGTGGCCCGCCTCTTGAAGAACCGCCGCTATATCGGGGAATACCGATACAGGGAGATTGTGCGGGATGGGGCGATCCCCGCCATCGTCCCGGTTGACCTCTTTGACCGGGTACAGGAGCGGATGGTAAAGAACAAAAAAGCCCCGGCCCGGAAAAAGGCCAAGGCGGAGGAATACCTTTTGACCACAAAGCTGTTTTGCGGCTACTGCTCCGCCCCGATGGTGGGCGAGAGCGGGACGAGCCGCACGAACACGGTACATCGCTATTACAAGTGTGCCAACGTCAAGAAGAAAAAGGGCTGTCACAAAAAGAGCGTCAAGAAAGAGTGGATAGAAGATTTAGTCTTGACGGAAACCATGAACATGGTGTTTAATGATGGCATGATGGAGGCTCTGGCTGACAATCTGGTGGCCTTTCAGCGGCGGGAGAATACCAGCTTGCCCCTGCTCAAGCGGCAGCTCACCGAAACGGCCCAAGGGATAGATAACCTTTTGAACGCTATCCAGCAGGGCATTTTGACCCCATCCACCAAGACCCGGTTGGAGGAATTGGAGGAAACCAAGGCCCAGCTTGAAATCTCCATCCTGCAAGCGGAGATGGAAAAGCCGCCTATCAGCCGGGAGCAATTTCTATTTTGGCTTCACCGCTTCCGGGGTATCGACATTTCCCAGCCCGACCAGCGGCAACGGCTGATTGACAGCTTCGTAAATGCAATTTACCTCTATGATGATAAAATCGTGTTGACCTTTAACTATCAGGACGGCACAAAGACCATTACATTAGAGCAAGTCTCCGGTTCGGATTTAGGTGCGGGTACTGCACCACGTCGGAGCGAAATCCGCTCCACTCCGTTTCAAGGCGGTCCCTTTTGGGGCCGCCTTAAAACTGCGTTCCGCTCCTTTGCTCCTCCTTTCCAA
>JAAWPV010000043.1 GCA_022800215.1 Oscillospiraceae bacterium | reverse complement strand
GGTCCACCCGTTCCCATCCCGAACACGGAAGTTAAGCTCGTTCCTGCCGACAATACTTGTCTGGTGACGGACTGGTAAGATAGGTGACGCCAACACAAAGAAAGAGGGTCTGGCCTGACCAGGCCAGACCCTCTCTTTATATTCCTCCTTAGCTCAGTCGGTAGAGCGCGTGACTGTTAATCACGATGTCGTTGGTTCAAGTCCAACAGGGGGAGCCAGATAAAGATGCGGCTTGCCGCCGATAAGCTGCGACGGCAAGCCGTTTCTTTTGTTTTTAGGCGTGCCATGCGGGCCTTTAGCTCAGTTGGTTAGAGCAGCCGGCTCATAACCGGTCGGTCCTGGGTTCGAGTCCCCGAAGGCCCACCATTATAGGGGTATAGCTCAGTTGGTAGAGCAGCGGTCTCCAAAACCGCGTGCCGAGGGTTCGAGTCCTTCTGCCCCTGCCATTAAAAGTCCCGGAATCTTACGATTCCGGGACTTTTTCTATACCTTTTCGGCGGAGTGATTTTGGGAGGGCCGAAGGTGATGTCAGAATGATGCTCAAACTGTCCCATCGGTTGTCAACGATCCCGCCCCGTTCCGTCTGTTACAGCATCAAAAAAGCATCAAAAAATCTCCATCGGTTGGTATCCTGCCAGCCGAGGGAACTGCCTTTTTCTTTGTTTATTGCGGCGCAACTGTTGCTATGGGTCAGAGTTCAAACCCGGCGGTGATCCCAGCCAACCGGGAGGTGTCCTTCTTCACATAGTATAGCTCAGTGATCTCGCTGGTGGAGTGTCCCAGTAGGTCGGCTACTTGGCGAGGGGAGAGGGATTTTATTGTGCCATCCAGTTGCTTCACACAATTGACCAGGGTGGTGGCGAAGGTGTGCCTTAGGCTGTGGAGGCCTTTTCGCTTGATTCCCGCGGCTTCCAGAATGCGGTAGTATCTCTTTCGGAAGTTTACTGGACGCGTATAGTCGCCATTTTCGTCTGGGATCAGGGGGGTGTCCTCCCCAAAGTATCTTTCACTGCGAAGATCCAGAATGGCGTCCACAGCGGCCTGATTGAGGGGCACGTCCCGTTTGCTGGAGGCAGTTTTGAGCTTTCCCACCTTTACCTCTCTGCCGCTGGTGGCCTCGGTTCCATCTCTGCGGCTGATCTCTTTTACTCCCCTCTGGAGGTGGATCACCTTGTGTTCCAAATCAATGTCGCTGTTCAGAAGGCCGAGGACTTCACCGGTGCGGAGACCTGTGTTCAGCATGAGGGTATAGGCCGCTGCCTGCTGGTAGATCCGCTCCCCGTTGCCCCACGTGTAGGAGGCTTCGGTTTTGAAGCGTTCAATTTCAGAGGGAGAAAAGGTGGTGACGGTCTCAAAGGTGGGTTTATTTTCTTTGCCTTGGGTGGCCATGAAGTTGGCTTTCTTGATCATGGGTGCTGCCAGCATGGGGTTCTTGGAAATGAACTCTTGTTGGGTCAGATAACGGAAGTAGTCGGTGAGAATATTGTAGACCTTTTTGACCGTTGTGTAGGCGTAGCCCTCATTCATCCAGTGATTCAGCACAGCCTTGATATCCGCCGAGGTAATGTTCCCGACTACCTTCTGGCCGATGAGCGGGTAGATTTGGTGCTTGGCGGTACACTCCAATCTGTCATAGGTCCCACGCTCCACAGAGGGGAACTTGAACACCCGGAGCCAGTGGGTCATACTGTCCTCCAGTTTGGCTTTGGACTCGTCCGAGGCGGTGAGTTGCTCGTTGAATGCGGCAATGTAGGCAGTGATCTTTTCCTTGACCTCCTGCTTTGAGTTTCCACAGAAAGATTTTCTCTTTCTCTGCCCTTGCTCATCCAGATACCACACCACGCCGTTCCAGCGGTCATCTGTTCGTTTGAAGATGTTGCCATTGGTAAGCAGCTTTTTCTGCATCTGCGTCACTCCTTTCGTAGCAAGACAACATATCACACCTTGATGGAAATAGCCAGACCTTTTTTGTTTACACCGTCCCATTTTCTGACAGGTCACATGGTCTGGCTGAGATCAGTGTGAGCCTGTTCTTCATGGTCATCTGCCTTGTGACCGGCGGCGATCCGCTTGCGCTGAAGCTCGGCTCGGCGTTTTCGATCGATGTGGTCGCTTACTGGAACAGCTGGGAGAGGGGAATCACCAGATTGTTCCAGAGCGCGTCCGAGGCGTACCAGATCGTAAGCAAGCCCACCGTGACCGGGACGGCCCAGAGCCATGCCCATGAGGGACGGGGCAGGTGTATCCTGGGCATCGAAAGCCGCCACTCTTTCTTCCTCCCAGCCTGTTCCAGTTGCTGACGGATCGTCAGTAGCTCCTTGGTCTGTGCCTCGGCCTGTGATCTCATTGCCCACATCGTAGATTGCATGGCCTTCATCGTATCGGCCTGTGCTGTCAATATGCGATAGGTGGCCTCCTGAATATCCAGGAGTTCTTCCCACTGCTCCTCTGTGGGACAGGAGGGAGGGGGCGTGGTGACCTCCTGCGGCCGGTTCAGCTTCTTCAATTCTTCGTTGGACAATCGCTTCTCGGATTCGGAACTCAAGCTCCATGACCTCCTTTCGATATTTGTTTTCGTGCAGCCGGTTATCCCGGCATTTCTTTCCCTTTGGTGTGGTGTAGGTGATGGCTTGGCGGGTGGGTTCCCACCTCACTTGGTAGCCCCGATTCTCCATCTCCTGAATAAATGCATCTTTGGTTTTTGCCTTCTTCATACACAGGTCGATGGTGTTCATGAGCTGAAACTTCCAGCTCTCGCCCCGGACTGCTGACCGATACTCTCCGGGACGCATCTTCTTATCTTGCGTATGCTTCTTCGGAGGTTCCAGCACCTGAAGCCCGTGAGCCATACAGATCTCATCACTGATTTGCCGCTGCCGCTGAAGATCTGCGGCATTCTGATGGAGCTTGTGTCCATCCTTCCAGCTCACACTGTTGACGATCAGGTGGTTATGTAGATGATCCGTATCCATGTGAGTGGCTACCACGACCTCGAAGGCAGGGAACAGCTTTTGGGCCAGCTCAAGGCCGATGGCGTGGACCTCCTGGGGCGACACATCCTCCGTCGGGTCGAAGGACTGAACGAACTGATAGAACATTCGGCCGTCTGTTTTGTCGTATTGCCGCTTGGTGGTCATCATTTCATCGTAGGCGGACTGGGCCACGCAGTTCCAGCCGGTAACCAGTTGACGCTCCTCCCAGAGCGTTTTCTTTTCTTGTTTCACATAGTCCAGAGCCCGGCCCAGAGAGCCGCCGCTCTGGACTTTGTTTTGAATGGCGGTAAAGGTTGCCACTATTTCACCTCCGCTGTGATCCGGCTGACCTGTTCATACAGTCTTGTGTACCTGTTGATCAGGTCATCTCCCCGAAGGATCTTGAGCTTACCCATGTTGGCCAGGGTGGTGAGCTGGTTCAGGTTCCGGCCCTGGGACTTCAGCTCGGAGAGGATCTGGTCCAGACCATCCACTTGGATGATCTCCTTTCCCAGACCGCAGATGCACAGGTAGTCGGTGACCGTCATGTGGACTTCCGCAGCCAGCTCTTGGATCTTCTGTTTTGTCTGCGGTGTCATCCGCAGGGTGACGATTTCAGTTTTCCTCTTCACTGTCTTTCCTTTCCCCCCCTTTGGGGGTGGGGGGGATCGGGGCAGCGCCCCGAATGCGTCCGGCGTATAGCCGGAGGCTATGCTTGCCTACCGATGGTAGCATTGTGGGTCGTGAACGCCGTTTCCACTTCCAACTTGCGGAGTCGATTCTGATAATGGGCTTCCAACACATCTTGGACTGGCTGAATCGTATAGAGCAGGGTGCCATTATGCTTGAGCCCATTTTTGGTAATGACTGAAGTGTTCTCTGTGCAGACGAGATCCGCATCCACCAATTCACAGATGCACTTTTGTACTGTATTTTTACATAACCCTACCGCTTCGCCGATGGTTTCGTAGCTTGGGTAGCATTGATGAGTCTTTCGATCAACACCGCCGGAGATAGCAGTAGACCAGAAAAGCGCTGGCCGATAACTCAAATTCGAAGATATCATTGGGCAGCGAGAAAAAGTTGCCTTGCGGAAGGGAGCTGTTCAGCACCATCATCTCCCGCCGCCCTTCGTGTTCGCTTCTACCCACTGAATGAACTTCTCCTTAGGCACCACCATCCGGTTTCCGATTTTCAAAACCGGGAACCCATTTTCGCGCATCAGCTCGTAACTGCTGGACGGAGCGATACCCAGCACCTGTGCTACCAGCTCCGCGTTGAGGAACAGCGGCAGGTCATCGTAGGATTTATATTTAGATTCTTTCATAAGGTCGTCCTCCTTATATCGGTGTTAAACGGGCAGTTTAAAAATCCCTCCACTATATAATCCGAGTTCAGAGGGTGGCTGTACCACTTTTTTGAAAAATTATTGTCTTATAAACATTTGGACCTGTAAATTTTGACTATTATGTTTGGGTGTATAGCACCTAAAGGTATCTTCCTATGATACCTTTTGAGAAAAGCCTTTTCAGAAGACAGAGAACCGGTATTTCAAAAGAAATTGACAAAAGCAAAAAATAGCTGGAAAGGGGAAAGCCTCTCCAGCTATTTTTGTTTACCATGGACCCGAATCGGTGTCTCATACGAAAATTAAAGGTGTTATTTCTGCCCGCACTGCGGGCAGAAGTGAGCGGAGTGACGCCGGTTGCAGCATCATTCCGTTATCCTGCTTGCTTTTTGATCGCCCCCCAAGAGATATCCCTTTAGAGACAAAATTTTTTTGAAAGAATCTGTAAAATGGCAATGCGAATTTCAAAACTAATATGTGATGGGAAATAACGCCAAAAAGAGGAGGCGGTGCAGTGAAGCGCCGGCTCCTCTTTTTGGGTAAAGCTGCTCGATTAGCCGCTGGCCCGCTCTACGATGGTCCAGGGGATCAGCTCGGATGTGGCGGTACCACCGTTCAAAAGGGACAAAAGCTTCTTCGCGGCGGTGCTTCCCACATTGGCGTCCCCGTGGGAGAGGGAGGTAATGGGGGGGGAGGCCAACTCGCACAGGTGGCTGTTATCAAAGCTGACGATGCTGATGTCCTGGGGGACGGACAGGCCGCACTTGGCCCAAATGGGGAGCAGTTGGCAGGCAATGTCGTCGTTGTAGCAGACGATGGCGGAGCAGCCTTTCTGCTTCCAGCATTCGATAATGGGAAGAATCACATCGTCCGAAAAGAGGGTGTGAAGATAGTCGGTGCTGTACCAGAGGACCAGATCGTCGTTCAGGGTCAGCCCGCAGCTCTGAAGGCCGTTGGCATAGCCCAGGTACCGGCCGTGGCCCTGGATATCGTCATATTTGAAGATGCCGGCGATCTGATCGTGGCCCTTCCCGGTCAGGTACTGTACCAGCATCTGGCCGCCGCTCACATTGTCGTCCAACACATAGGTGGCATCGGGAAGGTTCGAGTAGCAGCCGTTGATGAACACCAGAGGGATCTTCTTCTCCTGCAGCTTTTGGATCAGGTCCAGGTTGGGGTTGGGGAAGGCGGTCTTGGTCCCTTCAATAATAATACCGTCGATCTGAGCGGTAAGAAGATTCTGAAGGACCTTGCGCTCCACAGAGACCTGGTTCTGGGTGGCAAAGAGCAGGGACATACAGTTGTTTTGGGAAAGGATGGTTTCGATCTCCCGCAGGATGGTGGGAAAGATATAATTGCTGATATAGGTGGTGACCACCGCAATGGTGCGTTGGGGGGAGGCGGACTTGGGCTCGAGACCATAGGTATGCAGAATATGAGAGCCGCTGCCCCGGCGCTTTTCAATATAGCCGTCCTGTTCCAAAATGGCAAGGGCCTGACGGATGGTTTGACGGCTCACCTGATATTCGCTCATCAGGGCGTATTCTGTAGGGAGCATATTCGCGTTTTTATATTTGCCGGTTTGGATCTGCGTCTTTAATTCAGAGGCGATGGTTTGATATTTGGGCTGCATAGCGTCCACCCTTTTCTATTCAGTGTCCGATTGATGTAAGCATAACACATTCCATGTAAATCGTCAATTCTTTGGCGGGCAAATACCCACTTTTTGGGCCTTGTTCCGGCGTATTTTCGATAAAATCCCTGTTTATAGAAAAAGGCAACGCTATAAGGGCCTTTACCAAAAGCAGACACAGCCGTTTTGCGGCTGTGCCCGCTTCAGGATTCAGTTTTGCCCGTAATAGGCACCTGGGCCATGCTTTCGCAGGTAATGCTTATCCAGCAATTCCGGCTGCATGGGGCTTAACCCGGGGGTGAGGGCCATGGCATGGAAGGCCATAAAGGCGACCTCCTCCAAAACCACCGCGTTATGGACGGCGTTGTGAGGATCGGCGCCCCAGGCAAAGGGGCCGTGGCTGTTGACCAGCACGGCGGGGATCTGAGCGGGGTCGATCTTCCGGGTGCGGAAGGTTTCGATGATAACATTCCCGGTCTCCAACTCGTAAGACCCGGCGATCTCCTCCGGGGTCATTTTTCGGGTGCAGGGGATCTCACCGTAAAAGTAATCTCCCTGAGTGGTGCCAAAGGCGGGGACGCCCTTTCCGGCCTGGGAAAAGGAGGTGGCCCACCTGCTGTGGGTGTGGACAATGCCACCCAAAGAGGGGAAAGCCCGGTAAAGAGCCAGGTGGGTGTCGGTGTCGCTGGAGGGCTTCCACTTTCCCTCCACCCGCTCGCCGCTCTCCAGATCCACCACCACCATGTCATCAGCGCACATACCCTCATACTCCACGCCGGAGGGCTTGATGACCATAAGCCCCTTTTCACGGTCCACGCCGGATACATTGCCCCAGGTGAAGGTGACAAGACCGTGCTTGGGAAGCTGGAGGTTCGCCTCCCAAACCTGATGTTTTAATTCGCTCAGCATGGCGTTATCTCAGCTTCCAGGCCAGGTCGGACAGGAACAGGTCGTGCTCCAGACCATCTACGGTGGTGTCCTTGGTGATGTGGACAAACTCAATAT
Organism: Oscillospiraceae bacterium; assembly: GCA_022800215.1. Lineage (GTDB taxonomy): Bacteria > Bacillota > Clostridia > Oscillospirales > Oscillospiraceae > Vermiculatibacterium. The sequence continues at coordinate 5,322 of JAAWPV010000043.1, read as the reverse complement.
CCATCATAGCACACCAATCCTTCATCTGCTCGGCGGTAACGTCATAGCTGAGGACGGTATGATGGGCGCCGCCGGCGGTGATCCAGCACTCCACACCGGTGGTGAGGGAGGGTTCCGCCTGCCACATTACCCGGGCCACAGGCAGGTTGGGCATGGGCAGGATGGGCTTGACACAGTGGATATCTTGACAAATGAGGCGAAGACGGCCCCCCATGTCGATGAGGCTGACCACGATGGCATCCCCCTCCTTACCCTCAAAGACCAGCCGGGCGGGGTCCTTCTCGTTCATTCCGATGCCCAGGTGGTGGGTCTCGATCCGGGGTTTTCCGGCGGCACAGCAGGGGCAGACCTCCAGCATGTGGGCCCCCAGGGAGTACTCGGCCTCCTCCACCAAGTTATAGGTATAGTCCTCCATGAACAGGGAGCAGCCGTTGCCCCCCTCACCCATGGCCTTCATAATGGCGGTCATGGCGGAGACCTTCCAGTCTCCCTCGCCGCCGTAGCCGTAGCCCTGGGCCATCAGGTGTTGGCTGGCCAGACCGGGGAGCTGCTCCATGCCGTACAGGTCCTGGAAGGTGTTGGAGAAGGCCTTGCAGCCCTCGGCGTCCATCATTTTTTTGATGGCGATCTCCTCCCGAGCCTGGTAGCGGATGGCGCCCACATTATCGGTGGCAATGTCATAATTGGCCTTGTAGACCTCCATCAAAGCGTCGATCTCGGCCTCGGTGACGGCATTCATCTCCTTCACCAAATCACCCACGGCCCAAGTGTTCACCTGCCAGCCCAGCTTGGCCTGGACCTCCACCTTGTCGCCCTCGGTGACGGCCACCTCCCGCATGTTGTCGCCGAACCGCATGACCCGCATGCTCCGGGAGACGGCCACGCCCACGGCGGCCTTCATCCAGCTGCCGATTCGCTCCTGAACGGCCTTGTCCTTCCAATATCCGGCGATGATCTTCCGGGGCATCCGCAGCCGGGCGGCGATGAACCCGTGCTCCCGGTCGCCGTGGGCGGCCTGGTTCAGGTTCATAAAGTCCATGTCGATCTCCTCGTTGGGGATGGACTGGTTGTACTGGGTGGCAAAGTGGCAGTAAGGCTTCTGCAGATCCACAAAACCGTTGATCCACATCTTGGAGGGGGAGAAAGTGTGGCACCAGGTGATGATACCGGCACAGGCGTCGTCGTGATTGGCCTCTTTGACCACGTCGGCGATCTCCTTGTTGGTCTTGGCGGTCACCTTGTAGATCAGGGGGAAGGGGAGGGCCTTACTGAGCTCATCGGCCATCTCCTGCGCCCGCTGAGCGACGGTTTCCAGGACTTCGGGACCGTACAGGAATTGAGAACCCACCACAAACCAGAATTCATGCTGCTTCATTGATATCATCCTTTCATTATTTGAATGAGATTATCGGTTGATATGCTCTGCGGCCATTTTCTCCACGGGGAGACAGGCCTTGAACTGGGCCAGGAAAGTATCGAACCCCTGCTCATCCTCCGCCACAGGCTCCACAGTGGTACAGCCGGAAACACTGAAGACCTGATCCTGCAGGAAAGAATCCAAGCTTTCGCCCTCCCTTTTTGCGACCATGTAGGCGCCCAGCAGCGCCATGCCCCAGGGGCCGCCCTCTCCGGCGGTCTCCATTACCGAGACCGGCGCGTGGATGGCGGCGGCCAGGATCCGCTGGCCCGCCACCGGGGTCTTGAAAAACCCTCCGTGGCCGAAGATCCGGTCGATCCGGACCTGTTCACCGGCCAGAATATCGTTGCCCATCTTCAGCGCGGCCAAGGCGGAGTAAAGCTGGGCCCGCATGAAGTTGGGGAAGGTCAGCTGCCCCTCAGGCCCCCGCAGCAGCAGGGGGCAGCCCTGTGAAGTCCCGGCCACGGGCTCGCCGGAAAGGAAGTTGTACAGCGTCAATCCCCCCGCACTCGCATCACCATCCAGGGCGGAGCGGAACATGGAGGTAAAGATGGTGTTCATATCGGCCTTTTGACCCAGGGATTCCAGAAAGCCTTTCAGCACTTGGGCCCAGGCGTTGATCTCGTTGGTGCAGTTGTTACAGTGGACCATGGCAACCGGCTTGCCGGCGGGGGTGGTCACCATGTCGATCTCCGGATAGATGTTGGAAAGACCGTGCTCCAATACGACCATGGAGAAAACCGAGGTGCCGGCGGACACGTTGCCGGTGCCCGGAGCCACCGAGTTGGTGGCCGCCATGCCGGTGCCGGCGTCTCCCTCGGGGGGGCAGAGGGGAATCCCGGCCTTCAGCGTACCTGTGGGATCCAGTAATTTGGCCCCCTCCTCCGTCAGGAAGCCGGCATTCTCGCCGGCCACCAGGACCTGGGGCAGGATGTCCCGCAGTTTCCAGGGATATTTGCCGCCGATCAGGGCGTCATATTGGGCCAGCATGTTGATGTCATAATCGCAGGTCTCGCTGTCAATGGGGAACATGCCGCTGGCGTCCCCCACGCCCAGGACCTTCCGGCCGGTGAGCTTCCAGTGGACATATCCGGCCAGAGTGGTCAGGAAATCGATATCCTTCACATGGCCTTCCCCGTTTTTAACGGCCTGGTGCAGGTGGGCAATGCTCCAGCGCTGGGGAATATTGAAACGGAACAACTCGCTCAGTTCTTCGGCGGCGGGGCCGGTGATGGTGTTCCGCCAGGTGCGGAAGGGGACCAGCTGGCCGTCGTCCTTTCCGAAGGGCAGGTAACCGTGCATCATGGCGGAAATACCGATGGCGGCCACATGTCCGAGATCCAGACCCCTTTCCTTTGCATCGGCGATCAGTGCGCCCACAGCGGTCCGCATACCCAGCCAGACTTCATCCAGACCGTAGGTCCAAACACCGTTCTCGAACTTGTTTTCCCATACAAATTCTCCGCTGGAAAGAGGTTCATATCCCTTGCCGGTCAAGACCGCCTTGATCCGGGTGGAACCAAGTTCGATGCCTATGTAGCAGCTTTGCTCTTGCATTCCGCATTGCTCTCCTTCCTTTTATAGATCTTCCGATGACGCTTTTGCGAACAGACAGCTAAAAACATACAAACTTTCTGCGCGGCATTACCTCTCATGAAAAAGAATACCACAGATGTCTGGTATTTGTCAACAGAAATTGTATTATTTATACGGTCATATTTTGGGATACAGAGCCCAAATTAAGATACAATTCCGGAGAATGAGGAGAAAATTGCGGGGAAAAGGCAAAAAGGTCTTGACAATATGGATATAAATCAGCAAAAAAAGAATAGGCATATTAGAGGAATTGCTTATAGAAAGAAAGCGGGTATGTGAAAGAGACAGCACAAGCGATAAAATGCGGCGAAAAAATCCGAATTGAAATCGGCAAAATAAACAATAAAAAGAACAAATTTTTATTGAACGATACAAAAACAAAAAATGTACTTGACAAAGCGACCGGAAGACTGTATTCTTGAAATGTAAATTGCTACAAAGTTGTTCGAACAATCACGGAAAAATTGTCGTTGCCCTGTCCACAATGATATAAAGACCCGAAAACAGGGCCATTTATGATCTGAAAGTCTGAAGGCCTGCGGCCGGTATGGCCGGCCACGATATATGCAGGGACATCTAAAGCGGGAGGGATCGGCATGATCAAAGAGACAAGGGTGGAAAACGGTGCGGTAAGAGGCGTGGCGGCAGCGGACCCCAGGATCATCTCTTATAAGGGAATCCCCTTTGCGGCGCCGCCTGTGGGAGAGCTCCGATGGAAGGCCCCCCAGCCTGCAAAGGATTGGGAAGGAGTCCTGGACTGCACAAGGTTTGCCCCCATCAGCATGCAGTGCAGGCCCGGAACGGATCCGGACAACATATACTCCCGGGAGTGGAATGTGGACCCGGATATTCCCATGAGTGAGGATTCTCTTTACTTAAATATCTGGACCCCGGCAAAAACCACCGAGGAGCGACTGCCGGTCTTTGTCTGGTGTTTCGGCGGCGGTCTGGTGGAGGGAAACCCCGCCGAGATGGAGTTCAATGGGGAACGCCTTGCTCGCCGGGGTATTGTGGTGGTTACCATCAACTATCGGCTCAACGTGTTTGGTTTCCTGGCCCATCCGGAGTTGACGGCCGAGGCGCCGGAGGCTCCCACCAATTTTGGCAACCTGGACCAGGCGTTTGCCACCCGGTGGGTGAAGCGGAACATTACCGCCTTTGGCGGCGACCCCGACAACATCACCATCGGCGGACAGTCGGCGGGCGGACGAAGCGTACAGGTACAGCTCACCTCCCCCCAGACTGATGGGCTTTTCCAGAAGGCCATCATTATGAGCGGGATCCGCTACGGCAGCTACAGCGGAAACAACAGCCACGGCATGAACCGGAGCCTGGAGCAGGCCGAGGCGGACGGTGTGGACTTCTTCCGATGGGCCGGGATCAAAGATCTGGCGGAGGCCCGCAGCATTGACGCCTTCAAGCTTCGGGATCTGTTCCGGGACTATGCGGGGACCGGCTCCGGCCTGGGCCCCGGCAGAAAGATGTGGGCGCCGGTGAACGACGGCAAGTGTCAGGTGGGCCATTTCTCCGAGCAGCTCATCAAAAACAAGCGCCATATGGTCCCCCTGCTGATGAGCAACACCTCCGCAGAATCCCGGGAAGCTCCCCAGGTCAACTCTATGGAGGAACTGGAGAAACTGGCCGGAGAGATGTTCGGCGACCGGGCGGAGGAATTTTTGACGGTGGTCAAAGGCGATACCCTGGAAGAGACCATCCGGAACGCCACCTTCTGCCCCATGGAACTGGGTATGCGCCTCTACTATGAGGCCACGGCCCGGGCCCATCCGGAGCTGAAGAACTGGGGCTCGGTATTTGATCCTGAGATCCCCGGCTGGGATGACCCCGGCACCTTCCATTCCTCCGACCTGTGGTTTGTCTTTGAATCTCTGGCCTCCTGCTGGCGGCCTTTTACGGGCAAGCACTACGACCTGGCCCGGCACATCTGCAACTATGTAAGCAATTTCATCAAGACGGGGGATCCCAACGGTCCGGATGCGGATGGAACGCCCATGGCGGAGTGGAAGCCCTACACCCAATGCAAGGGCCAGATGCGCTACAGCGAAAAGGGCTCCGGCCAGCTGGGCGACGACACGGTCACTCCGGTGACAAGGTTCCTGACCGATTTCTATCTCAGCCAGTTCTGAGCGGACTGGCGTGCTACCGTGTATCAACGGCGAAAGCCTTGATAAATAAAAAAGATGAAAGAGGGAAGCTGTAGCTTTGCGCACAAGCTGCGAAAACCTTGCACATAATCTGCAAAAAAGAAAAAGCGTTTAAGCGGTCCTTTTAAGACCTCTTAAACGCCTTTT
>JAAWPV010000042.1 GCA_022800215.1 Oscillospiraceae bacterium | reverse complement strand
CGAAAAGGAAAAATCGGGATGTAACCGTTCTGTTATTGCTTTTTTTGAAAGAAAAACATATAATAGAGCTGTGTGATTTTTAGGCGGCGCCGCCGGGCGCCCCATTGGAGCTGATAAACATGGAGAACGAAGCCGGAAAGCGCCTGGCCGCTGACCCCAACAAGGGAAAAAAGATCGCCGCCCTCATTGCGGTTGGTGTGATAGTTATTCTTTTGGCTGCCTACCTGGTACTATGCGCTATGGTAGGAGGCGACACGCTGCCTCCCAACAGCCGCGCGGTTGGGGTGGACCTGTCCGGTATGACCCGGTCCCAGGCGGAGGAGGCAATCTCCGACCGTCTGACCCAGATGACAAAGGGAAAAAAGCTGGCTCTTTATGAGCCGGGCAGCGGCGTGAGGGTGGAGCTGGACGTCACCGGCCTGGTGGCCCAAGGCACCCTGGAGACCGGCGTGGGCGGCAATAGCTTTCTCGCCCGGGGCGCTTCCTACCTGGGCGGTCTATTGTCCCGGGGGAAGGATCTTCCTGTGGGGATCTATTTCTCCGAGGCGGGCAACGCCAAGGTGGACGCCGCCCTCAGCGAGATCAGCCGAAAAGCTGGCGCCAGCGGCCAGCCCACCACCTACGAGGTCACCGAGGAGGCCATCCTCTTCACCAAGGGGATCACCGGCACCTCGGTGGATATGGAAGCATTTCGGAATGGTCTGCGCTCTGCCATTACCGGGGAGGGGCCGGACCAGATCACCATTGCCTTTATCGAGACTCCGCCCGAGGAACCTGATATCGAGGCCATCCAGGAAAAAATTTACGCCGTGGCCTCTGAAGCCTATTTTGACCCCGAGTTGAAGGAGATCATTCCATCGGTGACAGGTAAGGATTTTGATGTGGAAGCCGCCCGTATCGCTCTGGCCGGCACCGCTGACGGCGGTCTCTGCCGGGTGCCGCTCCAGCTGGACGTGCCGCAGATGACCACCGAACAGCTTACCGGGCTTTTGTTCCGGGATGTTTTGGGGGAAGCCGTCACCCGGGTCACCGGGACCTCTGACCGTATTATGAATGTGGGGGTGGCTGCTGACTTTGTCAACGGGACTATCCTCATGCCCGGAGAGGAGTTCTCCTTTAATAAAGTGTGCAGTCCCTATACGGTGGACAACGGTTATGGCAAAGCCACGGCCTATGTGAACGGCCTTTCCAAGGATACGGTGGCCGGCGGCATCTGCCAGGCTTCCTCCACCCTCTATTGGGCCTCCCTGAAAGCCAATCTGGAGACGGTGGAACGCTATGCCCACCGCTATGAGCCGGCTTATGTGAACGGCGGTCTGGATGCCACTGTTTACGGCGATTATGAGGAGGAGGGCAGTCTGGACTTCCGCTTTACCAACAGCACCGATCACCCCATTAAAATTGAGGGGTATATGGACGATAAACGATACCTTCATATGGCGATCTATGGTACCGACACCACCGGCATTCATGGGGAGCCATACTCAACCAATCGAGTGGTGACACAGCCTTACCAGACCCTTTATGAGGCCAACGATACCGTGCCTCAGGGCACCACTCGGAAGGATTCGGAGCGCACCGGCTATAATGGTGTCAGCTGGGAGACATACCAGAAGTTGGTGGACGCCGAGGGAAACACCATCTCCACCACGCTCCTTTATAAGACCAAGTATTATGTCCGAAATGAGGTCCTGCTCTATAACCCCGCAGACGCAGAGATGTGGGGCATCGACCCCGCCACAGGTATCCGTACCGAACCCGTGGTGGCCCCAGTGGAGAGCGAGCCTCCCGTGACCGAGACCCCGGCTCCCTCCGAGCCTGTGGTGGAGCCCCCTGTGTCCACTCAGCCCGGCGACGTGGTCCTGCCCCCCGATGGCGGCCAGCTTCTCCCCCCGGAGGGCAGCGGACAAGCCCCGGAGAGCGAGCCTCCCGCCCAGCAGGAGACGCCCCCCACCCAGGATCCGGCCCCCAGCCAGGAGCCAGCCCCCACCCCGGGCGGCGACCTGTTTCTGCCCCCGCAGGTGTGAGGAAGCATAAAGGAGAAAGAGAATATGTTTCAAGGTTTTGACCCCGCTGTGGTGAATTTTATGTGGGGGATCCGTTTCAACAACGAAAGGACCTGGTTCGAGGCCCATAAGGCAGAATATAAAGAACTTTTCGAGTTGCCCATGAAGGAGCTGTGCCGGGATCTCTACACCGCATTCAACGAAAACCATGAGGAACTGGGCATGGTGAGCCGGGTGAGCCGCATCTACCGGGACGCCCGGCGGCTTTTTGGCCGGGGGCCCTATAAGGACCACCTGTGGCTCACCATCTCTCCCTCTGCTGACCGCTGGGCCTGTACCCCGGTTTTTTGGTTCGAGCTGGCCCCCGAAAATTACAGCTACGGCCTGGGTTATTGGATGGCCCAGCCCCTGACCCTGGCGAAGCTCCGGGCCCGGATGGACCGGGACCCCAAAACCATGGAAAAGCTGGTCCGGCAGGTAGACAAGGCGGAGGAGCTTCATCTCAGCGGCAAAGAGTTTAAACGCCGCAAAGAAGCCCCCAGCAAGCTGCTGGACCCTTGGTACAACAAGCGGGGCGGCTTTTCGGTGGGGTGGGAGGGCCCCCATGACGACCTTCTTTGGTCCCCGGCACTGAAGGACCACATCTTGGAGGAGTGGGAGAAGCTGGTACCTCTCTTCCGCTACTTATCCACCGTGGACGGAGACCGGGATCCCACGGAAGAAGTATAAATACGCAGGCTCAAAAGCCTCCCCCAAGCGGGGAGGCTTTTTGATTTCCCTATGTAGATGTTGACAAGAGGTTAAGCTTATGTTATCATCATGCCATACCTCACATTTACTTATGAGGTAGAGGTCGCGTTTGCTATCAGTAGTTCCGCGGAGGCCGAAAGCCTGTGAAACGGAATGAAAGGAGCCGACGCCGAAATCGCGTGTCAAAAGCGCGGTTGGGCTTGCGTTAAAGAGGCGCAAGACTGTCTTTGGCGGATTTACCGCCCGCCAAAGGAGAGCTATCCCAGGGGTAATTGTGTCGGGTGTAATGCTATGCGTATATGACGGATCATATTCGCCCATGCGTTATCTTGACGCATGGGCTTTTTTTGTCAAAAAAAGCCCCCGGGGGAACAGGGTAAAAAAAGAGACGGAGGTTTTCCAAATGACAAAAAGCAAAACAGGGTTCCAAATGCCCCATAACTACGTGGTGATTTTCAGCATCATCATCCTGGCTGCCATCCTGACATGGGTCATCCCCGCCGGCTCCTATGACAGGGTTCAGGATGAGCAGAACTACACCGTGGTAGTGGACGGCTCCTTCCATTACACCGAGGCCACGCCCGTGGGACCATTCGAGCTCTTTGAGAGCATGGCCCAGGGCTTCAACGAGGTGGCCGACATCATCTTCTTCATTATCTTCGCCTACGCCTGGATCAACATTTTGCTGATAAACGGTACATTTAATGCCATGGTAGGAGGGATCATGCGATCACTGGGAGATAAGGTGGAGCTGTTGATCCCGGTGCTGATGATCTGCTTTGGTATTTTGGGCTCCACCATGGGCATGGCGGAGGAGACCTACGGCCTGATCCCTGCCTTCGTGGGCATCGCCGTGGCTCTGGGCTACGATGCCATCGTGGGCGGCGCCATGGTCTATGTGGGCGCGGCCACCGGCTTTGCCTCGGCCACTCTGAACCCTTTCACCATCGGCGTGGCCATGGGCATCGCCGGGGTGGAGTACCCCTATGGCATTGTGTTCCGGGTCCTCATCCTCGTTGTCTTTGAGGCTGTGGCCATCTTCTATGTCTGGCGCTACGCCCGCAAGGTCCGCGCCGACCCCACCAAGTCCCTTCTCTACGGCACCAAGCTGGAAATCCAGATCAGCGCCACCCGGGAAGAACTGGAGAAGGCCCATATGAACTTTCGCCAGAAGCTCTGCTGCATTTGCTTTCTGATCACCGTATTCTTCATCGTTTACGGCACCACCCAGTGGGGCTGGTACATCAATCAGCTTTCCGCCCTCTTCATCGTTTCCATGCTGGTGACCGCCGTCGTGGGCGGCGGCATGGGCCCCAACGACATCGCTAACGCCTTCGTTCAGGCCGCCCGGGACATGATGTTCGGCGCCCTGGTGGTGGGCCTTTCCCGGGGCATCGTGGTGGTGCTCACCAACGGCGGCGTCATTGACACCATCATCTACGGCCTCTCCCTTCCGCTGGCCGGCATGGCGACTACACTGGGCAGCCTTTCCAGGTATGTCTGCGCCATCGGTATGCTGCTGGTGCAGAACATCATCAACTGCTTTGTGGGTTCGGGCTCGGGCCAGGCCAGCGCCGTTATGCCCATCATGGCCCCTCTGTCCGACCTCATCGGCATCTCCCGCCAAACCGCCGTCCTGGCCTTCCAGTTCGGTGACGGTTACTCCAATATGTTCTGGCCCAACGGTATTTTCCTGATCTCCGGCCTTATGAACATTCCGGCCAACAAGTGGTTCCGGTTTGTGGCCCCCCTCTTTGGCATCATGCTGGTGTTCCAGATGGTCTTTATGTGCATCGCCGTGGCGATTGGCTTCTAAGAAGAAAGGTGGATCAAGAAATGACTGACGTCAGAGAACTGAAAGCCTGGGCCTATGAGCTGGCCCAGGAGAATATTGAACTTTATAACCATATCTGTGACGAAATCTTCCGGCACCCTGAGCTGGGGGAACAGGAGGTCTACTCCTCCCGCTTCCTGGTCAGCGAGATGGAGAAGCGGGGCTTTCGTGTCCAAATGCCCTACGGAGGCCTTGACACCGCCTTCCGCTGCGAGATCGGCAGCGGCCATCCCAAGGTGGCCTTTCTGGCTGAGTATGATGCCTTGCCCGGTTACGGCCCCAATAAGGATCAGAACGGCCACGCCTGCGGCCACAACTGGATCGCCGCCTGTACCTTCGGTGCAGCCGACGTGTTGGCCCGTATGAAAGACAGCTTCCCGGGCACCATCGTCTACATCGGCACCCCGGCGGAGGAGATGCGGGGCGGCAAGGTGGACCTTGTGAACAACGGCTGCTTTGACGACATTGACGCCGTCTTCCAGATGCACTTGACTACGGGCATGACCAAGATCAACAGCCGGACCCTGGCCATCGACTCGGTGGAGTTCACCTTCGAAGGGGTGGCGGCCCATGCCGCCGGCCATCCCTGGAAAGGGGTCAATGCCCTGGACGCCGGCTATCTGACCTTTAACGGCATCAATGCCCTCCGCCAGCACATCACCCCCGACGCCCGGATCCACGGGATCATCGAGGAGGGGGGCGTGGCCCCCAACATCGTGCCCAGCCACTGCGTCTGCAAGTTCTTTGTCCGGGCTGCTGAGCGGGACTACCTCAACGAACTGACCCAGAAGGTCATCAACTGCGCCAAAGGGGCCGAGCTGATGACGGGGGCCAAGCTGAGTGTGCGGTATTTTGAAAATTCCTACGACGACCTGCGCTGCGATCCTCTGCTGACTGCGCTGATGGCAAAGAATCTGGATGAGCTGGGGGTGGAGTACGACCCCACCGAGGAGCCGCCCGCGGGCAGCTCCGACCTGGGCAACGTGTCCAAGGTCTGTCCCACCTGCTATGTCTCCATGGATGTGGGCAATACCGACGGCAGCGCCTGCCATGAGGAGCCCTTCCTCCAGCACGTGAACTCCCCTCTGGCCTACGATAAGAACCTGAAGGCCATCAAGGCCATGGTAGCCACCGCCCTGGACTTCCTGACCGACGAGGAACTTCAAAAGAAGCTGGCGAAATAAATGATCCTTGTGGGGGAATACTCCGGAGGACAATAAAAAGAAGCAGGCCCGCATTTTGTGTGGGACCTGCTTCTTTGCGTCCAGTCTATTTCTGCCGGGCTCGAACAAGCTCGATGGCCTCCTTGCCTGTGAGATGGTCGATGGTCATTTCCAGCACGCACAGGGGCGCCCAGTCCTTTTGAATAAACTCCTCCCGGTGGGACTGGGTGTCCATGGGGGCGTACTTGAGGGCCAAAGCCTCCACAGCGGTGTACATTTCCCCCTCGTCCTTCAGCACCCGGATGGTTCCGAAGGCGATGACACTACGGAAAAGGGTGGTGTATTTCAAAGGCTCCACCTGGTCCTGCTCCACCACGCAGAAGGAGGCTTTGGGGCACCGGGCGATGGCGTCCAGCTTATGGCCCTCCCTGGCGCAGTGGAAGTAGAGCTTGCCCTCATGATACACATAGCTCATGGGCACTGCGTAGGGATAGCCTTCGTCCCCGCTGAGGGCCAGCACCCCGGAGGTACCTTTTTCCAGAATGGCTTCCGTCTCCTCCTGTAACAAGAGCTGCTTTTTTCTTCTCATTTCGCGAAACATTATTTTTGTCCTCGCTTTCTGCAAAAAATTAAGAAAAATGGCCTTGACATAAAATTTTTATTCTGATAATCTCCCTGATAAGGCGGCCGCCTCATACTTTTTTGAAAAGGGAGCAAGCTATCATGTATCATGCACATTTTAAGGGGACCCACCGGGAGACAGGCTTCCGCTGGGGCGCCGCTCTGGAAAAAAACGGGAATTTTCTGCTGCGAAATATCCCCTTCCCCATCACGGAGGAGAGGCGGGCCTTTGCCGCCGCCTGCCGGCCTGTCTATGAGCGTTACTTCCCCCAAATATTGGAGGAGATCGGGGGCATTGCCCGGGGCCAGGGCTGTGCGGAGGCGGAATTGGAGACGGTGCTCTTCAGCATGTACGCCCTGCCGCCGGTCTGCTGCTGTTCCTGCTTTGCCGTTGCCAACGGCGGGGAGGTCCTGCTGGGCAGAAACTCCGATTTTCTTCCTCAACTGGAAAAATACAATATGAATGTGATCTATCGCTTCGATGGTGAGAGCCATGATCTCACCGGCAACACCACCGCCTTTGTGGAGCTGGAGGACGGGGTCAATGACTGCGGTCTGGCGGCGGGCCTGACTGCGGTGGCGCCCAAGGCGATACAGCCGGGCCTTAACGCCGGGATGCTGGTGCGCTGGCTCCTGGAGCGCTGTACCTCCGTCTCCCAGGCTTTGGAGGCGCTTCAAGATCTGCCCTTGGCCTCGGCCCAGACCATCACCTTGGCTGACCGGACAGGGGACATCGCCGTGGCGGAGTGCTGCGCCCAGGGCATGAGTATCCTTCGCCCCTCTTCGGAGCAGCCTTTCGTCTGGGCGGTAAACCGGTTTTATGCCCCCGCCATGGCGAAGCACAACCTTCCGGGGGTGGACGACTGGCAGGCCGCCGGCCGGGCAGAAACCTTGGGAAAGGCGCTCTCTGAACAGGGGAGGGGCATGGACATTCCGGCGGCGCAGGGCCTTCTTTCCGGCCGGGAAGGGTTCATCTGCCAGTATGACCGCGCCGCTGGGAAGGATACGGTGTGGTCGGTGGTCTACGACCTGAGGCGGGGGGAAATCCACCGCTGTGAGGGGAATCCAGGCCGGAGCTCCTTCCGCCGGGATGACCGGTTCCCTTTCTCTCATGCTACCACAATGGTGCCCATTTCGCAAGAGCGGGAGGGGTAAGAGACCGCCATATCTCAAAATTTTACCAACAAAAACCCCGTCCTTCTGGGCATACTGAACCATGGAAAAATTCTGCGGCAGTATGAAAGGGCGGGGTGGACGTGAAAAAAACGGAGATAAGGAGCGCACTGGCTCTGGGCATTACCCTGCTCCTTCCCTGGGCGGTGCTGCTGGCACTCTGGCCGAAGCAGGCGGTGACGGCGGAGGGTCTTGTGGAGCTGGAGGTGGAGGAGCCGCCCCTTATCGCCCTCACCTTTGACGACGGCCCCCGCCGCTCCACTACCACTGACCTGCTGGACGGCCTGGCCCTCCGGGGGGTGAAGGCTACCTTCTTCCTGGTGGGGGAGATGATTCCGGGCAACGAGGACCTGGTGGAACGTATGGCAGACGAGGGGCATCAGATCGGCGTTCACACCTACGACCACAGGAAGCTCACCGCTCTGAACGCCACTGATTTCGCCGCTCAAATAGGCCGGACCCAGGATATGCTGGCCGGGATCACCGGCATGGACAGCTTTTTCCTCCGTCCGCCCTATGGTATGGTGGACAACGGGGTGAAAAAGCGGGCGGGGGTTCCCATTATTCTCTGGTCCATCGACCCGGAGGATTGGAACGACAAAAATGTGGACCGGATCGTTGAGCACATCGTTTCCAATGCCCAGGATGGGGATATCATTCTCCTCCATGATATCTACCAGACCTCGGTGGAGGCGGCCCTCCGGGTGGTGGACGCTCTGCATGAGAAGGGTTTTCTTTTTGTAACGGTGGAGGAGCTGGCCGGGCAGCGCCATGTGGATCTGATACCGGGGGAGGTCTACCGTGGCTTCCAGCCCTGAGGGGGGCGGAAAAGGATGACAAATTGATGACATTTTCGTCAATCAAGTTGACGATGAAGAAAGAAGCGTGTAAAATAATGGGGAGAAAATAAAAACGGAGGGAAGACCATGGCACGCAGAACAGGCTCCGAAAACGATCTCATCAAATGCGAGTACTGTGGAGAGATGTACTCTGTTACCTATAAGCACTGCCCCTTCTGTAATGAGGACGGCACCGGCCGCTGGGACGACCTGGCGGACGAGGACGGCTATGAGGAGTACGACGAGGACGATTACGGGGACGAGCCCCGGAAGGGCGGCGGTGGAAAGCGCCTGGCCGGAGGTGGGAGCCGCGGCGGCGGTCGCGGCGGTCGGAACCGGGGGGGCGTATCAATCGGCCGGATCATCGGCACCGTTCTCTCCTTGGCCCTCATTGTGGCGGCGGTATGTATCGTAGCCTCCATCATTAAGGGTCTCTTCGGCGGCCGGGGCAACCCCGGTCCCGACACCAGCACCATCCCCACCCAGCCTGGTACGGTGGAGAGTCAGACTCCTTCCGCCGGTCCTATCCCCACAGAGCCTACCCCCACAGAGCCCACCATACCCCCCTCGGTCCAGCCCACTGTCCCCACAGTGAATGTGGTGGCCCCCACTGATTTCAAACTGAATGCCAGCGACCTGACCTTCAAAAATCCGGGTGAGATCTATGACATGAAGGCCATCTTCACCCCCGCGGACGCCCAGGCTGAAGTGAACTGGAGCTCCAGCAACCCCAATATTGCCGCCGTCACATTTAATGGTCGTGTCACCGCCGTGGGCAAAGGTACCTGCACCATCACCGCCACGGTGGAGGGGCTGGGCAGCAAAGAGTGTATCTTCCGCTGCAACTTTGAAAGCAGCAGCTCTTCCGCGACCACCAATACCCCGGCTCCCAGTACATCCACCGCGCCCAGTACCAGTACAAACCTGACGTTGAGCCGTTCCGACTTTACTTTGGCCTTTGAGGGAGACAAGTGGCAGCTTAAGGTTTCGGGCACCAGCTCCACCGTCACTTGGGCCTCCAGCGACGCCAACGTGGCCACCGTGGACAGCAGCGGCAACGTGGTAGCCGTAGGCAAGGGAACCTGCAACGTCACCGCTACCGTGGACGGCGTGACCCTGAAGTGTGTCGTCCGCTGTAACTGGAAGGACTGAACGCCTACATACAAAGAAACTCCCCGCGCCGGCCGGTGCGGGGAGTTTCTGTATTGAAATATTTTCTATACTGTGATATTCTTAACACAGGAGGGAAGATGAAGAAGGTCTTTCTATCCGCAAATCAGAAGAAGGAGATGTGAACATGAAAAAGAAGCTATCCCTGTTCCTTGCACTGTCTCTGGTCCTCTCTCTTGCCGCCTGCGGCAAGAAGGAGCCGGAGGCGGAAAAGCTCTACACCGCCGGTACCTACACCGAAAGCGCTCAAGGCTACGGCGGCCCCGTGACGGTGGAGATCACCGTGGACGAGAGCAAGATCACCGACGTGAAGGTTACCGGCGACGGCGAGACTCCCTCCGTGGGCGGCGCCCACCTGGAGGAGCTGGCCGACCTGATCAAAGAGAAGGGCGACGCCATCGACGCCATCGCCGGCGCCACCGTCACCTCCACCGCCGCAAAGACTGCCGCCGCCAAGGCACTTGCCAAGGCCCGGGGCGAGTCGGTCTCCGCCGAGCACGTTATGGTGCCCGGCACCTATGAGACCACCGTCAAAGGCCACAACGGGGACCTGACTGTGGCCGTCACCGTGGACGAGACTACCATCAAGACCGTGGAGGTCAAGTCCCATACCGAGACCTATGGTCTGGGCTACGGCCTGAAGACTTCTCCGGTGGAGGTTATCCCCGCTGCCATCACGGACCACCAGACCCTGGCGGTGGACAGCGTCACCTCCGCCACCGTTACCAGCGCCGCTATCAAGGCCGCCGTGACTGAGTGCATCACCCAGGCCGGCGGCGATCCCGCCAACTTCCAGAACCCTGTGGACTACGATACCTCTGACGAGACCTATGACACCGATATCCTGGTGGTGGGCGCCGGCGCCGCCGGACTGGCTGCCGCCCTTTCCGCCCAGGAGGCGAACGCCAATGTGCTGATCATGGAAAAGACCGGCGTCACCGGCGGCTCCACCACCCGCAGCGGCGGCAAGGTGCTGGGTGCCGGCACCCAGTGGCAGGAGGCCCAGGACTTCACAGACAATGCCGACATGATGTATGATTTCCTCATGAGCTTCGACCGGGACGGCCTTATGGACGGCGCTCTGGTCCGGCAGTTCTGTGACAACTCTCTGGAGAATATCATGTGGCTCTCCGACCGGGGTGTTCCCTTCATCAACGTAGAACCCATTCACTCCTCCATCACCCCCTGGCGGGTCCACAATGTGACCGGAGGCGGCGGACAGACCAGCGGCCATGGCGGACAGATCATGGTGCCCCTCACCAACGCATATGAGGACAACGGCGGCAAGATCCTCTACAACTGCGAGGCCAAGAGCCTTATCACTGACGAGAGCGGCGCCGTGGTGGGTGTCATCGGAGAGAAGAAGAACGGTGGCAAGGTCACGGTGAACGCCAAGAACGTGATCCTTTGCACCGGCGGCTTCGCCCACAGTGAGGACGAGTACCTGTTGCCCTACAAGCACTTCCTGCCTTCCAACACCGCCTCCGGCGTGCCCATGGGCAACGTGGGCGACGGTCTCCGCATGGCTGCCGCTATCGGCGCCAAGCAGGTGGATAACCCCGGTATGCAGCTGGTGTACGTAAACTACGACTGCTATATCGGCATCGCCGAGGAGTCCGGCCTGATCGTGGACATGACCGGTGAGCGCTTTGTGGACGAGTGGACCTATCAGTCCCATGTGGCCTCCGCTGCCGCCCGCCGGAGCAGCCCCGCCATCTACTACATCACTTCCACCAAGGACGGCGTCTGCGCTGAGCCTTACAATATGGTCCAGTGGGGCGTCACCATCGAAAGCCCTAACTTCACCCATAAGGCTTCCTCCCTGGAGGAGCTTGCCGGTCTCATGGGCGTGGATGCCGGGACCCTCACGGCCACTGTGGCGCGGTATAACGAGCTGTGCGCCAAGGGCACCGACGACGACTTCGGCAAGCCCGCCGAGTATATGATC
Organism: Oscillospiraceae bacterium; assembly: GCA_022800215.1. Classification (GTDB taxonomy): domain Bacteria; phylum Bacillota; class Clostridia; order Oscillospirales; family Oscillospiraceae; genus Vermiculatibacterium. The sequence continues at coordinate 959 of JAAWPV010000042.1, read as the reverse complement.
CCCGTGGAGGGCGATACCTATTATGCGTTCCAGATGCTGCCCGGCTCCTCCGTTACCTTCGGCGGCCTTCAGCTCAACAGCAGCGCTCAGGTGCTGGATACCAACAGCCAGCCCATCCCCGGCCTCTACGCCGCCGGTGAGGTGGCCTTCGGCGGCCTCTTCAGCGACGAGTACCCCTGCTGCGGCATGGCCATCGGTTCCGCGGTCTACTTTGGCCGGGTGGCTGTGGAGACCATCCTGGGCAAGTGAGAGAATGTAAATAGAGCGGACCAAAAAGGGGCTGACGGTCACCGTCAGCCCCTTTTAATGCGCCCCCAGCGCCCACCTGTTCATTTGCTGCGCCCCGGCGCCAATTCTTTTCACGAAAAGCAAAGTCAATGGTCGCTTGGCCATATAAAGCCAAGCGTTTCCTGACAGCGAGATATCCGAATTACTACGAATGAATACTTGGTAAGAAGATATTTCGAAGGATGTAAACATGCTGCCTTCGGAAACGATCCACGGAAAGCTTCCGAGGACAACTACATATATGATACCAGCAAGCAGCCGCTCATCCGGACAACAGGGCCCACATCATATCCGACTCTTCCGCTTCTGTCATGAGCCTTCCGCTCCATGGGGTTTTGCATAGATTTCCCCCGCAACTATGCAGCCAGCATATTGCTTTCAAAAAGAGTTTTCTATATAATTAATAATATGGCTTTTTCTTCTCCCTGTGGGGAGCAACTTTGAAAGTAAGGAGTAACGTATATGAAAAAGAAACTCACATCCCTTTTGCTGGCCCTCTCTCTTTGTCTGAGCCTGCTGCCCGTTGCCGCTCTGGCGGATGGTGCCCCGCTCTACGAATGGAAGAGCCAGGTCCCGGAGGACCCCGGCGCCATCACCTACGATATTGAGGTGGCCGATTTCGGCACAATGGAATACGGCTACAGGAAAGAGGACTGCCCCACCCTCACCAT